>NZ_JBKABN010000003.1:0-363648 GCF_046269175.1 Serratia sp. J2
TGGCTATCTCCCGATGATCTGTCGGGGATCTTCTCCGCTAAGGCGGAGAAGATCAAGACATAAGGGTTGGGGTGAGGGGCCGCAAACGCCTCAAATCAGCTTAGAAGCGCACCTCGCCACCAAACAGATAAGTTCGACCGCGGGCGGTGTTGGCCGCAGTAGCCTCATCCCCTTGGATCGGCAGCATATTCAGTTTGTTAAGCGCATCGGAATAGCTTTTATCCATCACGTTTTGCACGCTGAATTTCAGCAATAGGTTACGGTTTATCTGATAGGTGCTGTACAGATCGATAACGGTAGGAATATTTGGCATCTCCTGTTTCATCAACTTCCCGGTTTGCTCACTCATTTCAAAATCAGGAGAAAGACGGCGAGCCTTGCCGGTATATTTGATGATGCTGCCCACGGTCAGCGCTTCGTCAAAGAAACGTAACCCGCTATCCAGAGTAAAATACATGTCCGGCAGTTCGTTGATATCTCCCGCACCAAAGTAGCTACTGGCGATAGAGGTAGGCTGGTCGGTGTGCTGTTTGCTAAATGAGGCACGGGCAAAGCCGCGGCCAGCATCATAGTTGGCTTCCAGCTCCACCCCGTGGGTACGCACCGGCGTCAGGGAGTTGACGTAGATATACATGTTATCCGAGAACTCTTCGCTGGCATCGCTCCAGTCATTCTGCAAGTTCTCACCCAAACTACACTTGCGGCCATTTCGGCACACCATGTAAGACTCGCTAAAGATATAGTTTTTGATTTTACTGGTGTAAACCACCGCCTTAAAGCGCAGGGTATCCTGCTTGAACAACAGATCGTTGCCGCTGAGGTTAAAGCCGGCCTGCCAGGTTTCTGCACGTTCGCCTTTCAGGAACGGGTTCATCGAAGCGCCTCCGGAGTTAGAGAAGAACACTTCCTGGATGTTGGGGGCACGCATCGATTTGCTGTAGCTGGCAAAAGGTTGCAGCCAAGGCGTGACCTGCGCAGACAGCATCACCGAAGGGTTAAATCCGTGCTCCTTCAGGTCGATGTTGGCACTCCCCTGCGGAAAACACTCCACCCGCAAATCACAGGCCGGTTTAAAGCCAGTGAGCTTGTTGTTGGCATAATTGAGATTGAGATCGAGCTGGTAGATATCACGGTTGAGTTGCAAGCCAGTGTACAGGCTGGCGATACGCTGGTCGCCCGACGGGGCAAAGGTGTTGTTCTCGATCGCCTCATGTGCCGTCTGCGGATCCTCAATCTGCGATTCGACGTGCTTGTCGTACTGGTTGCGCATCAGTTTACCGCCGTAGGTGAACGCTACGTCGGTCTGCCACAGGCTAAAGCGGCTGGTATTATTGATATCCAGCGCGTCGGAGCGGTTTTCCGCATTGGTATTAAAGAAAGTGAACAGTGAATCACTGTCATACTTCTGATTACCCTTGCTGTGGCTGGCGGTCATATTCAGATCCACCCACTCAGAAAATGGCGCGTAGTGATATTTGAGATAAAAATCGTTGCTGTCGATATCGCGGCGCGAGAATTTATTCTGGTAAGTTCGGGCGGATAATTCAATGCTGTGATATTCGTTGGGCTTGATATCCACCTTGAACAGGTGCGATTTGGGGTTTTGCTTCATAAACTCGTCGTAACCAAAATCTTCACTGCTCACGCCGTCGCCGTTGTTGAAGTTGGAATAGATGGAGCTGCCGCTAATGGCAGCCATCACGCCCAAGCTGCCGGTATCGGTGAACGCAGCCCCTTTGGCCCCAACGGCGATCATACCGCTGCGGCCAATACCGTTACTGCCCACGGAGAACTTGGTGCGCACGCCAAACGGATTATCGGCAAACACCACATCATCCACGCCGATAGTGCGGAAGTTGGCGCTGCCAGCCAATGCGTTCACCCCAGATGCACCGCTGTTCTCGCCACGCGCCACGTCGACCCCAACAATAAAATTCGGATCGATCAGCACACCGGATTGATTGTTGGTAGAACCATGGGACATCACGCCAGAGGTCGAGGTGCCAAAATAGCTCTGGGTAATGCCATCAACCATGGTATTTACCCGGCCAAAACCACTCATCCCACGAATATTGACGCTGACCGCCCCTTGGCTGGGATCGATTTGAGTAAAGGTGCCGGGCATGCTGCGCAGGATATTATCTATCGACTGTAGATTTTTATTTTCGTCGCGCGAGCTGAATGCCCCAGGCTTTTCCAATGCCTCCTGTTCGCTGTTATTAGTCGCCGCCGAAACGTTCAGCGGGCTGAATAGCGCTTGGCCTTTATTTTCTGCAGCCAACAGCGGGCCAGACAAAACCATACCGGTGCCAACCGCACCAATAAGCAGTTTAAATTTCATATATCCCCTAAAGTATTGCTATCAAAATCAGTGAGTGATCAATGCTCAGCAGAAAATACCGCCAGGTAGGCGGAAATTAATTATGGTTATTATCTGCCGCGCAGCCATTAAGCTGCGCGGCCAAGAGCCTTATTTTTGCGCTTTTTCGTCCATTGCTAAAATAAAGCTGTATTCCAGCGCGCTATTTTCCAATCGACTCAAGCGGCCCGATTTCCCCCCGTGGCCCGCCGACATATCCGTGGACAGCAATAACACCGCATCCCCCTGCTGGAATTGGCGCAGCTTCGCCACCCATTTGGCGGGTTCCCAATACTGCACCTGTGAATCATAAAGTCCACTGGTGACTAACAGATTCGGGTAGCGCTGCGCGCGCACATTATCGTACGGACTGTAGGACTTGATCAGCGCATAGGGCTGCGGCTGATTGGGGTTGCCCCACTCCTCGTATTCACCGACGGTCAACGGAATGCTGTCATCCAGCATCGTCGTCAGCACATCCACAAAAGGCACCTGAGCCACCACCGCGTTATACAGTTGGGGAGCCTGATTGATCACCGCCCCCACCAGCAAGCCTCCGGCACTGCCTCCCATCGCGTAAACGCGCCCCGGCTGCCCGAATCCCTTATCGATCAGCGCCTGAGTGGCATCGATAAAGTCATTGAAGGTGTTTGGTTTGTTCGTCAGTTTGCCCTGCTGATACCAGTCTTGCCCAAGCTCACCGCCGCCGCGGACGTGGATCAGCGCATAGACGAAACCGCGATCCAACAGGCTAATGCGGTTGGCGCTGAACGCCGGGTCCATACTCATGCCATAGGCACCGTAGCCATACACCACCAGCGGACTTTTGCCAGGTTTGAATTTGGCGCTGTTGTATACCAGCGAGACCGGCACCTTTACTCCGTCGCGGGCGGTGATCCACAAGCGCTCACTGTGATACAGGCCTGGTTCTACGCCCTTCACTTCCTGTCGTTTCAGCAACTCGCGTTTACCGCTGTTGAGATCCCATTCATAGGTGCTGGTTGGCGTGGTCATGGCCGAATAGCCATAGCGCAGGCGGTCACTTTCCGGGTCCGGGTTGTAGCCCAGCCAGGCCATATAGCTGGCATCATCAAACGCAATGCTACGTTGCTCGCCCCCTTGCCAGGCAATCTGCCGTAAATGCACCAGGCCCTCACTGCGCTCTTTCACCACCAACCAGTCACGAAACAGGGCAAAGCTTTCCAGCTCACCGTTTTCCTGTGGAGCGATCAGCGGCTGCCATGGCTGGCTCGCGGACGCAGTCTGGTACAAACCAAAGTGCGGGCTTTGATGATTGGAACGCAGATAAAACTCACCGCGATAATGGTCGAGGTAATATTCGCGCCCGGCCTGACGCGGGGCAAAAAGTTGTACCGGAGTTTGCGGCCGGTTGGCGTCGAGCAGACGCACTTCGGAAGTGGTATTCCCGCTGATGGTGACAATCACGTAATCCCGCGAAGAGGAGAGACCCAAGCTCAGGTAAAATGCCCCATCGTTTTCCTGATACACCAGCTTATCGGCCGCAACCGGCGTACCAAATTGATGGCGGTAGACCTGATAGGGTGACAGCGTTTGGGGATGATTGCGCACATAGAACAAGCTGTTGCCGTCGTTGGCCCACACCATATTGCCCGAGGTGTTTTCAATCACCTCTTTGGCCCAAGCGCCGCTAGCCAGATCGCGCAGGGAAATGCGGTACTGCCTGCGCCCTTGAGTATCCTCCGCCACGGCCAGGCGGCGGTTATCTTCACTGACCGCCATTCCCCCCACGCGGTAATAATCTTGGCCCTGGGCGCGCTGATTGGCATCCAGTAACGTCTGCCAGGCGGAGCCATCCGCAACGGCCTGCCGCTGGTAGACGGCAAACTCCTTACCCGCATCAATGCGTTCCTGATAGCGGTAGCCATTGAGCTGGTAGGGAACCGAGCGATCTTCCGTGCTCATGCGGCCCAGCATTTCGTGATACAACCGATCGCGCAGCGTCTGATACGGCTGCATCACCTGTTCGGTATAACGGTTTTCCGCCGTCAGATAAGCCAACACCTGTTTATTCTGGCGGCCATCATCACGCAGCCAATAATAATTATCGATTCGTGTTTCGCCCTGGGCGGTTAATTTATGCGGAATAATTTCAGCCTGGGGCGGCTGCGCGGCCACCTTGGTGGCAAAGTTTAATAACCCCATAGAAATCAGTAGATAAGTTACCAAAGGCCTGCGGCAGCGAGCCGATTGAACAGGTAATGTCATAACCCCTCACAATAATTTGAGCGTAGTAACCCCCTCCTATTGCGTGCAACAAGAGATAACGCCTGATGGGTAAATACTTTTTGGCTGGCTTACAACAACGCCAGGTTAAAATCCACTGCCATGGTCACGGCAATTTTGCCTTGGCGCAGCATCTCCGCTGGTGGCGAAGGTAACGGCTGCGCACGCAATATCACCGCCAGCGCTTCACGATCTAACGACGCGGTAGCGGAGGGCGTTTTCAGTACGACATCGGCCACTCGCCCCTGAGCATCCACCACAAAACTCACCACCGGTGCCCCCGAACGCTGACGCCGTTTGGCGTCTGCCGGATAGCGCTTCACTCGGTTGAGCATCCCTTTGACCTGGCTCTCCCAGGAAAGCTTGGCCTGTGCCTGCGCGCTAGAATCGCTGTTTAACGGAGCCGCCACGCGCTGTGCCAGGTTTTGCGCCTTGGGTGCCGCCGTGCTGGCTGCTGCGGAATGCGTGACGTCTTGCTCTTTCTCCATCGGAGTTGGCGGCTTTGGCGGCGCTTTACGCTGCTGCTTATGCGCATTTTTACTGCGCTCGGCCACCACAATTTTTGCCGCCTCGGCACGTGCCAGTTCGGGCATCTCCGGCTCCCGCTGCTGTTGCGCAGGCTGTGCTGCAGAACTGTCCGCTTGTTGCTGCACCCCCAGCGGCAACGGTTTAGGCTGGCTTGGCGCTTCGATCTGCGCCGCCCAACTGAGCATGATCGCCGGTGGCGGCATCAGCACCGGCGGCAACGAAGTTTGCGGCCAGTAAAACAGCCATACCAGCGCCAGATGAACGCCTAGCGCATACAGTAAACCACGCCCCCAGCGCGGCTGCGGCAGAGCAGCCGCCTGAGTGCTATAAGGCTGACTAAACATAGGGATAGTAGATTACCTAATTGCGAATGATTGCAGATCACATTTGCTAATGATAATCATTTGTAAATATTAATGACAGATCTTTTCGCTATCCTGACGTAATCATTTTGCGGTTGGCGTGACCCACAGGTAATCCGCCATGGACCGATCGATGGCCATGCCCTGCTCTGCCAGCATCAACACCGTAAATTTGGCACCGGGCTGCAGATCCTGGATATGCAGCGGCACACCTACCGTTCTGGAGGCATGATATCCGCCCGCCATCAGCAGTGCAGGGGTGGGTGCAGCCAGTAAACTTTCGGCCATACGGCGATCGCGCTGCTGCTGAATGGCGAGCATGGCATGCAGCTGCACCTCATCAATTTTGCCGTCATGGGAATCACGGATGGTGACAGCAAGCGCCTGCTGAACTTCTGGGCGCACGGAAAGCTGGCCTTTGGGGAATTCGGGCCGCTGATAAAACGCCATGATTTCGCTGCGATCGAGGTTGGCGGATAACAGAGGATAAGGTGCACGCATCGCCGCCATTACCACGTCACCATACAGTGACCACTTCCAACTGGTTTGCCAAGCTGTCAGTTCAGCTACGCGGCTATCACGTACCGTCGGTTCGGTTTGCAGCCACTGCTTTACTTCATCCACTTTGCCTTGCTGGCTGGGCGTGATCATCTCCATCAGCACGCTGCCCTGCGGTCTTAGCTTAGGTAATTGCTCTACCAGCCACAGTTCGATCTGGTGGTGATAAGGATTGTCGTGCTTTTCACCCACGATCACCCGTGGCTGATCTGCCAGGCGCGTCAGTAACTGCTGCGGCGTCAATATCTCGCCACTGCGTAAATCAACAATCTTGCCTAGCGTGGTAATGTCGCTTTTCGGGGGAGAGGTCGGCCCCTGGCTACAGGCCGTAAGCACCAACGTTGCAAACAATATCAGAAACTTCATGTTGTCTTTCCTTACACAAAAGTGGCGACATTATAGATAATAATTATCATTTGCATATAGAAATTGGCAGCACCTGGTGGCCGACACCTGTTTTTTCGTTACCGTGTTTTGAGTTACGTTGATTTCGCGTAATGGAACGGGTATAACTGATAGCCATTTAGACGTCTATACGGATAGGGTGTTATGCAACCTGCCGCTGAAGGGCAATTCAAACGCACCATGAAAGCCCGGCATTTGGTGATGCTGTCGCTGGGCGGCGTGATCGGTACCGGTCTGTTTTTCAACACTGGCTATATCATCTCCACTACCGGTGCACTAGGCACCCTGCTGGCCTATTTGATTGGCGCTGTCGTGGTCTATCTGGTCATGCTGTGTCTGGGGGAACTTGCCGTCGCCATGCCGGAAACCGGCGCATTTCACGTCTATGCGGCACGCTATCTTGGCCCGGCAACCGGCTATACCGTTGCCTGGCTGTACTGGCTGACCTGGACCGTCGCGTTGGGCTCCAGCCTGACTGCCGCCGGTTTCTGTATGCAATACTGGTTTCCACAATCACCGGTCTGGTTGTGGTGCCTGATTTTCTGTCTGGCCATTTTTCTGCTCAACGTCATTACCACCCGCTTCTTCGCCGAAAGTGAATTCTGGTTCTCGCTGATCAAGGTGATCACCATTCTGGCGTTTATCGTGCTAGGTGGTGCAGCCATGTTTGGCCTGATCCCGATGAAAGACGGCACACCAGCGCCCTTCCTGAGTAACCTGACCTCATCGGGTTGGCTGCCCAATGGAACGTTACCGATCCTCATGACCATGGTAGCGGTCAATTTCGCCTTCTCCGGTACTGAGCTAATCGGCATTGCAGCGGGCGAAACCGAAAATCCGGAAAAAGTGGTGCCCTGGGCCATCCGCACTACGGTGGTCCGCCTGATGGTGTTCTTTATCGGTACGGTATTTATCCTGGCAGCGCTGATCCCTATGGAGCAGGCCGGGATCGTGAAAAGTCCGTTTGTTCTGGTCTTTGAGCGCATTGGTGTGCCTTATGCCGCCGATATTTTTAACTTCGTGATCCTGACAGCCATTCTCTCGGCCGCCAACTCCGGGCTGTATGCTTCGGGGCGCATGCTGTGGTCGCTGGCCAATCAGCGCACCATGCCTGCCTATTTTTCACGGGTGAATGCGCGCGGGATCCCGATGAATGCATTGACGTTCAGCATGCTCGGCGGCGTGCTGGCCCTGTTGACCAGCGTGATCGCTCCCGATACGGTGTTTGTGGCACTGTCTGCCATCTCCGGCTTTGCGGTCGTTGCCGTCTGGCTGAGCATCTGTGCCGCCCACTACGTTTTTCGCCGCCGCTATCTGCGCAGCGGTCAGCCAATTGAAGGGCTGAAATACCGTGCACCAGGCTATCCGCTGACGCCTATTGTCGGCTTTGCGCTGTGTTTATTGGCCTGTATCGGTCTGGCATTCGACCCAGAGCAACGCGTGGCGCTGTATTGCGGCCTGCCGTTTGTGGCGATCTGTTATCTGGCCTATTACCTGACCCGGCGTTCCGGGCAGAAAAACCTACTGAACACCGGAGAAGAACATGTCGGTTAACAACCCTCTGGCCGCCTTGCTGGCCGATAACCGCACGTTGATTTTGGACGGGGCAATGGCCACCGAACTGGAGGCCCGAGGTTGCGATCTCACCGATCCGTTGTGGTCGGCAAAAGTGCTGATTGAAAACCCGGAGCTGATTTATCAGGTGCATCTGGATTACTTCAATGCAGGAGCACAGTGCGCCATTACCGCCAGCTATCAGGCCACGCCCCAAGGTTTTTTACGCCGAGGCCTGGATGAGTCGCAATCGTTGGCACTGATCGCCCAAAGCGTCCATCTGGCACAGCAGGCGCGCGCCGATTATCTGGCCCAGCGCCCGCAGCGATTGCCTTTACTGGTTGCCGGTTCGGTCGGCCCTTATGGTGCCTATCTGGCGGATGGATCCGAATACCGTGGCGACTACCATCTGCCGCAAGCAGAGATGATCGCGTTCCATCGTCCGCGTATCACTGCTCTGGCCAATGCTGGAGTGGATCTCCTGGCATGTGAAACGCTGCCTTCGTTCGCCGAATTACAGGCCCTGCTGGCGCTGCTGGAGGAATTCCCAGCGCTGGGTGGGTGGTTCTCTTTCACTCTGCGCGATAGCCAGCATCTAAGCGATGGTACACCACTGGCCGTCGTCATGGCTGAGCTTAACAATAACCCTCAGGTACTGGCAGTAGGCGTCAATTGTATCGCGTTGGAAAACGTCACGCCGGCGTTGCAGCAGCTTGCCGTGCTGAGCAATAAACCGTTACTGGTTTACCCTAACTCCGGCGAACACTACGACGCGGTGAGCAAAACCTGGCACAGCTGCGGTAACCACCAGCATCATCTGATTAATCAGTTGGCCGATTGGCAGCATGCCGGGGCCCGCTTGATTGGCGGCTGTTGCCGAACCACGCCTGCCGACATTCAGGCGATTGCCGAACGCTGCCACGCATAAAAAAACCCCCTGTGGCCGAAGCCGCAGGGGGTCTCTTTTACGCTATCACAGCGGTTGGGTTTGTGCTTCCACTACGGCCAATGCCACCATGTTGACGATACGGCGCACTGAGGCGATCGGCGTCAGGATATGTACCGGTTTCGATACGCCCATCAATACCGGCCCTACCGTTACCCCCTCGGAAGACGAGACACGCAGCAGGTTGTAGCTGATCCGTGCCGCTTCCATACTTGGCATGATCAGGATGTTGGCCGCGCCTTTCAGCGGGCTGTCCGGCATCAAATCGTGGCGGATACTTTCCACCAGCGCGGCGTCACCGTGCATCTCACCGTCGATCTCCAATCCTGGCGCCATCTGATTGACCAGTTCCAGCGTTTTACGCATTTTGCTCGCCGACGGGCAATTGGAAGAACCAAAGCTGGAGTGGGACAACAGCGCCACCTTCGGTTCAATCCCGAAGCGCCGTACCGTGTCTGCCGCCATCAGGGTGATTTCTGCCAGCTGTTCCGGCGTTGGGTCATCGTTGACGTAGGTATCGGCGATAAAGGTGTTGCCACTCGGCAGCAGTAAGGCGTTCATCGCCCCTGCCACATGCACCCCTTCACGGAACCCGAACACCTTTTCCACCACGTCATAATGCTCGTGGTAGCTGCCGATGGTGCCACAAATCATCGCGTCAGCCTCACCACGGTGCAGCATGATGGCAGCAATCAGCGTTGGGTTACCGATCACCGCACGGCGAGCCTGCTCCTGGGAAACACCACGGCGCTTCATGATCTGGTAATACTCACCCCAGTATTCATTAAAACGTGGATCGGACTCGTTATTCACCACTTCAAAGTCTTTGCCCGCCGTCAGCTGCAGGCCGAGTTTCTTCAGGCGCATTTCAATTACGCTTGGGCGGCCCACCAGGATCGGATAAGCCAGCCCCTGCGATACCAGCTCTTGAGTGGCATGCAGCACGCGCTCTTCTTCACCTTCGGCCATTACCACGCGTTTCACTTCTTTCTTCGCCTGGGAGAAGATCGGCTTCATAAACAGGTTGGTTTTGTAGACGAACTCGGTCAGTTTCTCCACGTAAGCATCAAAGTCTTCGATCGGGCGCATCGCCACGCCGGAATCCATGGCTGCCTTGGCTACCGCCGGGGCGATTTTGACAATCAGGCGCGGATCGAACGGTTTGGGAATGATGTATTCCGGGCCAAAGGAGAGGTCCTGATCGCCATACGCCGAAGCCACCACGTCGCTCTGCTCTGCCAGCGCCAGATCGGCAATAGCGTGCACGCAGGCCAGCTTCATCTCTTCGTTGATGGTCGTGGCCCCCACATCCAGCGCGCCACGGAAGATGAACGGGAAGCACAGCACGTTGTTCACCTGGTTGGGATAATCAGAACGGCCAGTACAGATGATCGCATCTGGGCGCACCGCTTTCGCCAACGGCGGCAGAATTTCCGGTTCCGGGTTAGCCAGCGCCATGATCAGCGGATCTCTGGCCATGGTTTTCACCATATCCTGCGTCAACACGCCAGGGCCGGAGCAACCCAGGAAAATATCGGCATTGGGAATGGCATCCCCCAGCGTACGCTGGCCGTTATCCGCAATGGCATACGCCGCCTTGGTTTCTTCCATCTTGGCGTCGCGGCCCTGATAGATCACGCCTTTGGAGTCGCAAACGGTGATGTTCTGCTTGCTCAGCCCCAACGCGACCAGCAGGTTCAAACAGGCAATCGAGGCCGCACCGGCTCCCGATACCACCAGGCGTACGTCGGAGATGTTTTTCTTCACCACCCGCAAGCCGTTGAGCACCGCAGCGGTGGTAATAATCGCCGTGCCATGCTGATCGTCATGGAACACCGGGATCTTCATACGCTCACGCAGCTTCTTCTCAATATAGAAGCACTCGGGCGCTTTGATATCCTCCAGGTTAATGCCGCCGAAGGTCGGTTCCAGCGCGGCGATCACGTCAATCAGCTTGTCAGGATCGAGTTCATCGACTTCGATATCGAACACGTCAATACCGGAAAATTTCTTAAACAGAACCCCTTTACCTTCCATGACCGGCTTACCGGCCAGCGCCCCGATATTCCCCAACCCCAGCACCGCGGTGCCGTTGGAGATCACCGCCACCAGGTTACCCTTGGCGGTATATTTATAAGCGGCCAGCGGATCGGCGGCAATTTCCAGGCAGGGAGCAGCCACGCCCGGCGAATAGGCCAAGGCCAGATCGCGCTGTGTAGCTAGCGGTTTAGTCGGCGATACCTGGATCTTCCCTGGGACCGGAAACTGATGGAAATCAAGGGCACTCTGTTTGAGCTGTTCGTCCATTATGGGTTCCTTTGCTTTCTTCTTTTATGTTGAGGTAAGGCTTTATCGCTGAACTAGTATAGTGAGAGAATCGTCACAAACTTTGAAGCGTGCCATAACCTTGGGCGAAACTTGTAAATAAAAGTTAAAAGGAAGTTAAGCGAACAGAAAAGCAGCAATTTTGGTTATGCCTGCGTCAGTCGTTTACCACTCACGCAGCAAATCTCACTGTCGCTTCCGTTGCATTGCTCAAGTGCCAGGCGGGCAAGGTTCGCAGGTAGAATGTGGCCTGGAGGGGGAGAAGTGCAAAGGGTTCAACCTGACGCAGTTAAACCCCTTTTTACCGTAGCGATTACTGTGACATATTAAGAATGGTGCGGATGTTGAGGGCACTGGTCGCGATAATATCGATCGCCCCGGTGCGCAGCGCGCCCAGAATAGCCAACGCTTTGGTATTCTCAGAGGCAATGGCGATCACACAAGGGATTTTCCGCAGTTCATCAATGCTCAGGCCAATGACGCGATCGTTCATCACCGTATCCACATGCATCCCCTGCGCATTGAAAAAGTCATAACCGGCGATATCACCGATCACTCCCTGATTCAGACTGGCATCAATGATCTCGTGGGGAGTAAACCAGCCAAGTTTTACCATGTAGCTGTTTTCATTCATATCACCAATGCCCACCAGAGCCACATCGGCCTTGCGCGCCCGATCCAGGGTTTCCTTGATGGTGCCGTTTTGCATAAACGCCTCTTTCAGCGCCCGGTTTTCAACATACGCCGGGGCATACAGCGTCTCGCTGCTACCACCAAACTTCTTCGCCAAACGGCGGCTGATGTGGTCAGCATTTATAGCGTCACCAGGGCGATGCGTCCCCCCAATGCCACAGATAAATTTACAGCTTTTTGGTGCCACGCTGCCCACATGGTCGGCGATCGCGGCCACGTTACGCCCTTGGCCAACCGCCAGCACCATATTATCTTTCAATGACATAGCCAGATAGCCGGAAACCAATGCTGCTACCTGACGCCGCTGTTCTTCCTCATCCTGATGATCCAGCGCGATTAATGCACGGCTGAGGGAAAAGCGCTCCAGCATTTGCTGCTCCAGCCGGGTACTGAATACCGGATGATAGCGGACGGTGATCTCAACAATGCCTTCTTCTTTAGCCCGTTTGAGTAAACGCCCGACCTTAATCCGTGAAATACCGAACTTTTTTGCAATCTCCTCCTGAGTGATTTCGTCCTGATAATAAGCCACGGCAATTTCAGTCAGCAGTTCGTTATCCTGGGATCCTGTTTTTTTTTCCATCCGTTACACGTTTCCCCACGGCAGATTAGTCTTTTTCAATAGAAGATGGGTTCAGCATGCCGAACCCATCTTATCGCATTGCTCGCTAGTATAACCTGTTCAAGCGGCAACGGTATTCAAGCGTTGTTCTACCGCATCAGCCAGTTGGCATAAAAGTAGACAGCAGGATACCGCACCGGCATCCAGCGCACCGCGCGAACGTTCCCCCAACCGGCTCGCGCGGCCAATCTTGGCAACCAGATCGCGGGTTGAATCACGTCCGGCAACGGCAGCCTGTTTCAGCTGTTCCAGCGATTCACTGAAGCTATTACCGCGCCGAACCGCCTGCTCAAACCCTTCGATCGCAGGGATCAGCGTATCCATCAGGCATTTGTCGCCTACGCCAGCGCTGCTGATGTCTTGCAGTTCAGTGAGCCCATTGCGCAGCATGGCCAGAAAAACCTGTTTATCCAGCGCCGTTTTATCGCGCACGCCGTCGGCCATGCCCATGAACAGACTGCCATACAGCGGCCCCATCGAGCCACCAATCCCTTCCATCAGCGCGTCCGCTACCGCGTCGAAAGCCTGTGCCAACGACAGATTTTGGCCCTTGATGGACTCACCACATAAGGTGAAGCCTTTTGACATATTAATGCCGTGATCGCCGTCGCCAATCGCACCATCTATCTCACTGAGATACTCACGATTGCTGACAATCACGCCAATCAGCGCCGTGACGATCTCATTGCCATACTGCGTCGAAATTTGTGTGGTCATGATTCACTCCACCTGGGTTAGGCCCAATGAATGAGCGGGCATATCGAGCAACGTTTTCAATTGGTCGTCGAGTTTCATCACGGTTAGCGTCACCCCCATCATTTCCAGAGAGGTAAAATAGTTCCCCACATAGCGACGGTGAACCTTGATGCCACGCTCCGTCAGCCGCTTTTCAACCTCGGCATAATAGATGTAGAGCTCCATCACCGGCGTGGCCCCCAGGCCAGAAATCAGCAAGGCGACTTCCTGCCCCTTGTTCAACGGCATATCATTGAGCACAAAGTCGAGCATGGTGCCAGCCATCGCAGACGCCGACTGGATCGGTGATACCTCAATCCCAGGCTCGCCGTGATGACCAATCCCGATCTCCATTTGGCCATCGGCAATATGGAAGTTGGGCTTACCTACCGCCGGGATGGTGCAAGAGCTGAGCCCGACCCCGATCGAGCGGCAATTGCCAATGGCTTTTTGCGCAGCATCAATCACTCCGTCGAGATCGTAACCCAGTGCTGCGGCAGCGGCCCCGATTTTCCACATTAGAATTTCACCGGCGACGCCACGGCGCTTTTCAATTTCACTGGCGGGCGCAGAGGCAACATCATCATTTGCCACCACGGTTTTTACCGCGATACCGGCGGCGCTGGCCTTCTTCATCGCCATTTTGACGTTCATATTATCGCCAGCATAGTTGCCATACAGGCAGGCAACCCCCGCCCCGCTGTCCGCAGCCTTGAACGCATCCAGAAATGCTCCCGCCGTTGGCGAAGAGAAAATCTCACCGATGGCAACAGCATCGAGCATGTTCTTGCCAACATAACCCAGAAACGCTGGCTCATGCCCCGAGCCCCCACCGGTAACAATGCCCACTTTGCCTTTGATCGGTGCAGCAGGGTATTTGAGCACTCGTGCATTATCGGTCGCGGTAAAATATTCCGGATGAGCCTTCAGGTAGCCCTGAATGGCATCTTCCACGACGTGATCGGGATCGTTAATGATTCTGTTCATCATGGCCTCTCTTTCGCCTGAGTATCGAGTTATTGAATGGTGTAACCGCCGTCAACCACCAGATTGCTGCCGGTGATCATGCTGGCCGCATCGCTCGCCAAAAACAGCGCACTGGCGGCAATATCCTCGGGTTCGGCAAAGCGCCTTAGGGGAATCTTCTGCTTCATTTGTTCCGCAACCTCGCCTGACCATGCTTTGCGCCCCAACTCGGTCAGCACCACCGTGGGTGAAATGGCGTTTACCCGCACGTTGTGCGGCCCCCATTCCAGTGCCAGAACCTGGGTCAAACCAATCACACCGGCCTTGCTGGCGCAGTAAGCCAGATGATTGGGCAAGGCGACTACACCGGCCTGCGAGGCCAGGTTGATAATGCTGCCACTGCCCTGACGAATCAAATAGTGGCCCACGGCCTGACTGGTAAGGAACACCCCTTTCAGGTTCACCGCCATGGTGTTATCCCAAGCATCTTCTGGCAGTTCTTCCGCCGGATACAGCGCGACGATCCCGGCGCTATTGACCAGCACATCCAGCCGCCCGAAATGGGCATTAGCCTGCGCAACAGCCTGTTCTACCGAGGCTTTGTCGGTGACATCCATCACGATGCCCAATGCCTGCTGCTGATCCAGCTGTTGGGCAATCTGCACCACCTGTGCAGCGCGATCCAACAGCACAACCTGCGCGCCGTTTTGCA
The DNA here is from genome assembly GCF_046269175.1 of Serratia sp. J2. NCBI lineage: Bacteria > Pseudomonadati > Pseudomonadota > Gammaproteobacteria > Enterobacterales > Yersiniaceae > Serratia > Serratia sp. J2. Next base: position 15,031 of record NZ_JBKABN010000003.1, read on the forward strand.
GATAGCATTTGGCAATAGCCAGACCTATTCCCGCCGCGCCGCCGGTTATCAACGCCACTTTCCCTTGCAAGGCTCCCTTGCTTTGACCAGTAATCATAGAAAACTCCCTCAAACGGTTAGTTACGCCAAGCTGTGATGATTTTCTTCCACGGTGGCAGGCACGGCTTTAGGCAAGGTGACATATTTCATCAATACGCCGCTGAACAAATACAGGCCGGTGAAAATCCAAATCACCCCGCTGCTCCCCAAGCTGCCGATAAACAACCCTACCACTGCCGGGCCAACGAAGGTGCTCAACCCCGCGCCGAGATTCAGGATCGACATGGCGGCACCTTTATTCTCCGGGGCCAACGTTGGCATAATGGCCGAAAGAGGTACGAAGGCAGCCAGGCAAGCACCGAATAGCCCGGCGGCCACGACGGTCAGCAGAAAATTGGGGCCAAGGAAATAAGGCACGTAATAGAACATCAGCGTGGTGATAGCGCAGCCGACGCAACCGAACCACATGACGACGTTACGCCAGCCCAGGCCGTCGCTGATCACCCCAAAGATCAGGTTGAAGATAATGTTCACCGTCCACAGTGCCGCATACATCTGTAGCCAGTCTGTGCGGCTAAACCCGATATCCATCATGTACATCGGCATAAACACCACAAAGCCGTACGCCGCAGAGGTATTGATGGTGCGGACAATGCCACCCAGGCCGATTTTCGGGTTCTCAAACGCAATGGTGATCCCCTTGAGCACATAGCTGAGGGAGGCTTTTTGCTTGTCCCCCACGTCGCTATGGCCAGGGGTGCGGTTAAGCATCAGTGCGATCATCGCCCCGAGCACCACAAAGATTAATGCGCTCCATAAGGTGTGAATTTCCCCCAGGAACGGCAGCATGATGCTGGAGTAGAGCACGCCCAGTACGCTCAACCCACCGCTGTAGACAAACCAGAAAATCCCCACGGCGGAACCCAGCCTCTCCGGCGGAGCCTCATAGGCGACCCATACCAGAAAACCATAGGCAAACAGGGGATAGCCCAGCCCGCGCAACGCATAGGTCGGTATCATCACCGACAGGTTATTACTGGGTAATCCCCACACCAGAAAACACACCGAGCCCAGCAAGAACAGCAACAATCCAGCTAGCATGACGCGGCGAGCGGTAAAGATTTCCGCCAAAACGCCGGAAAACCAGGCGGAGATTGCCGCAGCAAAACCGTAAACGCTAAACAGCAGCGCAGATTCCTGAATGGTTAAGCCTTTGCCGATCAAATAGGGTGAAAGCCAGCCTTGTTCCAGCCCCTCCCCCATCATAAAGACCAACACACCGGCATAACCGAGCATTAATTTTGGTGACAGACCAATGCGATGAATCAGTCCATTCAGCATAAAACACCCCAGCACATTGAATTGTGGAGGTGCAGGCTAGCCCGCACCCGAAGAATGATGCAGGCATTACAGGTTTGGGTTGAGCACCACTTTGATTGAGCCGATGCCCCGTTTCATCATGGCGAAGCCTTCAGCAAACTGCTCGAGTGGCAACGTTTGAGTGACGACGCCTTTGGTGGGCAGATCGCCATTGCGTATCCCTTCAATCACCAACGGATAACAATAAGGGCCCAGGTGCGACCCCAGCACGTCCAGCTCCTTACGATCGCTGATAATGCTCCAATCGACGGTCACCGGATCTTTAAACACCGAGAACTCGACAAAGGTGCCCAATTTGCGGATCAGCATCAGCCCCTGTTCGACAGATTGCTGCGCGCCGGTGGCTTCAATGTAAATATCGCAGCCGTAGCCTTCGGTCATGTCCTTAACGATCGCCATCACATCATCGCGCAGTGGGTTCAGCACGATGTCAGCACCAAATTCTTTCGCTAACGCCAGACGCTCGTCAGACAGATCGAGCACCACCAGCTTCGATGGGCCAGATTTTTTAATCGCCCCGATCATCCCTAACCCCAGCGTTCCGGCCCCAGCCAGCACCACAACGTCACCCAGTTTGATATTGGCGCGCTGTACCGCATGGAAAGAACAGGCATAGGGTTCGATCAGAATGGCGTCCTCGATCGGCATATCCGCAGGAACGTGGTAGTTGATGGCCTCTTTGGTGAACTTCATGTATTCCGCCATACCGCCATTAACGTTCTTCTGGAAGCCGTACAGGTCGTGTTTCTCACACATCCAATACTGGCCACGGTTGCAGAAACGGCATTGCCAGCAGGGGACTATCTGTTCAGAGATCACCCGATCGCCCAGCTTAAATCCCTCAACGCCTTCACCATATCCCACCACGTGGCCGATAAATTCGTGGCCAGGGATCATCGGCGCTTTGATGTAAGCCGGTTGTTTTTCATCCCCCCAAAAGCTGGCGGCTCCTTCAAACGCTTTAACGTCACCGGCGCAGATGCCGCAGGCTTCAACTTTCACCAGGATCTCTTTCGGGCCAATTTTCGGTACCGCCACAATCTCTAGGCGATAGTCCTTCGGGGCATAGGCCACCACCGCTTTCATGGTTTCAGGAATGCCTTCGGCCATGTTTGCCGCTGTTACGCAGTTCTGACACATAGTTCTATCCTCGGGTAGGGTTTATTTTTATGATCATAAGTACACACAAAGAACAAATAAACACTACATACTCTCAACATGTTTGCCCACAACCAACCTTTGAAATTGTGATCCTGCTCAACAAGCCCCCATAAAGTCATGAAAATGGCCTTAAAGCCGATTTATTCGTGACATCAATCACCTTTAGTAGTCATTACCGCCTAATAAAAACAAAAACAAATGAACATCAATTGAACATTTGATAAATGATGGTTATGGTAATAGCCATGACGCGCCACCGGGGATCGTCAGCCTTACCCTTGACCAGCAGGAGATGTGTTATGCAGCCTATTGCGATTGGCGCCGATGATGCCGCCATTGAACTGAAGAATGTGATCGTTGCTTTTCTGCAACAACGCGATATTCCGGTCACCGACTACTCACCGGGAAGCGATACGGCCCCCGTCGGTTATCCCGATATCGCCTTTCAGGTGGCACAGGGCATTAAGGATGGGAAACACCACCGTGGCATTTTGCTGTGTGGCACCGGTATTGGCATGAGCATTGTGGCCAACAAGGTCCCGGGGATCCGCGCGGCACAGTGCCATGATACTTATTCGGCACAGCGCGCACGTAAAAGCAACGATGCACAAATCATCACGCTTGGCGCACGCGTCATTGGCCCGGAATTGGCGAAATCGATCGTCGAAGCCTGGCTGAGCTCTGAATTTGAAGGAGGGGGATCGGCGCCCAAGGTGGCAAGAATAGGCTATTACGAACAGGTCGTTGGCCAACGCTGAACCCAATGCCGATAAAGCGTCAATGCGTGGGGGCCCGCAGCCAGGCTGCATTTGTGCCCCCCATTGTTTCTATCCATTGCAACAATCAGAAAAAGCGTATTTCATTCATCAGCCATATGATGCATGGTGTTAACCATAATGAAATACGTTCTCATTTACTGTTATGACTTTGGGCAAGGAGCTTATAAATGAATCAATTAGACGCACTCAAACAGTTGACCGTAGTCGTTGCCGACAGCGGTGATATCGAATCCATCCGCCAGTTCGAACCGCAGGATGCCACCACCAACCCTTCGTTAATCCTCAAGGCCGCGGCGCTACCGCAGTATAAATCGCTGATCACCGAAGCGCTGGAGTACGCCCGCCAGCAAGGCGGCAGCAAAGAAACCCAGCTGATTAACGCCAGTGACAGACTGGCGGTGAATATCGGGGTAGAAATTCTAAAAAGCGTGCCGGGCCGTATCTCCACCGAGGTGGATGCCCGCCTATCCTTCGATCGCGGTATGTGCGTGGCCAAAGCACGCAAGCTGATCGGCATGTATCAAAACCAGGGGATCGATAAATCCCGCATTCTGATCAAGCTGGCGGCCACCTGGGAAGGGATCAAGGCGGCCGAAGAGCTGGAAAAAGAAGGCATCAACACCAACCTGACGCTGCTGTTCTCCTTTGCTCAGGCCCGTGCCTGCGCCGAAGCCGGTGTCTACCTGATTTCGCCGTTCGTTGGCCGTATCTACGATTGGTATCAGGCCAGACAGCCGATGACCGATTACGATGCCGAGCAGGATCCGGGCGTGAAATCCGTTCGTACTATCTATGAATACTACAAACAGCACCGCTATCAGACCGTGATCATGGGTGCCAGCTTCCGTAAAGTTGAGCAGATCCTGGCGTTGGCGGGGTGTGACCGTTTGACCATTGCGCCAAACCTGCTGGAAGAGTTGAAACAAAGCAATCAGCCTATCGAACGTAAACTGACGCCGTCTACCGAAGGATTTTATCAGCCTGCGCCACTGGCCGAGGCCGAGTTCCGCTGGTTGCACAACCAGGATGCCATGGCGGTTGAGAAGCTGGCCGAAGGCATTCGCCTGTTCGCCGTCGACCAGCAGAAGCTGGAAGATATGCTGATCGCACAGCTGTAAGACGATGATAGAAAAGTGAGATCGGCAAAGCAGTTGCCCCTCACCCTAACCCTCTCCCACAGGGAGAGGGGATCCGATCGAGTGTGTTTTAAAGGTAGTGACTCACTTTGGCTAAGGACGATCAAGCTAGCTAAAATGACTTTTTTATTTTCAAACGAGTAGTGGCTAACAGCTCCCTCTCCCTGTGGGAGAGGGTTGGGGTGAGGGAAACTACTCCATCACCCGGTGGATCTGCAAATACTGTAACAGCATGATGGTTTTACCATCTTTGAGGCGGCCGTCGGCGATCATCGCGATTGCCTCACCAAAAGGCAGTTCCACCACTTCAATATCTTCATCCTCGATGCCACCACCGCTGGTTTGCCGTTCATCATCCTGGTACTCGGCAATAAAGAAGTGGAGTATTTCCGTCACGCCACCCGGCGACATGTAGGCCTCAAAGATCTTTTGCACCTTCGAAACCTGAAAACCGGTTTCTTCTACCGCTTCACGGCGGGCGCACTGTTCAGGCTGATCGTCATCCAGCAGCCCGGCGCAGGCTTCCAACAACATGCCCGTGGCATTGCCGTTGACATAGGTCGGCATGCGGAACTGGTTGGTCAGTACCACGGTGCCCTTGGCGCGGTTATACAGCAAAATGGTCGCCCCGTTGCCCCGGTCATAGACCTCACGCACCTGTTCGATGGTTCCGCCATTTTTACGTTTTAACTCAAAGGTGTATTTATTCAAAACGTACCAGTTGTCCGATAACAGCTGCTTTCTGATATTTTCAATTTTTGACGACATCTTCCCTTCTTCCGTTAGCCAACGCACTGCAACCTTTGGCCACTAGCAAAGCGCAGCTACAGCAGATTTGCAACAAAAAACCGCATGCTAAACAGAAATGGGGAGTTGGGGCGACTAAAATTTCAGCGAGATGATATTACAGTGGCGAGCCAATGCCACACAGCTGAAATAGCTCAATGAGATAAAAACCTCTTATTTCACAACAAAAGGTTTTTATAAATAAGACAGCTGTGGAACTGGATAATAACCCGACTTATTTACGCTTTAGGAATAGCATCCAGCTGGAAACTTGTACCACTGGTCACGTTACCCTCTTCATCGTAGAAATCGACACCGAGCCAGGCACTGGTAAATGGCCCTCCATTTGCTGGTAACATCATTGAATTGGGTGTCAAGATCCCTTTATCGATCATATCCTGATATGAAACGATAATTTCCTGCTGCCGTGCCAATACGTCTCCGACGGTATCACCACCGACTTGAGCATACCCAGTATTTACACTCTTTAAGGCCGCTTGATTAAAGCAGTTATAAAATCCGCTAGCAAATCCCGAAAAATTCTCATTGCCTATGGCCTCCCTGACGGCTACAGAATCAAAGCTGGCATTAAACAAATAAATGCCAACTTTGATTTTTTTATCGGCCTCTGTGACATTGGGATTAACTTCAAAACTCAGCATCGAATAAATGCTACTTTTATCCTCTTTATCCCAACCATGCATGCGTGCATCAGTAATAAACTCATGAGCGTCCATATTATCAATCCTCTTCAGTCAGTTTGTCGTTTGGTTTTCCAACCCAAGCGCCTACTTGGATAAAAATAATATATGCAATTAGGATAAATGATGATATCCAGTCCCGTTGTGCTGGCTCTGAAACAAACACTCATCATTTTGTCACGGTAGGACGGGGTAGCGAGTAATCGACACATGGCCATTTTGAAAAAAACCCGCAGGCCTTTCAGCGCTGCGGGGTTGATATCCACCAGAGTTAGAATCCGGTAGGGACTCCGTGCATGTCCGGCAGTTTATGTGCGATCCCTTTATGGCAATCGATACAGGTTTTGCCTTCGGTTATCGCTTTGTCATGCATCTTGGCCGCCACGGTTTTCTGCGCGGTGAAATCCATATACTCGAAGTTGTGACAGTTACGGCACTCCTGCGAGTTATTGGCCTTCATACGCGCCCATTCGTTGCTGGCCATGGTCAGACGATGCTCTTCGAACTTCTGCGGCGTGTCGATCAGGCCAAACGCCTTGGCGTACAGCTCTTTACTGGCCTTCAGCTTACGCAGCATCTTTGGTGCCCACTCATGCGGAACGTGGCAATCCGGGCAGGTGGCACGTACGCCACTGCGGTTGTTGTAATGCACCGTCTCCATATACTCTTCGTAGACGTTTTCACGCATCTCGTGGCAGCTGATACAGAATTTTTCGGTGTTGGCCGCTTCCATACCGGTGTTGAAACCGCCCCAGAAAACGATCCCGGCAACAAAGCCCAACAGCAGCAAAGTCCCCAGTGCCAGCCTGCTCGGCCTGCGCCACCAGCGCCATAAACGGCGGATCGGCCCGGCCTTTTTCTCGGATGTTGTGGTATTACGTTCGGCCATAGCTCCCCCGCTTAGTGCCCAAAGCCCTGCATAGGCTTGAAATCATTACCGATGATTGGTGCCGCATCGGTTTGTGGTACGTGGCATTGCAGACAGAAATAACGGCGTGGAGCGACTTCCCCCAGCACCTTGCCATCGCTGTCCATAAAGTGTGTCGGGCTGATACGCGGTGCGCCGGTGGTGCGATAGTGCTCCACGCCGTGGCACTGCAAGCAGCGGTTAGTGTTTTTGCTAATCTGGTAGCCGTCGATGCTGTGCGGGATCATCGGCGGCTGGTTGACATAGTTTAGCGCCATCTTTTCCTGCTGCTTGGGCATTTTGATCTGCCCTTCAGCCGTGCCGGAAACCTCTGGCGATTGCTTGAGATCGACATCACTGGCGGCAAACGCGGCACTGGCAACTACCAGTGTTAACAGCGCGCCCCACAGGGAAAGCTGCTTTTTCAGGACATTGCTGGTCATTTTTTGGCTCCCGAATAATGAAATTTGCTCTTAATTTCGAATACGTTTTCTGCACAAACGTCGATACAACGTCCGCAGGCAATACAGGCATCACTGGCAACCCGTGGTGTACCTTTTTTTACTAATAACGGCTCACGCAGGATCTGCGGTTCTGGGCAAACATGAAAACAATCCATGCAGCGAGTACAGTTGTCACGCTGCTCCGCGCTGATCTGCACCACACCCTGGCTACCAATGACGCCATACAGCGCTCCCATTGGGCAAAGATGGCCACACCAGCCGTGTTCGACCACCAGCAGATCGAACAGGAACAGCGCCACAATCAGCCAGATACCGGCACCAAATGCGGCACCCAACCCTTTCAGCCAAGCTAACACGCCCTCCCCACTACCGTGGATCAGCCCGCGCCCCATCAGGGCAACCGGATTAATCCATTCCCAGAGCAGCGTGCCACTCACTGCACTGCCAACCAGTACGACAAGCAAGATGCCGTAGCGCAGGGAACGAGGCAGGCTGGCCGATTGACGCAAACCTAACTTGCGCCGTAGCCAGGCCGCCAGATCGGTCACCGGGTTGACCGGACAAACCCAGCCGCAAAACACCCGATTACCGATCAGGCCGTAGATCAGCACGACTACCGCGCCTACCCACACCAACCAGGCTGGCCAATGCCCAGCCAACAGGCTTTCCAGCATCATCAACGGATCCGTTAACGGTACCGTATCCGCCAATAGGCTGGCGCTGTAGTTGCCCCGCAGGATCCAGATGCCCCACAGCGGCCCCGAGAGAAACATCAACAAGATCAACAGTTGGCTGCAACGGCGCAGGATCAGGAAGCGGTTGCTGCGCAACCAGCCATGGCGCAGACGGGCATCACGCCCGGCTTCAGCGACTGAATTAGCCATCATTCACCTCCCTTTACGCCGCGTGCCGGCAATGTGAGGCCTTCCGGCACCAGTGAATGCCCTGCACGCTGCTTTTCCTGCCAGCCCCAGCGATAGTGTTCACCCAATTGGCCACGTGCCAGTTCCATCGGTAACACCTTGATCGCCGCCTGCTCAAGCACACAAGCCTGCTCACACTTGCCACAACCGGTACAATCCTGGCTGTGAACCGTCGGTAGAAACATGGCGTGTTTGCCGGTACGCTCGTTGTGTTGCAGTTCCAAGGTGATGGCCTTGTCGATCTGCGGGCAAACGCGGTAACACACATCGCAACGCAGCCCCTGCCAGTTCAGACAGTTTTCATGATCCAGCAACACCGCCAGCCCCATCCGTGCCTGATCGATATCCGTCAGGTTCGGATCCAGCGCGCCGCTCGGGCAGGCCACCACACACGGGATGTCTTCACACATCTCGCAAGGGATATCCCGCGCCACAAAGTACGGCGTTCCCGCCGCTCTCGGCGACAACAGCGTCGCCAGTTTCAGCGTCTGGTACGGGCAGGCTTGCACACACTGGCCACAGCGAATGCAGGCGCTATCAAACGCCCCTTCGGCAAGTGCTCCCGGCGGCCGCAGGGCCAGGCCATCACGTGCCTGAGACTGCTTTTGTTGCAACCCCAGCAGTATGCCTATCCCTGCCAACCCGGCCACGCTGCGCGCAGCATCCCGCAGGAAGCGCCGCCGGGCCGGTGTTTTATCTCGTTGCTGGCTCATTCCGTTGGCCTTATACCTTCTCCAGTTTCACCGCACACTTCTTGAAGTCAGTCTCTTTCGACAGTGGATCGGTAGCGTCCAGCGTCAGGTTATTGACCAGTTGCGCGGCATCGAAGAACGGCATATATACCAGGCCTTTCGGCACACGGTTACGGCCACGGGTTTCGACGATGCTCACCACTTCGCCACGGCGTGACACTACCTTCACCTTGTCGCCACGGCGCAGATTACGGCTCTTGGCGTCCAGCGGATGGATAAACAATACCGCCTCAGGGAAGGCTCTGTGCAATTCTGGCACCCGGCGCGTCATCGAACCGGTGTGCCAATGTTCCAGCACGCGGCCAGTAGACAACCACAGATCGAACTCCTGATCCGGGCTTTCTGCCGCAGGCTCGAACGGCAGCGCGAAGATCACGGCTTTGCCGTCAGGCTTGCCATAGAAGCGCACGCTTTCACCGGCCTTCACGTAAGGATCGGTTCCTTCACGGTAACGCCACAGGGTTTCCTTGCCATCCACCACCGGCCAGCGTAAACCGCGCGCCTTATGGTACATATCAAAGGCCGCCAGATCGTGACCATGGCCACGGCCAAACCCGGCATACTCTTCAAACAGTCCTTTCTGGATGTAGAAACCGAAGTCGCGCGACTCGTCGTTCAACTGGTCGGCCGGGATCTCTTCCAGCTTGTACTTGTTCACTTCACCGTTGACGAACAGGACGTCATACAAGGTTTTACCCCGGTATTCCGGCTTCTGATTGATCAGTTCCGCAGGCCAGACTTCTTCCACCTTGAAGCGTTTGGCAAACTCCACCAACTGCCACAGGTCAGACTTCGCCTCGCCCGGCGCTTTCACCTGCTGATGCCAGAACTGAGTACGACGCTCGGCGTTACCGTAAGCCCCTTCTTTCTCTACCCACATCGCAGTAGGCAGGATCAGGTCGGCAGCCAACGCGCTCACCGTTGGATACGGATCGGAGACCACGATAAAGTTGCGCGGATCGCGCCAGCCCGGCATACGATCTTCGTTAATGTTTGGCCCAGCCTGCATGTTGTTGTTACACATTACCCAGTAGGCGTTCAGCTTGCCGTCTTTCAACGCACGGTCCTGCGCAACCGCATGCAGCCCGACTTTTTCCGGGATGGTGCCGGCTGGCAGTTGCCATTTCTGTTCGGCAATCTGGCGGTGCTTCTCGTTGGTCACGACCATGTCCGCTGGCAGACGGTGGGAGAACGTCCCCACTTCGCGCGCGGTACCACAGGCAGAAGGCTGGCCAGTCAGTGAGAACGGCCCACAGCCCGGCTTGGAGATCTTGCCGGTCAGCAGGTGCAGGTTGTAGCACAGGTTATTGGCCCAGACGCCGCGGGTATGCTGGTTGAAGCCCATCGTCCAGTAAGAGACGACTTTCACATTCGGGTCGGCATACAGCTTGGCCAGCGCTTCCAGTTGGTCTTTCGGCACGCCGCTCAATTCAGCGGTCTTATCCAGCGTGTACTCCGCCACAAAGGCTTTGTAATCTTCGAAGCTCATCGGCTCCGAAGCATCGCTGCCTGGGTTCTTGGCCGCTTTCTCCAACGGGTGGGTTGGACGCAGGCCGTAACCGATATCGGTCGCCCCTTTGCGGATGTTGACGTGCTGCTTGAGGAAGTCCTGGTCAACCGCATTGTTCTGAATAATGTAGTTGGCGATATAGTTCATGATCGCCAGATCGGTCTGCGGGGTGAACACCATGCCGTTATCCGCCAGCTCAAAGCTGCGGTGTTCAAAGGTGGAAAGGACCGAGACGTTGACCTTGTCGTTGCCCAGGCGGCGGTTGGTAATGCGCGACCACAGGATCGGGTGCATTTCCGCCATGTTGGAGCCCCACAGCACAAAGGCGTCGGCCTGCTCGATATCATCGTAGCAGCCCATCGGCTCGTCCATGCCAAAGGTACGCATAAAGCCGACTACCGCAGAGGCCATGCAGTGGCGCGCGTTCGGATCGAGGTTGTTGGAGCGCAGGCCCGCCTTGAACAGTTTGGAGGCTGCGTAGCCTTCCCATACCGTCCACTGGCCGGAGCCGAACATGCCGACTGCTTCCGGCCCTTTCTCTTTCAGTGCCCCTTTGAATTTTTCTTCCATAACATCGAAGGCTTTTTCCCAAGTGATGGGAGTAAACTCACCTTCTTTGTCATATTGCCCGTTCTTCATACGCAGCATTGGCTGCGTCAGACGATCCTTGCCATACATGATCTTGGGCAGGAAGTAGCCTTTAATACAGTTTAAACCCCGGTTAACCGGGGCATCCGGATCGCCCTGCGAAGCCACGATGCGGCCATTTTGGGTACCGACCAGAACGCCACACCCGGTGCCGCAGAAACGGCAAGGTGCTTTGTCCCATTTGATTTCGTCACCGCTGCCGACCACGGCTTGGGCGACCGTTGGGATCGTCAGCCCGGCAGCTGCGGCAGCCGCCGCGGCAGCGTTCGCTTTCATGAAGTCTCGACGACTGAGTTTCATGGTATTACCTCACCTTGCTCATCCTGCTGGTGATAAACCAGCGACACTGCCAACACGCCTTCCAGATTGCGTGCCGACTCAATTTTTTCCAGCAACGCCTGGGAGCGTGCTGCTTGCATAACGACGACCAGCTTGCCCTGCTGTTGATCCTGTGCTGGAATTTCCGTATCAGGGATTGCCAGCAGCGCCGAGATCAGGGCCGGGAATTTGTCAGGCCGGGCCTGCACCATCAACCCGCTTACGTGCCATTCACTGCTCATTATTTTCACTCCGGGTTATTGCAATCGCCGAGGTCGGGCAACCGGCAACGCAGGCACCACAACCATTGCACGCCGCCGCCTCGAGCGCCGGTTGGGCTATGCCGCCTAACCGTGGCCGAAAACGGATTGCCTGCGTTTCACAACTGTCCTGACAGCTGCGACATTCAACCCCCTGCATCGCCAGGCAAACGGCCGAAAACGACGCCACTTGTTGCCAGGGTTGGTGCTGAGGTGGGTAAAACACTGGGGCTTCGCAGGCATCTGCGCATTGTCGGCAAAAGGTACATTCCGCGCGTTGAAAATCGATTTCGGGATAACCGCCACTGCCGCTGATCAATACACCGGTTTCGCAAGCGTTAACGCAGGCCTGACACCGGGTACAACCCGCAAGGAAGAGAGGGGCTTCACGCGACCACGGGGGACGGATCGCATCAGATTGATGACGCCATTGTCCGCTGAGCAATCTGCGTCGCGACAATTCGGCCATTCGGGTTATCCTTCAAAGTTGGCAACACGCGCGCGTGTAAAAAATTATTATAGTGTGACTTTATTATTGTTTGTCTCGCACCTCGGGTAAGAGGCAAGGATAAAATAGGCTTATCGGAGGGGGTAGATAATCACCCTAAATAGGTAAAAGTAGGTATTACTTGCGCCAGATCAATCACTGATAGCCGATATAGGGCATTTTGCCAACGGTAGGCCGCCCAATCGCTATTTACTTGATTATATAGCGAAGATTGGTTTTGGCGGTAAATCGGCCGTTTGCTCAAAATCGCCATGCTTTTTGCCAGCAAAAGTTATAATTTGACGGCGCATAACACTCCGGCCAATAACCAGAAGGACGCTTAATTGCTCGTAAAACGCTCAGTGACAGGCAGCCTGGCGAAGGCGCTGATAGCTATCGTGATCCTTTCCGTGCTGTCCACCGGACTGGCACTGACTACCGTGGCCGGCAGCCTGCAGGATGCCGAAGCGATCAATATCGCGGGATCGTTGCGCATGCAGAGCTACCGGTTGGCGTATGAGCTCACTAACGGTTCCGCTGAAGTGCAGCAGCACCTGGTACAGTATCAGCAGTCGCTGATGGCTCCGGCCCTGCTTAAACTCGATCGATTTTATGTGCCTGACGATGTGCGGCAAAAATACCTGACGCTGCGCCAAGCCTGGCTGGTACTGGAAAAACAGATCCTGGCTGGGAACCCGGAAAACTATCAGGCCAACGTGGCCAGCTATGTGAATCAGATCGACCATTTTGTCCTGGCTTTGCAGCGCTACTCCGAACAAAAGCTGACCATCGTAGCGACGATCAGCGTGATGGGCTACATCGCCATCATTGCCCTGGTGCTGTTCTGCATCCGCTTTATGCGCCGCCAAGTGGTCACCCCGCTCAAACGCCTGGTGGATGCCAGCCTGCGTATGCAACAACGTGATTTCAATCATCCGCCGCTCGACGTTTCATTGCCAAACGAACTGGGTGTACTGTCGCAAACCTTCACCACCATGTCTGGCGAATTGGCGAAGCTCTACCAGTCACTGGAACACAAGGTGCAGGAAAAAACCGAGCGTTTACAACAGGCCAACCGCACGCTGGAGGTACTCTACAGTTGCTCCCAAGCGCTGAGCGTTGGGCAGTTGGATCAGCGGGCGTTTGAGAAGGTCCTGCATATCATCAAGCTGAGCGAACAATTACATTGTATTCGGCTCAATGTGGAAGACAGCCTCAGCCAATGGCAGGTCAGCAGTGGTGAACCGGTGGCGGAACTGGCCTGGCATTCGCAGGTGATTATGCAAGACAACAAACCCTTGGGTAGCCTGAGCTGGCAACATGAACAGCAACCGCCCCACCCACATCTGATGCAAAGCGTGACCAATATGCTCAGCCGCGGGGTATACTTTAACCGAGCACAAAAGCAGCATATGCAGTTCCTGCTGATGGAGGAACGCGCCACCATTGCCCGTGAACTACACGATTCGTTAGCCCAGGCTCTCACTTTCCTGCGCATCCAGCTTACCTTGCTCAAACGTACCCTGGCAGGCCACTCATCGCAGGCAGATGAGATCATTGATGATTTTGATCGGGCGCTGGCGGATGCCTATCGCCAATTGCGCGAACTGCTGGCCACCTTCAGGTTGAGCATTCAGGATGCCGATCTGAACGCCGCGTTGCAGCAGGTATTGGAACCATTAAAACTGCTGACCAGCGCGCGGATTCAGTTACACTGTCGGTTAGCCTCACAGGCGTTGAATGCCCAACAACAGGTTCATGCGCTACAGATCGTGCGTGAAGCCGTGCTTAATGCCATCAAACACGCCGATGCACAGGAAATTGTGATCCATTGCGAAGTCTCCCCCAGCGGCGACAACGAGATCACCATTTGTGACGACGGCTGCGGCATCGGCAGCCTGGATGAACCGGAAGGCCATTATGGGTTAACCATTATGAGCGAACGAGCAACGCGCCTGAACGGGACGTTACATATCAGGCGTGGCAAGGCCGGGGGCACGGAGGTCTGTCTTAGCTTCCCGCCATAAGGGCTAACAGCATTGCACGGCGGCCATTCGAGCCGAGCGACGATGCCAATTACTACTATATTTTAAGAGTCAGCTTTACTGCCGGCAGTACGCAGTGGCTTTACTCGCTACAGGGAGCACGTTTTATTGTGATGAAAAATTACCGAGTAATGATCGTGGACGATCACCCGTTGATGCGCCGTGGCATCAAACAGTTGCTGGGGCTAGATCCTACTTTCACCGTGGTGGCAGAAGCCAGCGGCGGAGCTGAGGCGATCGCCCTGGCTGCGCAGTTCACCCCAGACGTGATCCTGCTCGATCTGAACATGAAGGGGCTTTCCGGGCTGGATACGCTGAAAGCACTGCGCGATGAAGGGGTGGATGCACGCATCATCGTGCTGACCGTTTCCGATTCCCGCAGCGACGTCTATGCGCTGATCGATGCTGGCGCCGATGGCTACCTGCTGAAAGACAGCGAGCCTGAACAACTGCTGGAACATATTCGCCAGGCCGCCGAGGGCCAGAACGTGATTAGCGATGCGGTAGCGGACTATCTTTCGTCACGCAGCGAGCAACACGATCCCTTTGCCGCTCTGACCGAGCGTGAACTGGATGTCTTGCAGGAAGTGGCGCGCGGCATGTCAAACAAGCAGGTCGCGGCACAGTTGCATATTTCTGAAGAGACGGTGAAAGTACACATCCGCAATATGCTGCGCAAGCTCAACGTGCGTTCGCGCGTGGCAGCAACCGTGATGTACCTGGAAGCGAAAAGCCAGTAATGCTTCCCCGGCACGCCGGGGAACATTCAACCAATGGCCGCCAGCAGCATCTCATGGTGCTGATTAATCCAGCTTTGGCTTAGCGGGCCCCAGTTTGCCAACTGGTAATAGCCATCATTATTACGCTTCCCCTGCTGCACAAACTGCAACTCCAGGCCCAGGCCTGGTAGTGCTTTTAGGACATCCTGCAACGTACGGCGCGGCCAACCGGTCAGTTCCATCAGGCGTGGAACGTTAGGGCGTTCATTGCTGCTGATCAGCCAACACAGGTAAAGACGACGAGCAAATACCGGGTTAATTTCCATGCTTAACTCCTGCTGAGAAAACGTCCTGATTATTTCACCGTAACGCAATAAAATCGCCATAATGACGCATTTCGTGGTGGTGCAATGTGTAACTGTAGATTTCTACTACTGTTATTTACATTATCTCCTTTTTTTCTCCACGCTTTATCTACGCTTGACGAGTAAAGTGCAGTAGCACCTTTGGGTACAATCAAATCCTGCGACAGCCTGGCCACCAGTCAGCGCCAAGCATAAGCATAACTGATGCAGTCAAAAATAGAACAAGTCACAACGAGGTTCATGCCGCATGGCCAACTTTTTTATTGATCGCCCGATTTTTGCCTGGGTTCTGGCAATTATTCTTTGCCTGACGGGGACGTTGGCGATTTTTTCTCTGCCTGTCGAACAATATCCGAACCTCGCTCCGCCAAACGTGCGTATTAGTGCCACCTATCCAGGGGCATCGGCACAGACGCTGGAAAATACCGTTACCCAGATTATTGAACAGAGCATGACCGGTCTCGACAACATGATGTACATGTCGTCACAGAGCACCAATACCGGCCAGGCTTCGGTTACGCTAACCTTTGAAGCCGGCACCGATCCCAACGAGGCAATGCAGCAAGTCCAGAACCAGCTGCAAGCTGCCATCAAGCGGTTGCCACAGGCGGTACAGCAGCAAGGCGTGACGGTGTCAAAATCGGGCGACACCACGCTGATGATGGTGGCCTTTGTCTCCACCGATGGCAGCATGGATAAGCAGGACATCGCGGACTATATCGTTTCCAACCTGCAAGACCCCCTTAGCCGTATCAACGGCGTGGGCAGCATGGACGTTTACGGCTCACAGTACGCCATGCGCATCTGGTTAGATCCGAACAAACTCACCAGCTATCAACTCACCACCCAGGATGTGGTCAATGCCATCAGTTCGCAGAACGCCCAGGTGGCGGTGGGCCAGCTAGGCGGCTCCCCTTCTGTCGATCAGCAGGCGCTAAACGCCACCATCAACGCTCAATCCCAGTTGCAAACGCCAGAGCAGTTCCGCCAGATCACGCTGCGCGTCAATCGCGACGGTTCGCTGGTGACTCTGGGTGACGTTGCCACGGTGGAATTAGGTGGGGAAAACTATAACTACCTCAGCCGTTACAACGGCCTACAGGCCGCAGGGATGAACATCAAGCTGGCCTCCGGTGCCAACGAATTGCAAACCGACCAGTTGGTGAAAGCCAAGATTGCCGAGCTTTCACAATATTTCCCCCACGGGCTGGAAGCCAAGATTGCCTATGAGACGACGCCTTTCGTGCAGGCTTCGATCCATGACGTGGTAAAAACCCTGCTGGAAGCCATTTTGCTGGTGTTTTTAGTCATGTACCTATTCTTGCAGAACTTCCGCGCCACATTAATCCCCACTATCGCCGTTCCGGTAGTGCTGCTGGGCACCTTTGCCATCCTTTCAGCCTTCGGCTACAGCATTAACACCCTGACGATGTTTGCCATGGTGCTGGCGATCGGCCTTTTGGTGGACGACGCCATCGTGGTGGTGGAAAACGTGGAACGCGTGATGAGCGAGGAAGGTCTCTCACCCAGGGACGCCACCCGTAAATCCATGGGGCAGATCCAGGGTGCGCTGGTGGGGATTGCCATGGTGCTTTCGGCAGTATTTATTCCCATGGCCTTCTTCGGCGGCACAACCGGTGCCATTTATCGCCAGTTCTCGATCACCATCG
Organism: Serratia sp. J2; assembly: GCF_046269175.1. Lineage (NCBI taxonomy): Bacteria > Pseudomonadati > Pseudomonadota > Gammaproteobacteria > Enterobacterales > Yersiniaceae > Serratia > Serratia sp. J2. Next base: position 32,081 of record NZ_JBKABN010000003.1, read on the forward strand.
TTTCCGCAATGGTGCTTTCGGTGCTGGTGGCGATGATCCTCACCCCTGCCCTATGTGCCACTATTCTCAAACCGATAGCCAAAGGCCATCATCACGGCAAGCGCGGTTTCTTCGGCTGGTTTAACCGCATGTTCAACCGCAACACCGAACGCTATGAACGTGGGGTAGCGCGCGTGCTGCATCACAGTGTCCGCTACATGGTGATCTACCTGTTGCTATTAGCCGGTATGGCAGTACTGTTTATCAAACTGCCAACCTCATTCCTGCCACAGGAAGACCGTGGCGTGTTCACCGTGCAGGTGCAGTTGCCTGCAGGCTCCACCCTGCAGCAAACCACCAAGGTAGTGGAAAAAGTCGAGCACTACTTCCTGACCGAAGAGAAAGCCGACGTGCTGTCGGTGTTCTCCACCATCGGTGCCGGGCCAGGCGGCAACGGCCAGAACGTCGCACGCCTGTTCTTGCGCCTGAAGGACTGGGATCTGCGCAGTTCGGGAGCCAATAGCTCGTTCGATATCATCGATCGTGCCACCAAGGCCTTTAGTAACATCAACGAAGCGCGCGTAATCGCCAGCAGCCCACCAGCGATCACCGGGCTGGGGAACTCTTCGGGCTTCGATATGCAGTTGGAAGACCACGCCGGGCTGGGGCATAGCAAGCTGATGGAGGCTCGTGACCAATTGCTGCAGTTGGCTGGGCAAAACCCGCAGCTATCGCGCGTGCGCCATAATGGCCTTGATGACAGCCCGCAGTTGCAAATCGACATCGACCAGCGCAAGGCACAGGCGCTGGGCGTGTCGATCGACGATATCAACAGCACCTTGTCAACCGCCTGGGGGTCCACCTACGTCAACGACTTTTTAGACCGCGGGCGAGTGAAGAAAGTATACGTCCAGGCCGGAGCGCCCTTCCGCATGCTGCCAGAGGACATCAACAAGTGGTACGTGCGTAACAACAGCGGTGGGATGGTACCCTTCTCCGCCTTTGCTACCTCCCATTGGGAATATGGTTCACCGCGTCTGGAACGCTACAACGGTAACTCCACGGTAGAAATCGTGGGTGAGGCCTCTTCGGGCGTCAGTACCGGTACCGCGATGGATGAAATGGAAAAACTCGTCAGCCAGCTACCGACCGGCTTCGGCCTGGAATGGACCGCTATGTCTTACCAGGAACGCCTTTCCGGCTCCCAGGCACCGGCACTGTATGCCATCTCACTGTTGGTGGTATTCCTGTGTCTGGCGGCCCTGTATGAAAGCTGGTCGATCCCGTTCTCGGTCATGTTGGTAGTGCCGCTGGGGGTGATCGGCGCCGTTACGGCCACCTGGCTGCGCGGATTGGAAAACGATGTGTACTTCCAGGTAGGGCTATTGACGATTATCGGGCTGTCGGCCAAGAACGCCATCCTGATCGTGGAGTTTGCCAACGAGCTGAACCATAAGGGCAAGGATTTGATGGCCGCAACGCTGGAAGCCTCACGCTTGCGCTTGCGCCCTATCCTGATGACCTCATTGGCCTTTATCTTCGGCGTTCTGCCAATGGCCATCAGTTCTGGTGCAGGTTCTGGCAGCCAGCATGCGGTAGGTACCGGGGTGATGGGTGGCATGATTTCAGCCACCGTTCTGGCGATTTTCTTTGTGCCGCTGTTCTTCGTTTTGGTACGCCGCCGCTTCCCTGGTAAGGCGCAGCCTCACCATCACGATAGCTAATAGCAGACGTAAAAAAAGCAGCTTCGGGGAACCGAGGCTGCTTTGCTAAAGACTTAATATTGTTACCCTAGGTGCTTTAAATAAAAACAAACCAAATAGCCTTATTCAAGCTTTAAACCCTACATGGTGTTAGTTACCTAACATCTCATCAATAAAGTCTTTCCAATTTGTTAACTCACGATCAACCATAATACTTCACTACCTCCGGTTATTGGACGCAGAGATTCTACGCCTGTTTTTTGACCAAGTGAAGCCTTTTGGGAACGATGCCAGCCAAGAAAAACCAGGATGGAACATATTTTCAGATTAATCAGAAGCCTACCCTGATGTTACTTTTTCTTTAGCGTTCTGGAAGGTTTGCGAGGTAGCGGATACCTACGTTAAGTTGAATTTATCCTACAAAATCAACACGACAACTTTAATGTGCTACAAACGAGATCATTCCAATATAATCACCAATATCATCCTGTTATTGGCACATTCCTTTAGTATGGCTTGAAATTGCACCTTAGATAGCTATCCTAACTTTTCATTAATATTAAATAAGGATGGATCCCATGAAAAAAATAACTCATAAAAAGGCAGCCAATGTTATTGGCGGTAATCATTTGGTTTGTGGTAACACACGCTACTTATGGATAAGAAATGACGATGGCAGCGGCAACTATGTCTGCATGAAGAGGGATGAATGCTATATACCTGGTGATGACAAATTCGGTAACCCGCAAATCCACTTTAACAGAGTCGCCGCTTCATTCTGTGGGCGATAATTAACGTCCGTTAATTTATCCGGCGTCTTTTTATAGACACCGGATGATCAACGTTCAGCCTTACCCAAAAATGCGTGAGTGATTATCGAGTTAAAAAATCATGACGTGTCACTATCCCTCTTTTTCCGGTTGCCTGCGCTTGAGAATACGCTGATACCATGGCTGAGGCACGGGGTGAACAATATGTCGCAGCGCTCGGGCGTAATCCATCACCAGCCCAGGCGTCCAGGCCATTGAGAGTGCCCGTCTGCGTACCTGCGCGGCAATCCACAGTTCCGGCATGGTCAAAATGCGTAATGTAGCCAGCCAGCTTTTACTCTGTTTGGCAAGAACACCATCCAATGAGGCTTCCAAAGCATAGGCAACGCTACTGGAACAGTTACGCGACGTCAGATTGTAGATTTTAGTCAACTGATAACCGCTCCAAAAACGTAACAGTGCCGAGCTGTTATAACGGTGAAACTGGATCTGCCGATTCGAATCGCACCAGTTGGTCGCCTCGGTAAGATAGTCCGGCTGGAAGGTGCCGGGCACGTCATTTTCTCGCGTCGCCTTCAACACATTGAGAAACTCTGAAGGGGAACGATCAATATCTGTCGCAGGATACAGGCTGATATAGACGCTCGGTACCAGTTCTAATGCCGCATGTCCGGTAGAGATAACCCCTTGAGCATCCACCGCCGCGATATAGCGATTAATGACTGGCCGGGGGATTGGGGCCGCACTCGCCGTTCCTTCCGGGGTCCAGATATGGACGGTCAAAGGCTGTTTGAAATCAATGGTGGGGGCAACCACCTCGGGTGGCCGAGCCGCCGATTTCTTTCCAAAGACGTAAAATATCTCGGTAGGAACCAACAATTCAAACACCGAGGTGCCGTCCCTTAAAAGGTTGGCCCGCCTGGCTAATTGCAAGATATTGATGCCACTGACAACCATCAATGTACCCAGGAAAAACGATATGGTGGCCTTATAGTGCACCGGATAGGGGCTAAATATGAGCATGGCGAACAGTATCTGGGCAATGCCGCTGACCAGCGCATTCTTCCAGCGCGGAAACCGCACGATCCAGGCAGAAGCGATCATAAACAAGCCAATAACGAAATAGGAGAAACCGAATATGATTGCCAGTAGCAAATTACTGTAGGGTTTGTTCGCCAGGATCAACAGAGCGACAACGCAAAAGATCCCGCCCTTGAAATAAAGCACCGCTTTCTGCGCCCCAACCCCGCTGGAGGCAATACTCAACGTGACCAGGCTTTCCAGAAGCATCAGGGCACCAAAAACCTGTAAGGGAAAATAGAGCACGCCATCAAGGCCATCGATAAAGATACCGATCCCCATAAGCCCCCAGATAATCCCGATTACGCCCAAAAATTTGGCTTTGGAGCGCACAAAATCAACGCCGAATAATAACAGGGCAATCTGGATCACTGCTGCAACTCTCCACAATATGTAAATAATAGGTTCATTTAACTGTCCTGGTGATAATGGCTTGCTTGCCAGTTGCCGACGATAATGCTCTGTTCTTCCTCATTCAGCAGGGCACAGCTGTTATCCACCAACGTCAGCCACTCTCCCTGTGGCATCTGGATACGGAATACCAACGGGGGACGGGGCTGAGGACTATCATTGAGGAGCCAATGGTCACGCAGCTTGCCTTGATCATGCGGGTGAATCCATTGCATCACGTCATCTATCGTGTCCAGCTTGCTGGGAACCTTCTGCTCAAACAAACTGCCTGGCTCATCTTCCCAGTGCAAAATCCCGGTCCGCGGATTGAGGCTATAAATCACCCCCTTGCCGGTTATCCGGCCGGTATCTGGGTTAAAACTGTTGGTCGAGTGCTTCAGCACCCTGATAAACACGATCAACAACGCCGTCGCGGAAAGGTAGCTCAAGGCTAATAACAGAGACTCATTGAGATGTAAGCCCTTTAGAAAAAAGGGGCCGTGCTGATGATTGGTATAATAAATTACTCCCAACCCAAGAGTGAGAAGCGCGAGAGATCCCCCTCGATTCCCCCAGACAACTGAAAGCATAATAGCCAGAATAATGGGGAGACATGCCAAGGCAAAATAGAGTGCCGCAGCGTTGTGTTGCAGCCAGAGAAAGGGGTAGCCAAAGATAAACCAGATCGAAACACACAGCAGCAGCCAAAGTGCCGCTCCCAGAAGACCCATTTGCAGGTTGCAACTGGCAGGTTCCAAGCGCCGATTGACAAACCCCATAATCACGGTTGTGGCAAAGATAATGCCGGTAACATCAGCGATAAAGTTCTGCCAGAACAAGCTAAACAAAGGCTGCTGGTGGATTAGGGCATAACCCCCACCAATAATTAGCGCATCCAACCCGCTGAAGACCAAGGTTGCAGTGATACAGATTAAAATAGTATGCAGATCGTCATTAAGCCGTGCAAAGCGGCGAACTGCCCAGGCGATCGCTACGTTGGCTGGCATGGATAGCACAGCATCGGTCAGTGATATCAGTGGGTTATGCTGCCAGCCGTCCCTCAACAACAGGCTCGCCAACGTCAAAATGACGAACAGGGTTAAATAACTGCGCCAGCGGGTCAAAAGAAAGGCGGCAACCGCAACACCAGAGGGAAACCACACGATTGCGATCGGCGAGGCGGGATCGTCAAATTTTAATGAGATCAATCCGGCGAGGTAATAGATTATCCCCCATAGTAGCAGGGTGAAAAGTTGTCGGACATACGATGGAACGTGGGTTGTCATTTTTTACTCACTGGTATTCACGCAGGCATTCTTTGTGAAAAATATCACGTGTTGCCATCAAGAAAAACTTGATTAACTATAGGGCATTATCCATCAGCATGAGTGAATGCACCATTTCAAACTCATTGAAAATCTATCCAGATTTTTATTTCTTTGCGGATGAATAGTAGAGGAGTAACGTTGATGCAGGATTTAGCAAAACACCGTTGAAAGGGAAAATCATGTCTTCGAGTATCACCATCGAGCAGTTGAAACAGCAAGGCCGCTACCCGGAAGCCACCGAGCTGGCCCAACAGATGCTGCAACTGGCACCGTTGGATGGCAAGCTGCATTACCAGCTGGCGTGCCTTTACGATGTGCAAGGCTTTGAGCAGCAGGCGATCCCCTGCTATCTCGCCGCCTTGCAGCACGGCCTACCTGCACAGTTACGCCAGGAAGCCTGGTTGGGTCTGGGTAGCACCTATCGCGCATTGGGGGAATATCAGAAATCGCTAGCCGCTTTCGACGACGGGCTAAACGAGTTCCCGCAGGCCAAAGAGATCACGCTATTCCGCGCCATGACGCTCTACAATCTGGGGGAAACCAAACAGGCGGTGGCGGATCTGCTGATCCTGTTGGCTGAAACCTCTGCGCATACGGAAATCAGCAGCTACCAGCGTGCTATCCAGCAATATGCTGCGGATTTGGATCGTATTGGCTGAGGGGAAAATTATGGAGATCATCACCGATCCGCGTAAATGTAATATCGACTGGCGACAGTTAGGCGAGTTGCTGGCCGCTGCCGGGCTGGGTGAGCGTGATACGCAGGTCTTACAGAAGGTGTACCAAAATAGCCAATTCTGCTATTGGGGCTTTATTGAGGGAGAGCTGATGGCCACCGCTCACGCCATCAGTGACATGACCTCGGTAGCTTATCTGGCCGATGTCGCCATCCATCCGCGCTTTCAAGGGCAAGGTTATGGTCAGCAGTTGATGGATTGCGTCATGCAAGATCTGGCCCCGTTAGGTAAAGTGTTTATTTATTCGGTGCCGGACAAATTGGCATTTTATAAGCGATATGGCTTCCACGATCTGACTACCGGCATGGTGTATGCCGATGGAAGCGCGCTGGAGCGGTTACAAAATAGCGGGTATGTACGTTGAACATCAAACAGCTAAATAGTGACTCCTAATAAGCCTGGCGTATGGATAGCATGAGTAACGATATTAAACACCGCCCTCAGATAGTCGATAATATAAAATTTTAAGACAAGGTAATTATAAAAAGTGTCTTATTACTGATATATACGAATACTAGGGAATTATAAAATATGCAAAAATAGGTTGGGGAGTCGCCACCGGTACAGGTCAAGCTGTGGGTGGTGCATTGATGGCCAATCTTGGTCGTAGGCTTCATTCAAGTAAACTTAAAAGTTATGGTGATTTAGCTTATAGTACCGTTGATTTTACTATAACTGCGTATGCAGGATATCGCGGCTTAGTTTTGAAGAACCATGGTGATAAACTCGCAACAAGTGCATTGTTTGAAAAGCCTGGCACCAGCATGATGTTCAGAAATCTCAAACCTGATTATAGACCTAAGTAGGATGGTAAAGGTACTCCAATGAGAATTCTCATAGTAGGTACATCCGTTTTTAAAGCAAAGATTTTATTTTTTGATGGTACATACGAACTGAATGATGAATAACAAAATTCATTTATCAACATATTCTACTTTTGGCGGCAGCACTCGATATAAGAACATACGAAATCGAAGTCTAACTAATTTTGCTGTTAGCAAGAGACTTAGCTTCATTCCTCTGCTATTAATCCAGATATAAAACATAATAAAAATAACGAACAGTACTAAATAGAAGATAGCCTGCTTTATATCATCACTAAAGAAGTAAGCTCCAAACATCATCACAAAAAAAACAGAGGAAAGAAATATCATATTTCCACCGCATAGCTCAGAAACTAGCAGAATGTAGTTTTTTAATGATTCATCATCAGTTGTTTTTACTCCTTTCCCATAGGTTTCATTCTTTTTATCCCTATACTGATTTTTTAATTTTAGTAGCTCTTGGTAAGTGAATCCATTCTTCAAAATTAATTCATTGATTTTCATAGTATTATTGGTATCTTATTGTGACTGGCATTCTATTATGCTAACTTAATTGATTACTATATAACAAGCAAAACCTAAAGTTTCAATTATATTTTTTTAGAAATAAGCATTCATCATAATAGTCATTTATGTACAATAACCACATAGTATCAGTATAAAAACCTGTACCATACTGTAACTTTCGCTAACTGCGATACAGGTCGAACAATTCAGTAATAAGTACTGAGTGGAGTTTTACCTTCCACGCTAACAAACGAGTAAAAACTTGCCTAAACCAGCGTATTCTGTATTTATTGGCCTTTAAATACAAACCTTTCTCTGTCAATGATGAGCACATCGTTGTCTGTATTTAAACTCCATTTTCCCGCATTATCTGTGTTATCTCCGTACGGTATAAGTTAGTGATCTACTCTTGTGCCACTCAGCACCGATTTTGACGATTAAAAGGTAGCTTTTACGCCATGACAGACAAACCGCAGCACACCTCGCTGACCATGTTCGGCATCAACGTTCTCTGTGCGTTACACTAACTTTCCATCATAGCTATGGAGATATCCTCATTCCGCCCCCCATCACTCAAGCAAAGTAGCTACATTTGATCACTTTCGTAGAGATTGCTATCATGAATAAGCGAATTAAAGTAAGCGCGATATAATGATCACGCTTTTTATTTCAAAGGGATTTGTTTTATATGGATAATTATTTTGGTTTTCGTGAACAAGTAAAAAACTACTACCTTGAGATGGCTCTTGCTGAATCTTATGAGTTAGGTCGCTTGGCTAACAGAGCATCTGCTTTCTACGTCAAAAATGCACAATCAAGATTTTCTTTTCAAAAAAATTGATGACCTGATAAATCGCTATATTTTAACTTGCCATGCAGCAACGACTCAAGAAGGGCAACGGAACGCATATGTATGTTTAAGAGCCGAAAAAAACTCGTTACAGCAACAATACGAATCATTACAGTTAAACCGTGTAAAAAAAGCAATCTACATCGAAATAACCAATGATAACGGCATATTGATCTATGTAGTAAAAGGGATTGGACTTATTGCTGGCGTTTCACAAGTAGTGGCTGGCGCTGCATCTATTCTTAGCTCAAGGGGCAGTAATATAGCTGGTTTCTTATTAGTGTCCCATGGGTTTAACAATATATATGAGAATGGTTATTTTATAATAAATGGGGAGGATGACATTGGCCCTGTAAGGGATCTATATAGAATTATTGCTAAGAAATCCGGATATGATAATAAGATAGCAGATATTGTTTATGGTGGTGTTGATTTGGCATTATCAGTTCATGGCTTATTCTTTACCAAAAAAGTTGTATCTGATTATAGGAGCCTAATGAATTATGAAAATGGCCCAGACACATTAAAACTTTATGATGTAATTGATGATGATCTATTAATGACTATAAAAACAATGGGTAAACTCTCATTAGGATTAGAAATCACGGGTGATATGGTTACCGTCAGTGGAATATGGGATAATTTATAGGGAGTCATTTATCGCTTTTAAAATAAAAAATTATCGACTTTGCATATCGAGGAATGTTAGTTAGAAAGCAGGATAACAGTAATAACATAGCAAGGAATGCAGAGAATACAATTACAGTTTTTAATGTCTGCTTTATATAAATTACAGCTGCGAATGCTAAAAATAAACTAAAAATTACTATAGTAGCCTTTAGCATTCTCTTACCAACATCTTTAGCACCAAATGCCAAGTCTATTCCAAAAAATTTGGATTTTTCCTGTAGTTCTTTTATTTCTTTTCTTGTAAAACCGGACTCCAAAAGGAGTCTGGTTACACTTTTTATTTTTTCCATTAGTAAACCCTATCGTCCCAAATACTATAGCCACTGGTTCCAGCAATGTGATGCTGCCAAGAAATGCTTTCGTACTTCAATGATATACTCTCTTGCGGTTGTGATTCATTATGGGTTGATGAATTAGGGTAAAAAATGTTGACATCCATAATCGTAACGTTAGTCAGTTTAATGGAGTAGAATAACTCACGCCCGCCATTCTGGTTGGTTCTATATATATCTATAATTGCATCCAAGCGTTCATTGTTTGATATTGCAATACCAATCAAAGGCGAAGACTTGTCTATTGGTTTAACGATAACGAATGGGTGATGATTAACGTGCTTTTCTCTACTGATTGAATGGCTTAGTTGATAAAGATAACTTTGATCTGTATGCCCAGACTGGTATAAGTTCCCGATTGAATCTTTAGTGGAGCATCCCGCAGTAATTAACCCTTGCTTTGCACCTTTCAAGGTTAGAAAAATATCATTCGCCATATCAAACTCCTTTTTTACAAAGTCACTACGCAAACATCATATAAGACTCAAGATTATATACAAAACAAATTATTTTTAACACCTCTACCATAAACAATCAAGCGTAAAGACAATAATGCCATCATTAAAAACCGCCAACACATCACCAAAATCAATATAAAAAGCCATTTCCCTATGCCTTATCAATGTAATTTTTCCTGTATTACTGACGCTGATTAAAGCTGTAGGTTAACCCTATTATTTTACAGAAACGCTTATTAAGGCTATTTTGACAGCAGCCATACCGAAGGATTGGCAAAACAGACTCATGGCCCTTACAAACCAAAACTCTCCATCTGCATGATAACCCCCTCCCCGTCTGGATCTATACCCCGTTTTCCCGCATTATCTGTGCTAACACCGTGCGGTATAAGTTAGTGATCTACTCTTGTGCCACTCTGTACAGATTTTGACGATTAAAAGGTAGCTTTTACGCCATGACAGACAAACCGCAGCACACCTCGCTGACCATGTTCGGCATCAACATTCCCTGTGCGTTACACTAACTTTCCATCATAGCTACGGAGGTATTCTCATTCCGCCCCCCATCACTCAAGCAAAGTAGCTACATTTGATCACTTTCGTAGGGATTGCTATCATTAACAAGCGAATTAAAGTAAGCACGATATAATGATCACACTTTTTTATTTCAAAGGGATTTGTTTTATATGGATAATTATTTTGGTTTTCGTGAGCAAACAAAAAATTACTACCTTGAGATGGCACTCGCAAACTCTCATGAGTTAGGTCGTTTGGCTAACAGAGCATCTGCTTTTTATCTAAAGAATGCACAATCAAGATTTTCATTTCAAAAAGAAATTGATGATCTGATAAATCATCATATATCGACTTGCCGTACAGCAACGACTCAAGAAGGGCAACGCAATGCATTTTTCTGTCTAAAAGCTGAGCATGATTCTTTAAGAATGCAGTATGAGTCGTTACAACTTAACAAGGTGGCCAGAGCTGTATATTTGGAAATAAAAAAAGAAAACGGCGTATACACATATGTTGTTAAAGCAATCGGCGTTGTAGCAGGACTATCACAAGTGGCCTCTGGATTAGCTATGGTGCTAGCATCAGAAGTCACTTTCGTTAGTGGTGTTACGGGCGTTTTACTTATTTGTCATGGAGCGAATAACGTCTACGAAAACTTACAATTTTTCTTCACGGGTGAGGAAAATACAGGTTACTTAAGAGACCTATATCGCTGGGCATCTACCAACGTAGGTTATGGTGAACGTGGTGGCGATATTCTATATGCAGGCATAGACCTGTCCCTTTCATTAAAAGCTTTATTTGGCAAGGTAGTAGTACCAAATAGTAGAAGCTGGTTAGGTATAAGTGGCAGAGGACCAGACACTGAAAGATTATATTATGCCATGTATAACGATTCGGTTGCTGGCTTTAAAATCATGGGGAAGTTCTCACTCTCATTGGAGATAGTGAGCGATGCTATTACTATAAAGGGAGTAATGAAATAGCTCACTAGGAAATATGTGACCTACACAAAAATGCAAATTAATTCCTCATTTGCACTTTCCATTTTTTCTATCTTTCACGAAAAAATACAAAGATTTAATGTAAAGCCTCATTGGTGTTAGGAAATAAGAAGGTATTACAACCATAAAGCACATAAGAACTATAATTCCAAAACCAAAAACACCATCTTTGGAAACTGTTCCAATTGTGAAAATAGTTAGTATTACCCCCAAGATGATACTTGCTCTGAAGGTTCTTCTACCTATATCTCTAACTGAATATAGAATATCGAGTTGAAAAACATTAGCATTATTTTTTATTTTTTTTATTTCACCCCTAGTGAAATAAGACTCCAAAAGGAGTCTATCAACACTTTTTACTCTTTTCATTAGTAAACTCTATCATCCCAAATACTATAGCCACTGGTTCCAGCAATGTGATGCTGCCAAGAAATGCTTTCGTACTTCAGTGATATATTCTCTTGTGGTTGTGATTCATTATGGGTTGATGAATTAGGGTAAAAAATGTTGACGTCCATAATCGTTACGTTAGTCAGTTTGATGGAGTAAAATAAGTCACGCCCACCATTCTGGTTGGTTCTATATATCTCGATAAGAGCATCCAAGCGTTCATTGTTAGATATTGCAATACCAATCAAAGGCGAAGACTTGTCTATTGGTTTAACGATAACGAATGGGTGATGATTAACGTGCTGCTCTCTACTGATTGAATGGCTTAGTTGATAAAGATAACTTTGATCTGTATGTCCAGACTGGTATAAGTTCCCGATTGAATCTTTAGTGGAGCATCCCGCAGTAATTAACCCTTGCTTTGCACCTTTCAGAGTTAGAAAAATGTCATTAGCCATATCAAACTCCTTTTTTATAAAGTCACTACGCAAACATCATATAAGACTCAGATTATATACAAAACAAATGGTTTTTAACACCTCTACCATAAACAATCAAGCGTAAAGAGAATGATGCGATCATTAAAAACCGCCAACACATCACCAAAATCAATGTAAAGAAACCATTTACCCATATATTATGAATGTAATTCATCCAGTGTTACTGACGCTGATTAAAGCTGTAGGTTCACCCTATTATTTTACAGAGGCGGTTTTAACCGCAACCATACCAAGGATTGGCAAAACAGACTCATGGCCCTTACAAACCAAAACTCTCCATCTGCATGATAACCCCCTCCCCGTCTGGATCTATACCCCGTTTTCCCGCATTATCTGTGCTATCACCGTGCGGTATAAGTTAGTGATCTACTCTTGTGCCACTCAGTACAGATTTTGACGATTAAAAGGTAGCTTTTACGCCATGACAGACAAACCGCAGCACACCTCGCTGACCATGTTCGGCATCAAAATACATTGAATATTAAACAAAGTTTTCTTTCACTATAGAAGAAAATAATTTTAACCATTAAAAACAATCTGTTATGTAGAACAGCACAAATACAAAAGAGGCTCTATGGCCTCTTTTTTACCACCTAGGATATCGAAAGGATTCTTACAGTACTAAAGCGGATGGCTTCTTTCCTTACCCCCTTCTGCTATATCAGTTTTCTACACTGTTAGTACTGCAAGCATTTCTTTCTTCACGCGAAACACTGTAGCCCTGCCGCAATCACACAACTTTGCGATCTCGTCTGGTGTGTTCTTTCCGGTTTGTAACATATCTATAATCTTTCTATGTAGTTCGTTGTTCTTTTGCTTGCCCTTATACCTACGGGCTTCTTTGGCAAGGGCAATCCCCTCGTTGCGGCGTGATGCAATCATGCCCCGCTCAAATTCTGCGACGGCTCCCATCATGGTTAGGATCAGACGGGATTGTGGGGAGTTATCAAAGCTCATTGAATTCGCAAGGAACTGCACAGTAATCCCGCGAGCTACGAGGTTATCAATCATTTCCAATAGATCGCGGGTATTACGTGCTAGACGGTCGATAGAATGAGTAATGAGGGAGTCACCTTCGCGAAGGTGAGAAAGCAGGTTCAACAGTTCAGGTCGCTCGCTGGTGGACTTGCCTGATTCTTTCTCTGTGACAATTTTGTCGCAAACAGGTTCCAGTACTGCCAACTGACGCTCAAGGTTCTGATCCTTTGTTGATACACGAGCATAACCAAAAATCATTTCCTTGCCCTCACTCTTAGTCAGTATCATTTGAATCACCTGAATGATACAGTATCATTTAAATCCAATCAATGTATAAATGATACTAAACGAGACAACAAAATTGAGTATCACAAGGGACTACCCAAACGAGACCGCAAAGGATAGACGTTTAGCAGTTAGCTTGCCGCCAGTATTACGTAGTCCTGCTTCCTGTGTCGCTTTTTTAATCAAAAATAGCTAATCTGATAAGTTTACTAGAAGATTAGAATTGTTTAATATTAAGCTGGTACAAATGTAAAAACAATGGATGTGAAATTGAGGTATATATGAACATAATAACGAATGTTAATGTAATAGGTTTGTGGGGAAACCAAGATATAAGCATTGCGATTAACGATAAAAATAATTTTATTATCGGTGTCAACGGAACAGGTAAAACAACCCTTATAAATTTGCTTGCAGCAGCATTAACTATTGATATTGAAAAGTTAATAAGAATTGAATTCAGTAGCATTGAAATAAAATTAAAAGAGGTAGGAGGATCTCGTCGACCAAGTATACGCGTATCAAAAAACTCAGCCTTTAGTGATGACACATTAACTTATGAAATAAAAAAAGCTGTAAAAGAGACGCCTATCATATCAAGTTTCGACTCCAGATTTGATCGTATTATCTTTGAATCAAAAGATGGTATGCGAGCATATAAAAGAAAACTTTCTGGATATGATTCACCCAGCGTACATGAAATAAGCTCAACATTAGAAGATTTAATAAAGGTTTCTTGGTTATCAGTTAATAGGGCCGATAATTTATATATAAGAGATAGAGATAGAGATATAGAGAAAAGAGCCACATCCACAATAGATCACAAGATTGTCAATTTAAACAACGATCTCGTAAGATATTTCTCTGTTCTATCGCAACAGTTTTCTGATCATACTATTGAATTTCAGAAACAAAGTTTTCTCGCCCTTATTAATAATGAGGGAGCAAACGCAATTTTTCAATTCTCGTCATCTATTGATATTGAAAATGAAAGAAAAACACTGATTGAAGTATTCGAGGTATTAGGCGTTGAAAATAGATCATATGCAAAGAAATTAAATGATCACTTCGCTCGATTAGAGAAAATAAGAAATAAAGATAATTTAAAAGGTATTGCGGTTGATGATTTCTCTGTAATTTATAACTCTTGGCGAGCACATACTCTTGTTGCTGACTATGAATTATTGCAGGCAAAAAAATCAAAAATATTTAGACCACGAGATAATTTCATCAATTTGTTAAACTCAATGTTTGGAGGGAGAAAAAGTTTTTCAGTCTCTGACAAAAATGAATTGATAGTTATGACGAAAGATAAGAGACCAATAGGTTTAGATGAGTTATCCTCAGGAGAAAAGCAATTACTAATTATTCTTGGTGAAACTCTATTACAACACTCAAAATCAGTCATATATATAGCCGATGAACCTGAGCTCTCACTGCACGTAATTTGGCAAGAACAATTAACAGGAGCCATAACAAAATTAAATCCTAATGCTCAAATAATTTTCGCAACGCACTCTCCAGATATTGTTGGTATTAATCAAGATGCCATAATTGATATGGAGAAGATAATTCTATGACCTTCACAAGAACAGCAAGTGGATTAAAAAGTTATCGACACTTTTATGATGCCGAGATTATCGTTTATATTGAGGGTAGACTCTCTGGTAAGGACGGTACTGAAAATATCGATGAACAAAAAATACCTGATGTGATTTTTTACACTTCTCTTTTCAAAATCCTTTCGCCATACAAAAAGGTAAAAATAAAAATAGTTGGTTGTAAGGAAAATGTTCTTGACTACCATGACAACATCCAGAGAGAAAATATAAGTAACTCTTATGCTATTATTGATCGTGATTATGATGGGATTTTATTTTCTCGCGTAAATGCAGATAAATTAATAGTAACGCATGGTTATAGTTGGAAAAATGACTTTTGGTCACCGAAGTTATGTTCTGAAACAATAGAAACAATTAGTCTTGACTCTAACACCGCTCATACAATAATAAGTGAAAAATATAATCGATCAATTAAAAGACTTTGTATAATAAATCGTGCAAATATAATATCACATTACTTTTGCAATGGCATTTTCCCTGTAAGCAAAAAGGGAGGAGATAAAGGATTTAGATATGAAGTGAATTCGAACTTTCCATTATCGCTTCACGAGATAAAAAGACTACTAGCAAAATTCCCAAAAGATGTAAAGGGTGATGATAATATAAAAAAACTCATTGCGGCTACGGAAATTAATTATATAAACCTAATTCAAGGTCATTTTTATGAATATATGTCCCTTCAAATATTGTCACACGCATATAAAATATCTTCCGGCATCGACCATAACACGGCTGATTTTAGTATGATAAAATCAATAGCTTTTAATAAGTTCAAGCTAAAACCTGATTATTATCTCAAACCGGACACCTTGCATCATTATGAACTTCAATTTAAAAAGATACTTAATTGAATTATTTTAAATTACAAACCCGCCAGCAAGTAATTACTTGTTGGCGGATCTTACTTACTCCACACAAACAAACACTAATTAAATTAATAATTATTTTTTTAATTATGCATGAATGATAATTTAAAAACTACTCTAATAATCTCAATCACATTTTTTGTCGTACATAAAAATACTGACTGTACTTTTATCCGAGTAAACGATCCCTTTAACTTTTTTGTCAAAAATCAGGAGATCCGGCTTTCGATTATTTTGTGCTCTAAAGGCGAGTACCATAGACACATTCTTAAACGCGAAGCTGTAAAGGAAATGAAGGATGAAATGCATACGTTATCCATTTGAGATATAATCAGTCAAGATTATTATTCTGAGGTTTCTTATGGGTAAAATTTCCGAACGTTTGAGACATGCAAGAATTAGTGAGGGACATTGCGTCATTTGCGGTTCTTATGGTCAATTGAGTAAGGATCATGTGCCGCCTCGTTGTGCAACAACTATTCAACCAATGTTTCAAAAAACTGTATCTGAACATTATTCCTCTAATGAAATAAAACCTATAAATGCCCACGCCGGAGCGACATTCAAAACCATATGCAAGAATTGTAATGGCAACATACTCGGCAATCTGGATCATGAGATCAAGGCTCCCATCGAGAACTATCTAAATTTAATTAAGCAATATTTAACTGGTGTTCATTTTTACGGAAATATTATTTCAACACCTTTCAATGCGACACCATTCTTACGAGCAATGGTGGGGCACCTTCTTGCAGCAACGTCTATAGAAGTTTGCAAAAAGGGTCCCATTGATAGTGAATTTTACACACCATTAAGGAAATTTGTTTTAGACGATAATAATAATATAGATGATACCCATGATTTCTATTATTGGTTTTATCCTAACAGGACACAGATAACGGCTCAGGTAACTTCAATTTTCAATAATGGTCATTTATGTCATTGCAGTTGCATGCATTTCTTCCCTATAGGTTTTTTAGTTACATTTAAAGGTGAAGGTACATATCCAGCACATGCATCTAAATTAAAATTAGATGACAAAAAATTATATTTTAATATGACTCAAGGTAATTTAGACTATGTTGCGTTTCCCTTCGTTCCATTAAGAGGAAATCAAATGATGCTGATGGCAGACAGTTTCACTTCAGCAAGTTATCCTCAGAAATAAAGCCCCAAAGGCCGCTTTCACGGCCTTGTTTAACACCGTATTCATTGAGAGCGATCCAGTACCATGTACTCTGGCTCACACATACTGCCTCGTTCCTGTAACCAGTAGTAATCCAGATCGGCTACACGCACATTCAATCCCGAATCCACACGATTGATCTGTAACCGTAGTCCTACAGTATCCCTATACGATAAACCAGATTTAACATTGTATTTGTACTGAACGCCGTTTTCCTCTTCAAAAACCTTGAGGATGGAGGTCATACGCTGTTGGATCTCTTTTAGGCAAACAACTTCATTATCATTAGTGAACGGCTTTTGAACTTTGCCATCAGGCACGGTTGCCGCTAATGTACTGAATGATAGCGGGATTAGTGAAGCAACTAAGTATTTTTTCATTTTGATAAACTCTCTGTACTAGTCACTAACGGGTCGCTGTCTTGTTAAATGATTTTTCATAGATTGTGCAGTATTGTATTCACATACTTCGAACCTATCTTGCAGTACTCGTTGGGTAGCCATATTTTCTTTATTGAATCGCTCTCTATAGTCAATTTCCGCTTGTAGTATGGAACCGTTACCAATATCTCTTTTAAAGTCATTTAAAGATTGCCAGTTTCTTGTTTCATTTGAATAAACTGAGTGGGCTCTCTGCATACCATTTTTAAAATCCATAAAACAAGAGGTGGTTTTTAAAATAGGTTCGTATTCATTCATTCCTACTCCATACTTGATATAAGTGAGTTCTGCGACAGTCCTTTCGACAGAATCTTTCGTATATAAGGATATCTCTTTGAGTATTTTTCGTGTCAGTTCAGGGTTTTCTTTTAAATCTTTATCGATTAATGTATGTACTTGTTCCATGTTTTGAGAAGTTATCCACTTAATCATTGGTACTTTAGGTACATCTACAATATTCGAGTTTTTATCTCTGGGGAAGAAATTAGCAACACCTATACCCATTGTGATAATGAATAGAAAGACACTCGATATCGATGCGGTAAAAAAAGTTCGAACACTACCACGCCCTTTTTTACGGCAACTACTAGCGATCTTCTTATAGCCAAATGCTGAAATAATTATACAGATAATAATAACAACCAAACCAATCATGTCGTTCCCTTTTAAGCCATGTTTTTCCGAATGAAAAGATTAATTGAATATACATCAACTAACTTTTATCACATTGCCTTTGCCATCCACGGTTACTTTGATGTTCTTCGAGCAATTCCGGCATTGACCAACTCCAGTACCACTTTTAGATACTCCTGTCTGAACGGTTGTAGTACTGCCGCAATGTGGGCATGTAATCGTAAAATAGTTCGCCACTATATATCCTCTTTTATCGTCAATATTTAATAACGTTCAGGCCAGATTGTGCTCACGGGTACACCGATAAAATCAGAAATGATCTTTTCACCTTTCGGCCAATGCCGATCCAATGTGTTGTACAATGTTCTTTCGTGTAACCCGCTATCCCTTGAAAGTTGTGCCAGTGTTCTCCCTCGTTTCTTGATAGCTGCCAAGATATCCGCTCTATGCCAGTTCTCAGTACTGGCATTTTGCTCCTTTATCTGAGATTCTAACTCGTTGTGAATACTCATAATGACCACTCGTTACTAACATTAAGAACATGATTGATCATTAAAAGGAATTCGTCAAATAAAAATGAGGAACAAAGTTCCTTTTAATGTGGTGGGTTGTGCATGGCTGGCAAAAAAGAAAGCGTTGAACAGTTCAGCGAAAGGCTAAAATCGATAGTACCTTCTGGTTCAGGGCGAGATTTCGCCAAAAAAGCAGGCATTGGGTACAGTACTGTCCACAACTATCTACAAGCCGTATCAAGCCCTACGCTTGAGAATCTTGTACTTCTTGCTAAAGCTGGTGACGTCTCAGTTGAATGGTTAGCTACTGGCAAGGAACTAACAAAAGCAATAAGTACAGACCAAACCGAAAAACTGTTGAAAATACCTTTTATTGATAGCGATAATTTCCTTTTACTGGATTCAAGTACTTTCCCCGATTTGTTGGATAAAAGGGCAAACCTCTCAGCCCTTCGCGTTAAGACTGACGTAATGGAGCCAACATTCATGGTTGGTAGCGTCTTGCTTTTAAACCAGAGGCAGAAACAGCTAAAAGACGGGAAAGTGGTAGTACTCCACAAAGAAGGCAACTACCTGTACAAGCGAGTTCAGGTAATCCCTGAAGGATATAATTTGAGCAGCGATAACACCAAATACAGTGCGATGATCGTCAATCAGGATTCACTATCCTCCTTTGACGTCCTAGGGGAAGTACTGGTAGTACTGAATCATCTGTAATTTAACGCTCTCGTGCATTTCTGAGGCGTTTTCTGACTGGTTCGATGCCTGAGTGCTGTTTTGAGCTACTTCACCTTGAGGGGCTTCCTGTGCGTCTTGTCGGAAACACCATCATGGAGCGGAATTGATCGGATCGGGTTCGCTCTGGAGAGTACTGATAGTGCTTTTCCAGTAAATGAAACAGCAGATACCCCGCTAAGTATACAAAGACATTATTGGTATAATAAGTAATTAAATAACAATCAGTTATGTACTTACTGACAGAACAAAAAACGCGATTGGTTCGCTCCGCCAGTGACCGAAGGGAACGCAGCAGTAGAACCGAATCCAGCGAACAGTACTCGCTTGCGGGTACTGTTTAATCGTTTATATAATTATAACAATGGGATAGCTATCAAGTACTCACTGCGTGAGCACTCTCACTAACTGCCCGAATCAGTTCGCTTGCTTCGCCGCTCCTGACTTCAGACAGTTAACTCGCTTTCGCTCTTTGTCATGTCGGAAATTTATTACCTAAATACATTATAAGGTGTTATTTTTCCGACATTTGATCTTATGATGGTGTTTCTGACAAATAAGCGGGGCTATTTCTGTTTCTTTTGTACAGCTTTTTCGTACTTCTCGTACATGGCTGCCCTTTCCTCAGTACTGAGATCTACATTGGCAGTACTGGCAAGAAACGCTCTGAACGCATAAAAATCAAGCTCCGTGTGTGCCTTAGCCCAGCGTCTGAAACGCGTTGCTTTAGTGTCATCAAGAGTGAAACGCTTTTCCTTGTTCATTGAGCCTTGCGGCCTGCCTCTCTGCCCTTGTTCGTCATCATCAATACCGAGATCTATGTACTCAATGTTATCCGTAAGTGATCTGGCCTGCCATTCATCAAAAACATAAACGGTCTGCGTTTCAGTACTGTCGAAATTCCTCGAAATCCCTCGTAGTACGAACTGGTGTAAACTTTCGTACTCCCTCGCAACGTGTATTGCTTCGCCGTCAATCTCAAAGAACAATTCGCACTGTTTAGCTTCTGTTTCAGAGGGACGCATACAAGCCAACCAAACGCACGTCATAAGGTGCTGGTACTGGTTGAATCCTCTGGCATCCGGGCTTATCTCTGTGCCGTTCTTGAGGCTCTGAGAATCGCTTTTATTCTTCGTCCAGTAGAAATCCTGTCCCTCAAGTTCTCCATCAATAAATGAGTATATTTTTTGTACTTTGCCAGAGTTGTTAGTTTTCCATGTCTTTGATAGCTTATGATTTTTTGAGAAGTAATAAACTTTTAATCTCTCTTTGAGTTCTGTTTTTCGTGTCAGTAATCCTTCAAGTTCAGTACTTTCAAAGAGATCTTTATTGCCTTTATAGATCAATGACTTTTCAAAATTAGCACCAAGAAAAGT
The DNA here is from genome assembly GCF_046269175.1 of Serratia sp. J2. Taxonomy (NCBI): domain Bacteria; kingdom Pseudomonadati; phylum Pseudomonadota; class Gammaproteobacteria; order Enterobacterales; family Yersiniaceae; genus Serratia; species Serratia sp. J2. The sequence continues at coordinate 52,772 of NZ_JBKABN010000003.1, forward strand.
AATTGATACGTTTTTGTACTTATTGAGATCTTTCCATGCGGTAATATTAAGTTGTTCCTTTTCCTCATCGGTAAAGTACTGATTATTCATTATAAAAAGATCATTATCATTCAATACTGAAAGTTGATTTAAAATGTTCTTTACTACATCACCCTCAACTTTTGGATTTCTTTCAGCTGCAATATACATGTTTCTTTCATCTAATGACTGTACTTTGTGGATTAAATCATTACGGATAACGTTTTTTATTTCAGCACTACCTTCATTTATGTTCTGAAAAGAGTGGAAATTAGTCACGTCGTCAATATAAACATTCCAGTTAGATAACAATTCATAGGGGATTTTGAAAAACGTTTTATCTGTTATGATTAATGTTTTATTACTTCCAGATGAGAGAAATTCAATAGCTGAACTAATAACACTTTCATCTTTTGGTACTGTATCCGTAATAATATACTCACAGTTATTAAGTTGCTTTGCTGTCTGCTTAATAAGTTCTTGAGTGTTCTGTACTACAATATATTTTTCAGTGCTGTTATTGATTATATTACATATGGCTGTGGTTTTGCCTGAACCACACTCAGCAGATACGTACTTAAACTTGTTATAAATAGGTGTGGAGTTACTCATTTGCACACGCTCCATATTGATTAGTTTAGAAAGGCCGATTCGTTCCAGTGAGTCGGCCTTTTGTCTTTTTTGTTATTAATATTTAGGCATTCCTACGGGAGCATCATTCAATGACAATATCTTTATTCAAGCCATTCAATATATTCTTCATTGATATAATACTCAAAATCAATAGGCTCTCGCCCAGCCATCATTATCATATACTTTTGAATTTCTTCTACATTTTTATCTTTACTAGCTTTTAACGTCCAGACATCACCTTTAGACTGCACTTGAAACACTAGTTTTTCATTTTCAGAGAAGCTATATGTTCTCCATCCGTCTTGTTGTTCAATTTCTCCAATAGCTTCTATTGTGGATTTTTTCTTATTGATCAATAAAACATGTTTAATACATTCATCATTATAATAATTAATATCAGCAAGGACATAGTTTTTATTCGGTAATACATCAATACGTTTTATGACCTTTCGTAGTTCTAACTCCAGTTTTGAACGCTCAATGATATTTGAAATTTCATGTATATCTTCAGAAAAATCAATGTTAGTAACATTTGCCGTATCTTTCTTATCTGCAAGTTTTTCTTTAGTATTCTGTAATTTTTCTTCTGCTTGAGATTTTTGATCCAACATGTCAAAACTCGGCATTCGGCCTTGTTGTCTTAGTTTTTCAATTCCTAGACTGAAAGTTTCGATGTAAGTCTCTAACTCTACAATTTCACTCCTTAATATGTCAATATCACTAATTGAATCACTTAGATTGTTTAGTACTTTTTCAATATCAATGCCTTTAACATACTTTAGCACACCTTTTTCAAAAGGCATATATGGCATCATTAATGCCTCACATCCTTTTTTATTTCTTGAGTTATCACATTTTATATAAGTATAACCATTAGTACTACTAGTTGTTAATGCAGAACCACATAAAGAGCATTTTAACAAACTATTGAATACTGTTTTTTTCAAATCGTTACGCACACGGCCTATATAGTTGTGGTTTGCTAATCGTCTCTGAACTTCCGCAAACTCCTCCTCGCTGACAATTTTTGGGTATATTTTATATATTTCAGTAGTTAAAACAACTGTATCATCGTCAAAATTCCGCTCAGTTCTATTAGATGTATACTCACCTTTACATCGTTTATTCCTCAACAAATGACATATTTTAGTACTATCCCATTTTTTGTGGTCAATCAACTTACCAGCAGCATTCAATTGTTGTGCAATCGTATAACTACGTATTCCCGAAAGATATAAATCAAAAACCTCACGTACTAATCTATGATTTTCATTAAGTACATATCTTCCATCAACCACATCAATCCATTTTGGACAGTTTTTGATCATATACTGTCCTTCTTCTATCGCTTTTTTGCGTCGTTTGTCCCAACCTTTCCGTATACGAATAGATTTTAGACAAGACTCTTCGTAAGAACGTTCAGCGATCATAGTCGCAAAAGTTAGGCTATTTGAGTGCTTGCGACTAATGATAAGCCGCTTCTCAACATCATGTAGTTCGATTTGAGCACGATCTAATTGAGAAATGTAATCCACACACTTGAAAGGGTTTTCGCGAGAGAACCGATCGAGGCTTTCAACGATGAGTACCGAGCCTTTGGCTATGTCACCATCATTTACACGCTTGAAAAATCGTCCTAGCCCTGCACTTTCATGCAAATGTTCAGCTTTGAATGCTGAACGCCCTTCATCGATAATTAGCTCATAGTCTGGATCGAAATCCTGCACTGGGGCATTATCTTCAAAATACTTGATGAGCAGCGATTCCTGACGATTTAGTCCATCGCCGGATATCTGTTGCTCTGAACTTACCCTGATATAGAGGTAACATTTTTTCATGAAAGATGATGCTCAAAAAAGTTTGTTTAAGCTCTATGGTATCAAAAATTGTGACACCATCAAAAAAGCCCGCCGCTGGCTGGAAGAACAAGGAGTGGCTTACCAATTCCACGACTACCGCGCAGACGGGCTGGATGAGCAGCTGTTGCGTGATTTTGTCGCGCGCCTGGGCTGGGAACCATTGTTGAATACCCGTGGAACCACCTGGCGTAAACTGGATGAAGCCCAGCGCAATGCCTGCGACAATGCCGATGCCGCCATCGCCCTGATGCTGGAGCAACCGGCCATGATCAAACGCCCCTTGCTGGACGATGGTAAAGGACATGCCCTGCTAGGCTTCAGCAGCGAAAGCTATCAGCAATTTATTACCGAGGTTAACTCATGATCTGCCCTGTTATCGAACTGGCGCAACAGCTTATCAAGCGCCCTTCCCTCAGTCCGCATGACGAAGGCTGTCAGGAGCTGATGATCGCCCGCCTGAAAGCGATTGGCTTTACCGTCGAACCGATGAACTTTGGCGATACGCAAAACTTTTGGGCCTGGCGCGGCCAGGGCAGCACGCTGGCATTTGCTGGCCACACCGATGTGGTGCCAACTGGCGACGAGAAAAATTGGGATAACCCGCCATTTGAGCCTGTCATCCGCGACGGCATGCTTTATGGTCGCGGAGCCGCCGATATGAAAGGTTCCCTGGCCGCCATGGTGGTGGCCGCAGAACGCTTCGTTGCCGCCAACCCCAACCATCAGGGCCGCCTGGCGTTTCTAATCACCTCAGACGAAGAGGCCAGCGCCACTCATGGCACCGTGAAGGTGGTCGAAGCCTTGATGGCTCGCAACGAACGCCTTGATTATTGCCTGGTCGGCGAACCTTCAAGCACCGAGCGGGTCGGAGACGTGGTGAAAAATGGCCGCCGTGGCTCGATCACCGCCAATCTGCGTATCCATGGCGTTCAAGGGCACGTCGCCTATCCGCATCTGGCGGATAACCCGGTTCACCGGGCTATGGCTGCGTTAAACGAACTGGTCACCATTGAGTGGGATCAGGGTAATGAATTCTTCCCGCCAACCAGCATGCAAATTGCCAACGTGCAGGCTGGCACTGGCAGCAACAACGTGATCCCCGGTGAAATGTTCGTGCAGTTCAACTTCCGCTTCAGCACCGAACTGACCGATACCCTGATCAAGCAGCGGGTGCAGGAACTGTTGGATCGCCATAACCTGAATTACAGCATTGATTGGTGGCTGTCTGGCCAACCTTTCCTAACTTCACGCGGTGCCTTGGTCGATGCCGTGGTGAATGCGGTGGAACACTATGCCGAGCTCACTCCGCAATTGCTGACTACCGGTGGTACCTCTGATGGCCGCTTTATCGCCCAGATGGGATCACAGGTGGTTGAGTTGGGGCCGGTCAACACCACCATCCATAAAGTGAATGAATGCGTACATGCGGCCGATCTGCAGTTACTGAGCCGCATGTATCAGCGTATCATGGAGCAACTGGTCGCATGATCAGCGCAGAAATGCTCACCGGACGCTCGACGGAGCATCTCACCGTACTGAGCGGCAATCACCGGCTGCAACCCGCTGCGGTGGTGGCCTTTCAGGCCATGCAACAGGCGGCTGAAGCGGCAGGCTTCGATCTGCAACCGGCCAGTACCTTTCGCGATTTCGACCGGCAACTGGCGATCTGGAATGGCAAGTTCTGCGGAGAGCGGCCAGTATTAGATCATAATAGCCAGCCGATGGATATCCAGCCATTGTCCGCCGCCGAGCGTTGCGAAGCCATTTTGCGGTGGTCGGCCCTGCCGGGTGCCAGCCGTCATCACTGGGGCAGCGATCTGGATGTGTACGATCCGTCGCTATTGCCAGAAGGGCAAAAGTTACAGTTGGAGCCGTGGGAATATGAAGCCGGTGGTTATTTCCATCCGCTCAATCTTTGGTTGACTGCACATATGGCCGAGTTTGGTTTCTATCGCCCGTTTACCGCCGATCAGGGGGGAGTGGCGATGGAACCCTGGCATTTAAGTTATCGCCCGTTGGCGCAGGAGGCCGAGCATTTACTGACGCCCGAGCTGCTGCTGGCGGCCTGGCGAGATAAGGATGTTGCTGGCGCATCTTGGCTCACAAGCCATCTGCCCGCGATATTCTCGCGTTTTGTTCGCCCTGAAGGAAAGGTGTAAACATGCATTGGTTAGCTGACTACTGGTGGATAATCCTGGTGATATTGGCAGGCATTATCATTAGCGGGATCAAGGAATTACGCCGCCTGGATCATCGAAAATTCCTGGCTAACAAGCCTGAATTGCCGCCCCACCGCGATAACAACGCCAAGTGGGACGACGAAGACGACTGGCCGAAAAAGCCATAACCTCAGGGCGCACATAGCGCCCTGCTGTTTATTTAAAGGCGATCAGATCGCCCCGTTTACCAAACATCGCCTCTTCCCAATAGCGCTGTGGCACGTAGTAATGCAAACGCTCCAGAGCAGCATTCATCATGCCCGAGCTGATTGCATGCCCGACGCCTGGCTCAATATCCAACGTCACGTCTGCGCCAACGGCCTGTAACTGAGCCTCAGCCGCTTGCGCATGTTCCGCAGCAATAACGCCGTCCGTCTCACCATGGATCAGGTGTACCACGCTGTCACCAAAATCGGCTTGCGGTAACTGGGCAAAACGGCCGCTGAAGGCCACTACCCGCCCTGCCAGTTTGGCTTCGGCTTTCACCCCTTCCAGAGCCATAATCGAACCCTGCGAAAAACCAACCAGTGCGGTGCCCGCGTAGCTCACGCCGCTGTGTTGCTGCCAGTAGCGCACGGTTTCAACAAAGGTTGGCATCACTTCGGCAATACGCTGTGCGCGGTTGTCTTCAGTGATCCCCTGAACCGAGAACCATTGGCGCCCCTCACCGTTACCAAAAGCGAATGGGCCACCAATGCTCACCACCAAGGCCTGTGGGAAATCTTTGGCGAAGTAACTGCCAATCTCCCCCATCGCCACCGGGTTATCCCCCACGCCATGAAACAGCAGTATCAGTTGCTCTGCCGGTGTTGCGGGGCTTTGGACAACGAAATGCGAGTGTTTCATAGTGGACTCCTCAGGTTAGATACATCCGGGACTGACCCGGCAACTACCCCTTACTATACGCCGCGGAGAAATCAGGAAAATCGGGTTTTATTGAACAACTCTTTCCATTTATTGCAACGACTGCGCCCACTCCTGCCAGTAACGGCAATGTTGCGCATTAAGTTGTTGCAACGCCTGCCCAGCCTCTTGTCGCCAAAGCCGTAGCAAGGCTTTTTGGCCACTCAGGCCATATTGGGTAGCGCACTGGGCCATGGTTTGTTGTTGCTGCAAATGCGCGCGCAATACCGCACAGGGCAGTGAGCTGGTCAACAACAGACGTTGTAGCGCCCCCAGGCTGGCCTCCAAGGGCCGATGGGCAAAGGCAAAACCGGCCAGCTCGCGCCAATCTTCTTCATTTAATAGTGGATCGGCATCATCGTCGAATTCCAACAACAAGTCGCTACGTTGCCGCAACCAGCGCCAATCCCGTGCCAGATGCTTATGCGCTGCATGGCACAGCGCCTCCCCTTGCTCGCTAATAGCTAGCAATGCCATGGCGCTATAACAGCCGCTGCTGGCGTCCGGTTTGTTGCCAATCCTCACCAGGGTGAAACCACAAGATTGCCAGAACCGCCACAGTGGCTCGGTATAGCCGAAGCTGACGGAAAGAAAATCCACCCCCTGCGAGACGCGTTTTTGCTGTTCCACTAACCGGCTGGCGATCCCTTGCTGGCGTAACTCCGGCAACACGGCGATACGGGTAATGCGGCGGGAACGCAGAGTGGGTGCCCACCATTGGCCGCTATGTGCTGCCAAAGATTGAGCAACCAGATTGCCACGTGGCCTTCTGCGCCCCGCCCAAACCTCGTGAGCCAGTTCAACCGATAAGCCACCCTCATCCACCAGCCACAGTGCCCCGACCACCTCATCCTCCAGCGATGCCGCACTGAAGTGCATCCCGGGCGCATCCATCAGGCGGCGTAAATCCAGCGGAGAAGTTCGATAGTGTGCGCTACAGAGCAACGCATAGAAACGTCGTAACCGTTGAGGATCGGCACACAGTTCTGCCTGCTCAATAGCACCAATAGTAGGTGACTGCCCGGCCACTGCCCATACCGGTTCCTCGTTGAACAGCAAGGCATGATCGATAATCCGCTCCAGGGCATCGCCCGCTGCCCAACGCATCGGTTGCTGCAAGCTTAGCGGCTGCCACTGTGGCAAGGTGGCGCAGAACTTCAGTAAAAAACCGCGCCCCGTTCCTTCGTATCCCTGCACCGTTGTTGTCAGTAATACGCGTGGAAAATAGTCCATTAGCTGTTGCAGTAAAGGTCCTGGGATCGCTGCGGCCTCATCCACCAGCAGCCAGCCAACACCCTCTGCACCATGTTCAGCACAATGCTGTAGCAAAGCATCCGGTGCCCAAAACTGGGCCCGTCCGGCGGCCCACTCACTGGCAACGTCGGTAGCGGCGCGGCTCGGGCCGGTGATCCAACAGGCTAACGGGCTGCTGGCCATTAACATCCCCGCCACCGTCGATTTCCCTCGGCCACGCGCAGCGGTTAATACCCAGATCCCAGACTCGGCCGCCAACAACTGGGCCAAAATGGCCTGCTGCTCATCACTCGGATCACCCTGGGGAGCCTGCCAATCTGGCCGTGATGGTAAGGGAGCCAGGCACAAGGGTTCACCTTGCCGCCAGATAGACACTTCGCTATCGGCCAGCAATTGTTGTTGCAGATGGTGGATAAAATGGGGCGTGGCGATCGGCTGTGGGCAATCGCTCCAGCGCAGGCTGTCACTATCTGGCTGCTGCGGCCAGCTTTGCCAAGGTGGCACCAGCAACAGTAACCAGCTACCGGCTTGTAATGTCCCGCATAGCTGGGCCAGCGCTTCAACGTCCAGCCCTACTAACGCATCAAACACCGCATGCAACCGCTCTTGCCCCAGCAAGGTTCTGACCGCGTGACTCCCCAACGCATCGATTCCTGCGGGCGCCTCATTACCGACCCAAGGCCAGTCACCCGGCAGGTGTGCCGCCAGTTGCTGCGCCTGCTCCCGGCACCATTGCGATTCGCCGCTGATCACCAACAGCCGCCGAATACCCTGCTGCTGCATGCGTTGTTGCATTTTTTGTAACATGAATATTGAGGCCTGAAAGCAGAGTGCCGGGCCCTAGGCACCGGCACTGAGTAATATCAACGGGAGGCGAAGGTGTTGCAGGTATTAGGGTCGCCGCTATCGAACCCTTGCTTGAACCAGGTATAACGCTGCTGCGAGGTGCCATGCGTAAAGCTGTCCGGCACCACTCGCCCCTGGCTTTGCTGCTGCAAACGGTCGTCACCAATCGCCTGTGCGGCATTCAGCGCGGCTTGCAGATCGCCCGCTTCCAGCATCTGCTGTTTCTCGGCGTAGTGCCCCCAAACGCCGGCAAAGCAGTCGGCCTGAAGCTCCATTTTCACCGACAGGCGGTTAACCTCTGCCTGGCTAGCCCCTTGCTGCATCTGGCGAACCTTGCGCTCAATCCCCAATAGATTCTGCACGTGGTGGCCCACTTCATGAGCAACCACATAGGCCTGGGCAAAATCACCGCCCGCACCCAGCTTGGTTTTCATATCCTGGTAGAAAGAGAGATCAATATAGACCGTGTCGTCCGCCGGGCAATAGAACGGCCCCATCACCGATTGGCCGGTGCCGCAGCCGGTTCGCGTCGCGCCCCGGTACATGACCAATTTCGGATCCTGATAGTTTTTCCCCATCTGCTTGAAGATCCCCTGCCAGTTATCTTCGGTAGAGGCCAGCACCACCGAGGTAAACTTGGCCAGTTGATCGTCTTGCGGACTGATGCTGGCGCTTTGCTGTTGAGACTGTGGGGAGACATCTCCGCCATTCAGCAGCGGAGTCAGGTCTACCCCGTAGTAACCGGCAACCAGCACCACTACCAGAATGATCAGGCCACCTTTGCCGCCGATAGGTATCCGGGGACCACCACCGCCGCCCAGACCGGAAGACTGCCCACGGCGATCCTCGACATTGTCACTTTCTCAACGCCCTTGCCAACGCATAAATAAACTCCAGAGATGATTTTTAATAATCGTAGGAAACTTGCCCTGGTTACTATTATAAGGCGTTCGTGGCGGATGGAATGCAGTAATTTTCTGGAAAGTGGTGAATGAGGGATGAGAGGCTCGGTTCGATGCTTTGCCCCTTACTCTGCACTCTCCTACCGGGAAAGGGCTAGAGTGAGGGGCATTATTTAACGATTAGTCCAGCTTCACGCCGATACGGCGGGCGACTTCTTCGTAGGCTTCAATCAGGCCACCCAGGCTCTGGCGGAAGCGGTCCTTGTCCATCTTGGCCAGGGTATTCTTGTCCCACAGGCGGCTACCGTCCGGGGAGAATTCATCGCCCAGCACCACTTCGCCGTTGAACAGGCCGAACTCCAGCTTGAAATCGACCAGGATCAGGCCAGCATCGTCAAACAGCTTGCTCAGCACGTCGTTAGCCATGTAGCTAAGCTCGCGCATACGCGCCAGATGCTCTTTGCTCACCCAACCGAAGGTTTCGCAATAGGATTCGTTCACCATTGGGTCGTGCATCGCGTCGTTCTTCAGGAACAGATCAAACAGCGGAGGATTTAGCGGCAAGCCTTCTTCGATACCCAAGCGCTTGACCAAAGAGCCCGCAGCGCGGTTACGGATCACACACTCAACCGGTACCATCTCCAGCTTTTTCACCAGCACTTCGTTATCTGACAGCAGGCGTTCCATTTGCGTTGGGATACCAGCCTCTTCCAGCTTGCTCATAATGAAATGGTTGAACTTGTTGTTCACCATCCCTTTGCGATCGAACTGCTCAATGCGCTGACCATCCAGTGCTGACGTATCGTTACGGAATTCCAACACCAGCAGATCCGGGTTTTCGGTGGTGTAGACGGTTTTTGCCTTGCCGCGATACAGTTCAGCTAGCTTTTGCATCTTAACTTACTCCAATGAGATGGTACCTTCCGGCTGCCAGACAGCCTACTGGGCACAAAATTGACCTGATAAGTTCTTTGGTTTGCTGATAACTATTGTGCCAAATCTGCGACGCAAACGATACCGTATCAGCAAAACAAAAAGGGGCCGTAGCCCCTAGATGTATTTATTTAACGCTGGTTTTACTGAAAGCCGTCTGGAGCACGGCGACCAGCGCATCGTTCTGCGACTGGGTCAACGGCTTACCTTTGGAATCGATAAATTGCAAACTGGTACGGTTATTCAAATCACCAACCTGCAGTTTGTAATCACCCTCTTTCAGTTCAGGATCTTTCGCGCCCAACGCATCCCAATCACTACCGCTCAGGGATTTGTAGGTTACGGCGACGGTACCCTGCGGACGGCTGCGGTCACCCACTTTCATCCCCAGTTTTTCCAGTGCCGGTGGCAAACGATCCCACACTACCGTGTACGGCGCACGCACGATCAGCGTCGGCAAGCCGGTGTCATCCGCGCCGCTCTGCACGTCCAATACGCCAATACGGTTGGCGGACTGGCTGCTCGACAGGTTGTCCTGCTTGTCCAGGCCTTCAACGATGGTGTTCATCATCATACCGTTGTAGCGCTGAACTTCAGAAGGATCGGTAACCTTGTCGGTTTGCCCCTGCTGACGCAGTTCCAGGGTTTTCACCACCAACGCTTGCTGGTAACCCTGTTTCTGTACCGTGATCTGGTAGCGGCCTTCGTACTGGTTGTCTTCATCCAGACGGTTCCACTTCACCCAGTCGGTGGTCAGCGTTTGGCTGGCATCCGTACGTGAGGCGATCGGAATGTTTTTGCTCTGCAACAGGCTGGCTACGCGCGACCACAGGTTATCGTTCTGCGGGCTGCTTTCCAGCAGCAGCGTGCCGCTGTCACCCGCATATTGGCCACGAGAACCGCTCAACAGTGCCAGCGGTTGTACCGGTGGCCGGATATCCAGTTGCTTGCCAACAGCGCCTTTCTGCGCGCTTGCCGGCACTTCATAATTACCGGTTTGTACCGGCAGGATCAGGCCGGACGGCGCGCTCAACGGTTTGAGCGGTGCGGCGTCAAGATAGGCCTCATCGCCGCTAACCTGGCGTTTGTAGCGCTGATCGGTAGAACAAGCCGCCAGCGTCATCACCAGCGCTAATCCCACGACCGTTGCTAGCGTCGACTTTTGCAATGAATAAGCCATCAAATCTCCCTAAGAGTTACAGCAAACCGGCGCTTTTCAACGCACGCTCCACGACAGGACGGGCAGCGTCGGTCAACGGCGTCATAGGCAGACGCATCGTATCGGTTGCCATCAATCCCAATGCCTTACAGGCCCATTTCACCGGAATTGGGTTTGCTTCTACGAACAAATCCTGATGCAAAGGCATCAAGCGCTGATTCAAACGGCGTGCTTCGGCAAAATTGCCTTGCGCCGCCAGGCGGCAAAGTTCAACCATTTCACGCGCTGCCACGTTGGCCGTCACGGAAATCACCCCTTTGCCACCCAGTTGCATGAAGTCCAGACCGCTGGCGTCGTCGCCGCTCAGCAAAATGAAGTCTTCATCATCAACCAGCACTTGGATCTGACTAACACGACTTAAGTTCCCTGTTGCCTCTTTAACGGCAACAATATTCTTAATTTTGGCCAAACGAGCGATCGTTGGCGGCAGCATGTCACAACCGGTGCGTGAAGGCACGTTATAGAGGATCTGCGGCAGATCGGTGCTTTCGGCAATGGCTTTGAAATGCTGGTACAGGCCTTCCTGGGTCGGTCTGTTGTAGTAAGGCGTGACCGACAGGCAGCCCACGACACCGGTATTGCTGAAACGCTGCGTCAGTGAGATAGCCTCGCTGGTGGCGTTGGCACCGGTGCCGGCGATCACTGGAATACGGCCTGCGGCCAGTTCCAGCGTCTGCAAGACCACGTCCACATGTTCGTCATGGGGCAGCGTGGCAGACTCGCCGGTAGTTCCTACGGAAACGATCGCCGCAGTCCCACTGGCTACATGATAATCAATCAGTTTTTTTAGGCTCGCACGATCGACAGCACCTTTGGTGTCCATCGGCGTAACCAGTGCAACAATACTTCCCGTAAACATTGGCCGTCCCCTTCACAAACAAGTTACCCATGGTACTTTTGTCACCTATCCAAAAGCAAGCAAACAACGTGTCTAAGCGCTTGGCAGGCGGTTTTTTTTGTGTTTACCATGGTAACCCCATTCAGTACGACAGGAAGCTGCATTTTGCCTAAGCCTGATGAACACTATCTGGTGATCACCGCACTGGGCGCCGATCGCCCCGGTATCGTCAACGCCATCACCCGCCACGTCAGTAGCTGCGGGTGCAATATCGAAGATAGCCGTCTGGCCATGCTGGGTGAAGAGTTCACCTTCATCATGCTGCTTTCAGGTAGCTGGAACGCGATTACCCTGATCGAATCCACTTTGCCGCAAAAAGGCGCCGAGCTGGATTTACTGATCGTGATGAAACGCACAAACTCGCAAGAAAGACCGCCAATGCCAGCTACAGTGTGGGTACAGGTTGAGGTAAAAGACTCCCCGCATATCATCGAGCGGTTTACCGGCCTGTTTGATTCGAGCCAGATGAACATTGCCGAGCTGGTGTCACGGACTCAGCCAGCAAAAGGTGAGCAGCCCTCGCAGCTCTATATTCAGATCACCGCTCACAGTTCCGGCGGTCAGGATGCCACAAATATTGAACAAGCCTTTTATCGCCTATGTACAGAATTGAATGCGCAAGGCAGTATTAGCGTGGTGAACTATCCACAGCATGATGAGAGAGATGGAGAGTAGTTATGAGCCCATTGAAAGCCGGTGATACAGCGCCGAAATTTAGTTTACTCGACCAGGATGGCGAGGAAATTAACTTGGCCGACTTCCAGGGACAACGAGTACTGGTTTACTTTTATCCCAAAGCCATGACGCCAGGTTGCACCGTGCAAGCCTGCGGGTTACGGGATAACATGGATGAATTGAAAAAGGCGGGTGTCGAAGTGCTGGGCATCAGCACCGATAAACCCGAAAAGCTCTCGCGTTTTGTTGAGAAAGAACTGCTCAATTTCACGCTGCTATCCGACGAAGATCATCAGGTAGCTCAGCAGTTTGGCGTTTGGGGCGAGAAAACCTTCATGGGCAAAACCTATGACGGTATTCACCGTATCAGCTTCCTGATCGGCACCGACGGCAAGGTTGAGAAAGTGTTCGATGATTTCAAGACCACCAATCACCACGAAATCGTTCTGAACTACCTGCAGCAGTAAAGGGTAAAGCGCAGCAGCATCAGTTGCTGCGCTTTACTTTTCTCACTTCACCTCATCACCCACATCCACCAGCATGTCATCCGGCCAGGCGTGGATCACGGCTTTCACCAACGTTGCCAACGGGATGGCGAAGAATACGCCCCAGAACCCCCACAGGCCGCCGAAGATAATCACCGAGAGAATGATCACCAGCGGATGCAGGTTGACCGCCTCGGAGAACAGGATCGGCACCAGCAGGTTGCCATCCAACCCTTGCACCACCAGATAAGCGATAATCAGCGTCCAGAAGTCGGCACCAATGCCCCACTGGAACATGGCCACTACCACCACAGGGATCGTCACCAGCACCGCGCCGATGTATGGGATCAGCACCGAGAGGCCGACCAACACCGCCAAGAGCAGGGAATAACGCATATCCAGGATAAAGAACACCAGATAGGTCGCCACCCCGACGATCACCATCTCCAACACCTTGCCGCGAATATAGTTGGTGATCTGCTGGTTCATCTCGATCCATACCTGCCCTGCCAACCCACGGTTGCGCGGCAGCACCCGGCGTACCGCGTTGATCATCTGCTCTTTATCCTTCAGCAGGAAGAACGCCATCAAAGGGACCAGGATCAGATAGATGGCCAGAGTCAGCAGCCCAACCAGTGAGGCCAGCGAGAATTTCACCACCGATTCTCCCATGCCCGACAGGCGCTCACGCAGGTTCTGCGCCATCATATCAATGATGCCCGCATCCACCAGCGCCGGGTAGCGTGTCGGCAAGGTCGCCGCATAGTTGTAGAACTGATTGAGCATGCCTGGTAAATCGGTCATCAGGTTGATGCCCTGCTGCCAGGCGGTTGGCGCGACCACGAAGACCAACAGCATGGCAATACCGCCAAACACAATCAGCATGATGCTTGCCGCCCAGGTGCGCGAGCATCCCAGGCGCTGAAGGCGAGCGGTAGGCCACTCCAGCAGGTAAGCAAGCACCAGCGCTACCAGCAAGGGGGTCAAGATACCGTGTAAAAAATAAAGGATGCAGAACCCGGCTACCAGGATCACCAGCAGCGCAATAGCCTGCGGATCGGTGAAACGACGTCGGTACCACTGTAATAACATCTCTAACATCAGAGATTGCTCCTTATTCCATCAATGGGGGTGAGGCTCGCCAATCCCTGTGCGGCCGAGCTGGTATGACATGATTTTTAGATAATTTTAGCCCGGTTATCACCGTGCAGACGTTTCAATGTAGGTTGTGGCTGGCTATGATGTGATAGCGTTTTTGCCGCTTAGGCGCACAACCCCTGAAAATGCATTTTTGTGAGCCAACGCACTTTCGCGATGATTGTACTGGAGAGTCTGGCATGGAAGAAGAACTCTTATCTGATGCTGGCGTCTTAGTTGATGACTTTATTGAGGGAATGACCTGACTATGACCATCCGGTTGACTAAAACAGCGCTAACAGTCCTGCTGCTCGGCTCGCTTTGCACCTCTGCGTTGGCGCCGGTTCACGCCCAAACGCAAGACCAACTGCCGGATATGGGGACTTCCGCAGGGGGAACGCTGAGCATCGGCCAGGAACTGACCATGGGCGATTTTTACGTGCGGCAGCTACGCGCAAGCGCCCCGTTGATCAACGATCCACTATTAACCCAGTATATCAACCAGTTGGGTAACCGGCTGGTCGCCAGCGCCTATTCAGTGCGCACCCCGTTCCACTTCTTTCTAGTCCGTAACGACGAGATCAACGCCTTTGCCTTCTTCGGCGGCAACGTGGTGCTGCACTCGGCCCTGTTCCGTGAAACCGACAACGAGAGCCAACTGGCCTCGGTTCTGGCGCATGAAATCTCACACGTGACCCAGCGCCACCTGGCCCGCGCAATGGAAGACCAGCAACGCAACGCGCCACTGACCTGGGTGGGCGCACTAGGTTCTATCCTGCTGGCAATGGCCAACCCAACCATGGGCATGGCGGCGCTGAGCGGTACGCTGGCGGGAACGCAGCAGGGGATGATCAGCTTCACCCAAGCAAATGAACAAGAGGCCGACCGTATCGGTATTCAGGTATTGCAACGCGCCGGGTTCGATCCCGAAGCGATGCCAGACTTCTTGCAAAGGCTGGCCGATCAGTCCCGCTATGCCTCAAAACCCCCGGAAATGCTGCTGACGCACCCGTTGCCGGACAGCCGGCTTTCGGATGCCCGCAACCGCGCCAACCAAATGCCGCGCCATCTGGTGCAATCCAGCCAGGACTATCTGCTAGCGCGGGTACGTACGCTGGGCATGTACAGCTCGGAAGGCTATGGTCTGAGCGAAGACCTGTTGAACACTTACAGCAAAGGCAACATTCGCGAGCAAATAGCCGCCAAATATGGCCGGGCGATCCTGTTCTATGAAGCCAAGAAATACGACGAAGCACGCAATCTTATTCAGCCGCTGTTGGCAAAAGATCCGAAAAACGTCTGGATGCTGGATCTGCTGACCGACATCGATCTGGGTCAGAATAAAGCCGCTCAGGCTATTGCTCGCCTTGAGGCGGTCAATGCGGCGCAAAGCAATAACCCGGTGTTGCTGCTCAACCTGGCGAACGCCTACGTTGAGGGCAATCAACCCGCTCAAGCGTCAAAAATCCTCAACCGTTATACCTTTGCCCATCCAGACGATCCGAACGGCTGGGATCTGTTGGCTCAGGCCAGTGCTGCTCAAGGGTTACGCGATGAAGAACTCTCCGCCCGGGCTGAAAGCCTGGCACTGGCAGGCCGTCTGGATCAGGCAATAGGTTTGCTCAGTAACGCCAGCTCATTGCAAAAGCTGGGCAGCCTGAAACAGGCTCGCTATGATGCGCGGATTGACCAACTGCGTCAGTTGCAAAGAACCTTCAGCAAGTTCCAACGCACTTGATTTGAACAAGGAAAGAGAAAGATGAAAAACGTCACTATTTATCACAACCCACGCTGCTCGAAAAGCCGGGAAACGCTGGCACTACTGGAACAGCATGGCGTCGAACCGCAGGTGGTGCTGTATCTGGATACGCCGCCTTCCGTCGCCGAGCTGAAAAAGCTGTTGCAAGAGCTCGGTTTCGCTTCAGCACGTGAACTGATGCGTAAGAAAGAAGATCTCTACAAGGAGCTGGGGCTGGCGGATGAAACCCTGAGTGAAGAACAACTGCTGCAAGCGATGGTGAGCAATCCGAAACTGATCGAACGCCCAATCGTGGTGAAAGGAGGCAAAGCCCGTATTGGCAGGCCACCAGAGCAGGTACTGGAGATCTTGTGATCCCGTGACGGCAAACCGGGCGTTAATCCGCCCGGCTGCTGTATTTACAACGGTTTATGCGCTGTTTCCCGGGCGGCGAGCAAGGCCCACAAGGTAATTAGCAGTGCCAGCACAACGTAAGCCGAAATCGCCAGCGTGCTGTCAAAAGAAGTGAATAACGAAGCAATGATCAACGGCGCAAAGCCACCTCCCACGATCCCCGCCAGAGTATAAGCCAGCGAAGAACCAGCATAGCGCACCCTGGTCGGGAACTGTTCGGTGATGAAGGCCGCCTGCGGGCCGAACATCGCCGCATGGATCAGCAAGCCAATCACTACTGCGGTACAAATCAACACCGGTTGACTGCTATCGAGCAACACAAAGAAGGCAAAAGCCCAGACTATCCCCGCAAGTGCCCCGCCGATATACACTGGTCGGCGGCCTAAGCGATCGGATAAGGCGCCAAACATCGGTACGGTAATCGCGTTGCCGATCGCCCCCAACATGGTGGCAGTCAGCGCCAGTGGCCGTGGCAGGTTCAGCACCGTGGTCACGTAAGTCAGGGTAAACACCACCACCAAGGCGTACAACACGTCGGAGCCAATGCGCGAACCACCGGCGATCAGCAGCGAGCGTGGGTGTTGGGTGAAAACCTCGCGGATCGGCGAATGGGTAACATCCTTCGACGCTTCCAATTTCAGGAACGCCGGTGTTTCCCCGACCCCACGGCGCAACCACAGGCCAAAGACCACCAGCACCAGGCTCAACAGGAACGGAATACGCCATCCCCACTGTTGGAAATCGTCTGCCGACATCGCCATGGTCACCAACGCGATCAGCCCGGTGCCAATCAGCGAACCGCAAGAAGGACCGACTTGCGCAAATGAGGCGTTACGCCCACGCTGATGTGGCTTACCATGTTCCATCGAAAGCAGCACGGCTCCAGCCCATTCCCCACCCAGCGCAATGCCCTGGATAAAGCGCAGTGCCACCAGCAACAGCGGGCTCCAAATCCCCCAACTTGCATAGCCGGGCAGTAATCCCATCAGGGTAGTAGTCACGCCCATGATCACCAGCGTGGCAACCAGCACAAAACGCCGTCCCAACACGTCGCCAAGATGCCCGAAGACGATGCCGCCGATGGGCCGTGAAACATAGCCGACCGCATAAGTGGAAAACGCCAGAATGGTGCCGACCAACGGATCGAATGACGGGAAGAAAACATGGTTGAAAATCAACGCCGCCATGATGTTGTAAACGGTGAAGTCATACCATTCCAGCGCGGTACCTATCGAACTGGCGGCCGCCAACCTGCCGGTTTTAGGAGGATCGACGGCGTGATCTTTCACCGATAAGTCCACAATCGGTGTTTCAGTGGTGGACGTATTCATGATGCCAGCTCCTGTGAGGTCAGTTGCCAGCCAAGTGCGTAATGCACCTCCTCGCCAGCAGGGATTTTCAACGTGTGGCAAGCCAGCTCACTCAACCGCTGCCCCGCCTCTGCGCTACTGCTTTCGATCAACACCATCGGTAACAGCTGACGATTTTCCCGCGACTCTTGCGGAAGCGGTGAACTGAGCTCGGCGTTTGGCAACAGCAGGCTGCTGCGCACAAAACCCGGCTGTTCAGCCAATACGGAACCCAGGTGCTTAACATCGTTTTTCAGAACATCCTGCTCACTCACTGCCAGCGTGATGATGCTCAGATGGCTACCACTGCCCTGGCCGGTGACGGCTTCAACCGTGCAGACCCGGCGCAGGGGATCGCGCATCTTGCCCAGGCAGGCAACCGACCACGGTGTCTGTTGGGTAAAAGCGTTGCGATAGGCCTGGGAGGTAAAACTGGCCAGAGAGGCGGTTTTATACAGCCCGAGGTATTTGCGCCCCCCCTGTAGCGCCTGATAGCGCGTACCGGATAGAAAACCGGGAACACGCACCCGCTCTTCCACGTGTTCACGGTCGTACCACTGATTGAAATCCGCCTCATCCTGCGCGGCGACATCCGTTGCAACAAACAGCATTCCGTTCGGGGAACCGATCATGGGTATTCTCCTGGTAGAGTCAGTAAGGCAAGGTGGCACCCTGCCGAAAAATCACGCGCCGGCAAGGCAACGTTCGATTGCCAGCGCCCAACCCAGCAGCGCCTGGTCATGCATGGGTAACCCGGCCACCATCAGGCCGACGGGGGCCTCACCTGGCCGCTGGCAGGGTAGTGATAACGCACAGCCGTCGAGGAAGTTGATGACGGAAGGATTACGCAGCGCGGCACCGTTGGCACGGAAGTAGGCTTCGTCGTCCTCTGCCAGTTCGGCAATGGTTGGTGCTATCAACGGCGCGGTTGGCATCAACAAGGCGTCAAAACCCTGCACCTTGGCTGTCACCCGCTGTTGCCAACTGGCACGCAGCTGCCGTAGCTGCTGAAGATCGCTCTCGCCCAACGGCTGGCCACGGCGAATGCGTGACAGCACCCGGGGGTCATAACCCTCGGCATATTCGGCAATCAACGGCTGGTGCCAATGCCAAGACTCCAGTGCCGTAAAACCACCGGCACCATTGATCTCCGCCAATTCGGCGAATTCGCTGCAAGGGATAGCTTCAATCTGCGCACCGGCCTGGGCCAAACGTTTCAAGGTGCGCTCAAACGCCGCTGCAACCTCTTCGTCCAAGCTATCCAGCACTAACGTTTGCGGGACGGCAAAACGTGCACTCTCCAAGGATTGTGACTCAGGCCGTAGCGCTTGCTCGGCGATCGCCGCATCCAGTGCGATACAGCTGGCAACGTCATGAGCAATCACCCCAATAGAGTCCAGCGAAGGCGACAACGGCAGCAGTCCACCGCTGGCCATTCGACGGGCGGTAGGCTTATAGCCGGTCAAGCCACAGAAAGCGGCCGGAATACGTACCGATCCCCCGGTATCACTGCCAACAGCACCGCAGCACATACCGTCAGCTACCGCGACCGCCGCACCGGAAGACGATCCGCCGGGGATACGGCGGGCGGCCCGATCCCAGGGATTTGCAGGGGTACCAAAATGCGGATTGAGTCCCAGCCCGGAGTAGGCGAACTCGGTCATGTTGGTTTTACCGATCACCACCGCTCCCGCCTGCAACAGACGCTCTACTATCGCAGCGTGCTTCTTGGCCACCGCAGCACCGGCCAGCACCTGAGAACCAGCGGTAGTTACCTGCCCGCTCACGTCAAACAGGTCTTTGATCGAAACCGGCACGCCATCCAAAGGGGACAGCGGTTTGCCTACTGCACGACGTTGGTCAGCCGCCAGCGCCTGCTGTTGTGCCCATTCGGCATACACCTGAGTAAAAGTACGCTCCCCTTCCCCTTGCGGATCGGCGATCTGCGCCAAGGCACCGGCGATCAACTGCCTGGAAGTAAACTCTCCACTGGCCAACCCGGCTGCGGCCTGTACAAGCGTTAACTTAGCCATCACGCCACCACCGGCAGTTCGATACTGCGATAGCTATGGGCGATGGTGCGCCCCAACACCTCATCCACCAGTTCCATACGGAATTCGGCTGATGGTCGGATCCCCCCAATCGCCGCGACCGTGCCACAGGTCATTGCCAGCCCATCACTCGGTAGCAGGGGAAGCGCCATGCCGCTTTCTGGCAGTTGCTGTCCACTCAGATAGCGTTCGAGCAAATCACCGGGAGTGCGCAGGCTGGCGAGAGTCCCCTGCTGATAAAGCTGAAACGCGCCATTTTCCTTAACCCATGAACGCAGGATCAATGAGTCCCAGTGATCGCTCACTTCGCATAATGGCCAGGCAGCACGAGCTACCGGTTTAACGCAGATCTGCTTGGACAGTGCTACGCTGTGTACTTCCAACTGACGATCGGTATGATCGGACGCTAATGAGACATACAGCTCGCCGCCATGGCTGAAAATGAGCGGTTCCGCTTCGCCGGAGGTCGCCTCGCCGATCACTTCGATGCAATCGCCTTGGCTAAGTTGATTAACCGCCACACGGTAAAACAGCGGGACGCTGCTGGGTTGAGGGACACCCAGCTCGGCCAGTTCCTGGATATGATGTTGAATTGCCTTATAATCGCGACCGGTCCAGCCAGCGATGACCAGATGATCGATGTCAGCATCCAGCGTCTTGGCACTACAGGTTTCTGGTAAAGTAAAGGTCAGCCTCATGGCAATTGTGTCCCTTTGGTTAAAATGGTGTGAAATTTCACTATATCTTCAGTTAACAACTAAGCGACTGCCATGTGACGTTTTTGTGTACCATGTCTAAAAATTTCTTCTTGCAGGAGTAGTATGTGAAGACCATTGACGCAGAGGATCGAGGGTTCCCGGTAGCAGATGAAGCCGGTTTGTCGCTCAATGAAGTGGCTTACCGCCGCTTCAAGCAGGCATTGGTGACGTTAAGTTACAAACCAGGTGAGTACCTCAATACCGCGCAGGTAATGGGTGAGCTGGATATGGGCAGAACACCGATCAATCAGGCGATCCACCGTTTGGCGAATGAGGGCTTGCTGCAGGTGATCCCGCGCAAAGGGGTGATGGTAGCGCCGCTATCGATAGACGATGCGTTAGAGTTGATTGATGTCAGGCTGGCCAATGAAATGCTGTGTATGCGCCTGGCCAGTGCCAAGATCACCCAGGCACAGGTTGCCGCGCTGAACGCACTGAACCAGCAGATCGAAACCGCCAGCCAGGATCGTGACCGTGTGCGGATGATGACGCTGGATCATCAGTTCCATCAGGAGCTGGCACAGATTGCCGGAAATAACATGCTGGCGGATATTCTGAGCGTACTGCACGCCAGAGCCCAACGTTTCTGGGCCAGCACGCTGTCGCGAGAAGGGCATATGCAGGAAGTTATCGATGAACACCGGGCGATTATCAGCGCGTTGGCCGCACAGGACAGCGACGCCGCCGCCAGCGCTGCGCAGGCGCACATCCTGTCATTCCGCAGTGCGTTATTGCACGAAGGGTGAATAGTCTAAAGAGTGGGAGTGAGGAAGAGTGGCTAGCTACAACCCCAGGATTTCCTTCACAAACGGAATGGTCAACTTGCGTTGTGCTGTGATGGACGCGCGATCCAACTGATCGAGCGTCATAAACAGCGTGCGCATTTCACGATCCAGACGCTTGAGCAGGAAACGGCCCACGTCTTCCGGCAGTTCAAAACCACGCAGTTTGGCACGCAACTGTAACGCCTGTAATTTCTCTTCGTCCGACAGCGGCTGTAGCTTGTAGATCTGCCCCCAATCCAGGCGCGAGGCCAGATCCGGCAAATGCAGATTTAGCTGGCGCGGCGGACGATCGCCAGTGATAAACAGGCGGGTGCGGCCAGTTTCCAGAATGCGGTTATAGAGATTGAAAATCGCCATTTCCCATTCCTCATCACCGGCAATGCATTCGATGTTATCGATGCAGACCAGCGCCAGCTGTTCCATGCCGTCCAGCACTTCGGGCACAAAATAGGCGCGCTTATCCAGGGGCACATAGCCTACCGCTTCGCCACGCTGCGAGAGTTCGGCACAGGCCGCATGCAACAAATGGCTGCGTCCCCCGCCTTCGCGTGACCAGAAATAGATGTAGCTACCATGCTCCTGACGGACTGCGGATTGGATCGCGGCTAACAAGGATGGGTTCTCACCCGGATAAAAACTGGCAAAAGTTTCATCATCGGGTAGATAAAGTGGCAGTGACAGCTGTGCCGGCGTATTCAGAAAAGCACCTCAACCAAAACTGGCAGGAAAACGCGAAGAGTCTACCACAGAAAGCAACCGCTGTTGAACCCGCCATGAGAACAACGCAATTTAGTTGCCAAATTTGTCTTATACGGCAAAGCTGTTCTAAGATAAATCGCACAAATTGAAGATGACCGAAAGGAGCTAGACCGTGAAAGCGTGGAATAAAGTGCTATTGGCCTCAATGGTAGGTTTACTGCTGGTGGGTTGCGATGATGCCAAGGTCGATTCCCATCTGGATAAGGCCAAAGACAGTGCCGAACAAATGAAAGATGCGGCGGAAAAGAAAGCCGATCAACTGACCGACGACGCCAAGGCTAAAGCGGAAGAGATCAAGCAGGCCGCGGCGGCCCAGACGGAACAGTTGAAGGGCCAAGCTTCCGCCATTAAAGATGACGCCGCCAAGCAGGCGGATGCCCTCACTGATGATGCCAAAGCCAAGGCTGCAGCGATCAAACAGGATGCAGACAAACAAAGCCAGCAGTTGATCGATCAGGCCAAAAACATCAAGGCCGATGCGATTAACGGAGCGAACGATCTGGCTCAACAGGCCAAGGCAAAAACCGAGCAGCTCAAGAACAGCATGGACAATAAGGCTCAACAAGCCGACGGTAAAACCGAACAACCGGCCCAGCCCGCCAATCAATAAACAGAGTTGCTCTGTATGGGCGCAGCATTTACTGCGCCCGCTTGGCTACCCGCCCTTCATTTCTTTCCTGCTTTCCCACCACCTCGATTCAGCCAACCCGTTGATAAAGTGTCAGATATGCCCTCCATCAAATAGGCCTGGCCAAACCCACTTATGGCGAATGACCCAAGAGTTGTCATTAATGTGAAGATTAACACCTCATTAAGATTTTTCTGATCAATGAGGCACTATCGATTGCAGCTAAATATCCCAATAAAAAACAGCCTAAAAACCAAAAATACAACATTATTAATGCAATTTATTTACACCAAGTTCCTACAGGATAGTTACGCCATCTCATTGAGATTGAATGATAAACTTTGAGTTTTATACCGCTGGATACTGCGTAATATAAGTCTGGCAAACGGGAGTCGCAGTTTGAACAAGCTCAGCGTTCTCTGACGAATCAGAAATTGAAGCGGGCATTAATTTGTCAAAATCAGTGGCCAGAAAATAGGAATTAACTCAATTTCAGTCTTGAGCGTATCTAAATGAATTTATTAAATTTAATTAAAAATATTGATTTTTATTCCAAAAAATATTTATTTTTGACACTTTATGCTGAATTTAAAATCCTGATCAACTGTAGCGCAAAATTTAGCACACCTGGATAATGCAGTTTTTACATCTAAAAAATGGCAATGATTTAGTCAAAAATTCCATTTCGTTACAAAATGGAAACCCTAAGATCAGGATATTAAACGTATTGTTTTATATGAGTAAGAACATAGAATTGTCTTACCAACGGATAGGCTCTCTACCTAATAACAGGAGTTTTAGGAAATGGATAGGAAAAAACTATTTGGCTTCTGGGTTGAGCCGGATCTGCAAATCGATGTTAAGCATAACAGGATAGTTCGCCTCAGCACGGACAAACCTAGCGCCAACTTCTCCTGCGCGATCGTCTCGTTAAAAGAAGTGACGATGGCCATACTCACCTATTTACTCAAGCATGCCGGTGACAAGTATGTCAGCCGTCAGGAATTGTTGATCGAGGTCATTGGCAAGATGAACTATTCATCTTCCAACCAATTTCTGTGGCAAGAACTCAAAGAGCTCAAGTTAAAACTGGCGTTATTGGGGATTTCAGAAGAGATTATCATTACATCCAGAAGCAAAGGCATCAGTATTTCAAGGGGCGATATAAAAACGCTTTACTATTAAAAATGGCCTAATAAGCAATAAACTCAACCAAGAGTCCGATTATCACCTTGCAGTTAAATAACAATAAACCAGATTATGCCAATCAGGGTCCCTATTGCGCCTACTGCCAGAACTGTATCTTTGAGGAAAAATGAAGTATAAGCCAGCAATCAATATTTATGGGGTTGACTCATTTTTTAAATATGGAGTAGAGAGCGTATTAGCCGATATTCCGCTACACCTGCCTTTGGAACCAGGGCGGGCGATCCCTCAAATCGATATATGGGTAATCAGCCAGAAATGCCTGACCGACGTGCTGCCCTTTGTTAACCGAGCAGCACCGAAGATACCCAGCATCGTTTTTTGTTCTGAACGCTGCCAGCGCTTGTTACAAGGTACCCCTACCGACTGGAGCGTTTGCCTGTTCGATTTGGATATAACCATCACCAGACTCAAACAGGAATTACAAAAAAAATTATCGATGCTGTTCTTAATGGGCCGGTTTAATGTAAACAGTCCCCCAAAGCTGAACTTATCCGAGATGGAAAGGGAAACGGTACGGCATTTATCGATGGGCCATAGCCCACACCGGGTTGCGCAATTGACCCACAAAAGCGTTAAAACGATTAGTACCCACAAGCGTAATTCAATGAAACGGCTGGGCGTATTCAGCAATCAGGAATTGATGATGAAGGTTAAAATCCTCGGACTGCACTGAAGCGTGTAAATCCGTCATTTAAACCAAGTCAGATAATTTAATCGCTCGTTAAAGGTATCCATATTAATGGGCGACAGGTTTGAACGTAGCTTTACGTTTAAAAAAGCAGGCATGACGAATAAATAAGCCACTTATTGTTCGCTACAGCCTACTTATACACCAAGTATTACCATGATGGTAACGATACTCGATCTATAAAGGACGTTTTAAAGATGAAAAAAACAATTGTTAGTCTTTCTCTGCTGGCTGCACTGGGTTTGGCCGCTTCAGCACAGGCTGCTTCAACCGGTACCATTACGTTTAATGGCCTGCTGACTGACAGCACCTGTGACGTGGACATCGAAGGCCAGGGCGCTGATGCCACCATCATTCTGCCCACCGTTAGCGTAACCGAACTGACTAGCGCGGGTGACACCACCGGCCGTGCCTCTTTCAAGATGAACATCTCCAAATGTGTGATCGGTACTACGGGCGGCCATTCCAAGGTTTCGGCGTTCTTCCAACCGGGCAATACGGTAGACCTGGGCACTGGGCGCCTGAAAAACGTTGGCGGTAGCGCCACCAAGGTTGATCTGCAATTACTGGACGTGTCCGGCAACTATAAAGTCATCGACATCGGTAGCACCAACCAGGTCAATGATATGACTTATATCGATATCGATCAGGCCAATGGTACCGCGCTGTTGCCGTACGCCGTTGAATATTATGCCAATGGCCAAACCACGCCGGGTACAGTGACCAGTAGCGTAGTTTATAACCTGCAGTACAAATAATGTTTTGATTTATCAGGGAGGGCAACCTCCCTGTTCATTGTTCAAGGATAGTGTATTTATGTTCAGCAAATCATTCCCGTTAACACTCTGGGCCGCCCTATGCTTTCTACTGATTTCCCCGCTGCCTGGCTCGGCCAGTATTGTGGTCAACGGGACCCGCGTGATTTATCCAGGGAATGACAAGGAAGTGACCGTTAAATTATCGAATGTCGGTCAGGCTCCCATGTTGGTACAAAGCTGGATTGATACCGGCGACTCCGATGCCAAACCGGAAAAAATTCGCGTGCCCTTTATTCTGACGCCACCCATTAACCGAATCGATCCCAATAAAAGCCAGACGCTACGCCTGAGTTATACCGCATCTCCTGCACTGCCTGAAAATAAAGAATCCGTGTATTGGCTGAACGTATTAGAAATTCCACCGGTGAAGGAAAATATCGCGCCCAATCGCCTGCAGGTCGCCTTCCGTACCCGGATAAAAATCTTCTATCGTCCGGCTGCCATTGCCGATAACACCAAAGCAGCCGACGCTGCCGAAAAGTTGGTTTGGTCTTTTAGCAACGGAAAGCTTCAGGCAACCAACTCCTCACCCTATTACGTTTCATTAGTCTCGGTGGTCGTGCATCAAGGGGGAAATACGTTCTCTACTGAAGGCGAGATGGTGCCTCCCGGCGGCGTTCAACAATTCACACTGAAAGACGCGCGCACTTTACTTGCGGGAGCTGCAATCTCCTACGAATACGTTAACGACTGGGGGGCGGTTAAAACAGTGAAGGCTGTTCTTTAATCCGTCGTTGTATTTGGGATAAATATAAACAGGGTTGTTTATCTACTATGCGTCATCCATTCCATTATTCTCTATTGGCTACCATGGTAATGTTGGCCTTCATGCCTGCGGCCCAGGCCACAGAAGATACGCCAGCGATTTTGCGCAACGATGCTCCTACGGGAACTGGCGTGCGTTTCGACCCGATATTTCTAAGCTCGTCTGAGGCAGACGCGGTTGATTTATCCCGCTTTGAACACGGCGCAGCCGCTTCACCGGGCACCTACCCAGCCGATATCTATGTTAACGGCGAATTGGCGACGCACGAAAAGGTGTTGTTTGTCGAGCAGGCGAATAAGCAAGTCTTGCCTTGCCTGTCACCAGGCATCCTGAAAAAAATCAATTTTAACTATAGCCAGCTGCCAGCCACTTTTACTGAGGCACTTCGCAATGAACAAAGTTGCTATCCGCTCACCCAACTGATCCCACAAGCTCAGGTTGCATTCGACTCAGGGTTACAGCGCCTGGATATCAGCATCCCTCAGGCAATGATGCAGAATATCGCGCGCGGCTATGTCAGCCCGGAGCTGTGGGATAAGGGCATCCCTGCACTGTTGTTAGGGTATAACACCAACGTCTATACCACGCACTCTCGCGGAGAAACCAGCAACTCGGTCTACACCGGGATAAATGCCGGCATCAATATCGGCGCCTGGTATTTCCGACACGACGGGAATTATAACTGGCAGCAGAGGATCGGCGGGCAATACCAGTCGATCAACAACTATGTCGAACGCGATATTCCGGCGATCTTGGGCCGTGTGCGCCTGGGGGAAACCAGCACCAAAGGACAGGTGTTTGATACCCTGCCATTCCGAGGGATTGAACTAGTCAACGACGACCGCATGCTGGCCCCTTCCCTGCGCGGGTATGCACCCAATATTCGTGGGATCGCTCGAACCAATGCGCGGGTCACCGTGCGCCAGAACAGTCTGGTTATTTATGAAACCACGGTATCGCCGGGGGCCTTCGTGATTGACGACCTGTACCCGACCGGCTTTGGCGGCAATCTGGACGTGACGGTTAAGGAAGCAGACGGCAGCGTGCAGAACTTTCAGGTTCCTTATGCGTCAGTCGCCCAGTTGCTACGCCCAGGCACCCACCACTACGACGTGGTAGCGGGTAAACTCAATGATATATCGCTGTCCTCAAACCCCACTCTGGTGCAGGCCACTTATCAACGCGGGCTGACCAATACCCTGACCGGTTACGGCGGCCTGCAGGCAAGTAATGATTATTATGCGCTGCAATTGGGGGCAGCATTGAGCACCTCGATTGGCGCGTTCTCCGCCGATGTCAGCCAGGCTCGAGTCCATCTGGAAAGCACCAAAGAGCGGATGAACAGCGGGCAGAGCTTCCAGTTGAGTTACAGCAAGTTCTTGCCGGCAACCAACAGTAACCTGACCATCGCCGCCTATCGCTATTCAACCTCCGGCTATTACGACTATATGACCGCCATGCGGGCGATCGATGCCGAGCAGCGCGGTCAGTCGGCTGACAATATCTGGCGGCCACGTAACCGATTTAATATCACCATGAATCAAGGGCTGCCAGCCGGTTGGGGGCAAATGTATGTCACCGGTTATACCCAGGATTACTGGAATCAAGGCAATACCGATCTTCAATATCAACTGGGCTACAGCAACGAGTATCGCGATATCAGCTACAGCCTGAGCGCTGGGCGCGTACGCGGCATGCGGGGCGGTATGGAAACCAACTGGCTGCTGAACCTCAGCATGCCATTAGGGCGTAAAGAAAATGCCAATCTACCCTCGCTGAGCGCCAGCCTGAATCACAGCACCACGGGGCAAAGTGGCCAACAAGTTGGTATTTCTGGCAGTGCCGGGGAAGACTATCAATACAACTACGGCGCCAGCGCGATGCATTATAACCAGGGCGGGGGCAGCAGCATGGCACTCAACGGCGGTTACCGTTCAGCTTACACCCATATGACCGCCACTTACGGCGCGGGAAGACATTACCAGAATGCGTCGGCTGGGCTGAGTGGCACGATGATCGCCTGGCCGCAAGGTATCGTCATGACACCTTATACCGGTGATACCTTCGCCGTGGTTGAAGCCAAAGGGGCGACCGGCGCCAAGGTGGGCGGCTATTCCGGTGTGCGCATCGATCCATGGGGACACGCCGCCGTGCCTTATCTGAACCCGTATGAGATGAATGAAATCACCATCGACCCAAAAGGCATGCCGTACGAAGTCGAGCTGGAAAATACCAGTGACAAAGTTGCCCCACATGCAGGTGCAGTGAGCAAGGTGACGTTTAAAACACAGCAAGGGACACCGCTGTTGATCATGGCGCAACGCACTAATGGCGAAGCAGTGCCATTTGGGGCTGAAGTATTCGACAGTGTGAAAAACAACATCGGCAGCGTTGGCCAGATGGGACAAATTTATGCGCGGGTAGAAAAGCAACGGGACCAGCTTACGGTCAAGTGGGGTAGCCAACCAGGTCAATACTGTCAGCTGAATTATATTTTACCGCCTAAACAACCAGGCTCGACCATTAAAAACATTATCCGCTTTGATTCAATCTGCCGGGAGGATTAACAATGAACAGGTTTACTAACGGGTGGCTTGAAAGTATTCGAACGACCTTAACTCACTATAGCTTGCACGCCTTATTGGTCGTTCTGGTTGCCTACAGTTCAGCTGGTTTAGCGCTAACCTGTAAGATAAATGTGCCGGTCAGAACCGATGCCTTTCCCTTGCAGGGAGGGAATATCACCGTGGGTAATGAACTCCCCCTCGGGTCCATCATTTATCGGCAAAACATCACCTCAACCAAGGATTATGCCAAAGCGCCCCATGGTCTTTGTGATGGCACCGGCCCGCATACGGACAGGCAATATATTTATCTCACCAAAATGCCGCAGTCGCTTTCCAGCTGGCAAGGGGGAACTTATTCAGGAAAAATTTACAACACCAATATCCCTGGCGTTGGCGTGGTGATCGCCAGAGGCAACACGGGTCTTAATGCCACTCCCTTCCAATGGTATAGTGAAACGCGAGCCAGCATTGGTGATATACAGGTGTGGACCACCATCACGATGTTACTGATAAAAACCGGTAATATCACACCGGGTACGCTGAACGGCAGCTCCTTACCTACCGCCGTCATTCGTAACGATTACACCGTTGCCAACGGCAGCGCCGTCCTTTACTCATGGAAGCCCTATACCGTTAACTTTAGTGGCAGTTTAAGGATCATCTCTCAAACCTGCAGCGTACCGGATTATACTGTTGATCTTGGATCCTGGGATATCTTTGATATGATGTCAAAAGGCTCCAGCGAATGGCGCGATGCCTCAATCAAAATGACCAACTGCCCAAGGTTTTACGGTTATATCAATAATGCCTTTAACACGGTACACTTAACCGGCGCGATTTCTGGGTTAAAATATACCGGTAATGCCATTGGGCTAAAGCTGTCCGCATTATATGGCAACATCAATGCTGCCAGCGGTATCGTCAAATTAGAACCTTCAAACAACACGGCCAACGGCGTTGGTATCCAGCTTGCTTCGGGTAACAAAGCTAGCAACACCCTGTTCAATCTCGGTACTGAGCAGCGGATAGCTGTTAGCAATAGTGCTAATACCAGCCTGACAATTCCTTTGGTAGCCAGGTATATCAAAACAGAGAACAAAGTGACACCAGGCAAAGCAGACAGCAAGGTGGTATTCACCATAAATTATTATTAGCAAGCTATCCAAAGCCTTGCTAAATAATAGTGATAATTATAACCTTCTAATGCCGCCAGTTATGGTGGCATTTTTTCGAGACTAATAAACACCCCATCAGACCTTATCTCCCCTGCGCTTTAATCATGATACTTATATCCCCGCAATCCTTTCTGTGGGCTAGTATGTTTTATATGCTAGACTCACCGCCTTCAGATTATTATTACTATGAAGGAGCTTGAAATGACCAATGATTACCTGATTAACAAAACTATAGTTTACAATAGCGTAGAGGGTGTCATTTTTAAGCTGAATAAACCAGATGTAAAAATAAAGCTGTCAAAACCTGGCGCCGAGTGCTTACGGATCCTGATTGATGCCAAGCATCAGATCATCTCACAAGATGCTCTTGTTAAGGACATTTGGGGGCAAAAAGGAATGGTTGTCGGCCCGAATACGCTTTACCAACATATCTATATGTTAAGAAAAAATTTCGGGGCTTTAGGCATAGATAGAGAGATTATTAAAACCACGCCACAACTCGGATTTAATATATCCACAAACTTTGCTATTGAGCAGATGTCAGATGAATTTCAATGCACAGAAAATCGTTCATCATTTTATAAACAAGTAAATAATAATCTGCTGAGATTATCAGATAATGCAAACACCCCCACCCAGATTGAGAACTCATCCGGGTGGCATAAACTATTTTATTTCCTGCCGTTTATTATTAGTCTAATCATTTTGTTGGTTAATTGTGTTCGACAACCGTTAAATAATGACTCGATTTCGTATCAAGATGGAAACTGTAGCCTCTCTGGTAATGTATCCTGGACCTATTTCAATTCAAAAGCGCACAGCAGAAAAGTCGCATGTCAAAACCCAAGCAAACATATAGTGAACAGCTTGTCAGATGGCACAATATGCCTTGTTGGCAAACAAGGTTATCTGGTAAGCCAGACCGATACCACACTATTGTACTGCACCCGAATCTGATACGCAGGCAATATGTGGCGCCGGAGTAAGGGTAAACCTGCTCCGGCCCTTGCTACTGCAGCAAAGCATCTGTACCTGGCCCCCACATATTGCCTGTTAACGCTTAGGCACTTTATAGATGTTAAATTAAATAGGGATAAGACTTTACATGCACTGGGAATAATCCTATCCTTATGGGTGGCATTCATTACCCAGAGGATTGAGATGGTTGGTTACTATTTGATAGATAAAAAGATAGTTTACAATATTGATCACGGGGAAATTCTCAACCTTAATAAGCCAGATGTAAAAGTAAAGCTTTCTAACCCTGCGGCTAAATGTTTACAGAAACTCATTGATGCCGATCATCAAATTGTTTCTCCAGATGAGCTTATCGACGACATTTGGGGGCAGAAAGGCGTCATTGTGGGCACTAATACCCTATATCAGCATATCTATATCCTGAGGAAACACCTTTGCTCACTGGGATTAGATAAAAACATTATTAAAACAACTCCGCGCTCCGGGTTTAATATTCCGCAAGAGTTTACTATTGAGCTATTTCAGGATGAGGTTGAATACGTAAAACAAGAAGTTCTTCAAGAACAACACCAACAGGCGGAAGAACAGCCAGCATTAATAATCAATGAGTTACCAAAGAAAAAACCCGATTTTCTAAAAAAACGCAGTATCTATTATATGGTGATGGTTTTCATCCTCATCATTGGCTCATCGATTTATATTTACAACGAAAAAAAACCTTTAGAAGCCGATTACACATTAATAGGAAAGTATCAAAACTGTGATATTTACGGAGAAGATGTAAAACTCACCCTCTCATATATAAAATCAAGAATTGACACTCACAAGATAAAGTGCAACAACGTAGAGAACCAGTCTTTATATTACTTTGTAAATACCGAAATAAAAAGAGAATCAATTTTCTTATGTGATAATCGCATTGATGGTAATGCGAGGAGTAATTGTAAATCATATCATTGGACTGGCTATGAAAACTAAATTCATTATTCCATTAGTAATTTTAACCAGTGCTATTTTGGCCGCTGCGTATTACTTATTTTATTTAACAAATAAAACAGAAACTATCTCTTGCGAAACCAGGCTTTATTACAAATTTTACAAACCCAACCCAGAAGTAGTCGCCAACTACAATATAATTATAAATTTAAAAGGCGACAGCGATAAAGATGATGGAAGAGGTAAATTCTCAATAACTGCAAACTTTAATGATGGAAAGAACACTTACTTTATCAGACGTGATATCATCGTCAGCTACCAAGTTGACGATAATGGCTTGTATTTTTTTAAAACCCTCTATATCAATAAATATGCCCGAGATACCATCCCTGAAAATATCGAAAAACGCATTGTGCCAGATGTTTTTTCTAAAATAAACAGTTTGTCAGGCTACACCATACGCCCAGCAGGTAAGCAAGGGTACTTTATCTATGAAACCGACATTCCGGTCTTTTACTGTAATCGGTTATAACCGGGCAACCTATGGTAGATGCACGCCCCTGTTGCTCAATAGCCTGCTATCATGATGCAGCAAGCAGGCTATCGTGGGCCTGGAAGCACTCAAGAGACATCGCCTGACCATGAAGCCAATATTCCCACCGTTAAGGTGAGTAATATTGGCACAATCACCATCAGGCCCACTCTACCAGCAGGCTAATAGACCCATGCCGATTATTTTTGGTCCAGTCGCTCTTCTGGCACATCGATCACTTCTTCTTCCTTGCGGTACAGGCTGATCAGTTTGAACAACAGGCTCAGGCCGACGCCGACGATGGTCGCCAATGCCATACCTTTCAGCTCTGCTGCACCGATATGCACTTTCGCGCCGCTAACGCCGATAATCAGGATCACCGAGGTCAGGATCAGGTTCTGCGCCTTGTTATAATCCACCTTGGATTCGATCAATACGCGGATACCCGAAGCACCAATCACGCCATACAGCAATAGGGAAACGCCGCCCATCACCGGCACCGGCACCACCTGGATCGCCGCCGCCAGCTTGCCTACGCAGGAAAGCAGAATGGCCAGAATTGCCGCTCCGCCGATCACCCAGGTGCTGTAAACCTTGGTAATGGCCATGACACCGATGTTCTCACCATAGGTGGTGTTCGGTGTAGAGCCGAAGAAGCCGGAGATCACGGTGGAAATCCCGTTGGCAAACATTGAGCGGTGGAGGCCTGGATCGCGCAGCAGGTCTTTTTTAACGATGTTTGCCGTGACTACCAGGTGACCAACGTGCTCGGCAATTACCACCAATGCCGCAGGCAGAATGGTGAAGATGGCAAACCACTCAAAGCGTGGCGTGTAGAAGGTCGGCAAGGCAAACCAGTGTGCGTCACGGATTGGCGTCAGATCCACCACGCCCATAAAGAACGACAGCGCATAGCCTACCAACACACCAATCAGGATCGGGATAATCGCCAGGAAACCGCGGAACAGCACCGAGCCCAATACGGTAACACCCAGCGTCACCAGTGAAATGGTGATGGTCGTGCTGTCTGCGGAGGTGCCTTCCGCCGGTAACAGCCCGGCCATGTTGGCCGCCACGCCCGCCAGCTCCAAACCGATGACGGCAACGATTGCGCCCATCGCCGCAGGCGGAAACATCACGTCCAGCCAGCCGGTTCCGGCTTTCTTGACGATCAGCGCGACCAGGCAGAACAGCACGCCGCACATGATAAAGCCACCCAGTGCAACCTCATACCCCAGCGGCAACAGCAGCAACACCGGTGAAATAAACGCAAAGCTGGAGCCCAGATAGGCCGGTATCTTGCCCTTACAGATAAACAGATATAGCAATGTCCCCACGCCGTTAAACAGCAGTACCGTCGCCGGGTTGATCTTGAACAGGATTGGCACCAGCACGGTGGCCCCGAACATGGCAAACAGATGCTGGAAGCTGAGTGGGATGGTCTGGAACAGCGGCGGGCGTTCACTAACGCCGATGGCGCGACGGGTCATGGGGTGTTTTTCCTCTGAGTTAGTATCAGTTGTGTTGGCTTGGTGATCAATGCTCAATGGATTGTCAGGGTTGGCAATCCAAAGGGCATTAAAAAGCCGACTCTCAGGTCGGCTTATTTATTATTTGGTACCAAATATCTTATCGCCTGCATCACCCAGGCCAGGCACGATGTACCCTTTGTCATTCAGACATTGATCGATCGAAGCGGTATACAACTCAACATCTGGATGCGCTTTCTCCAGCGCGGCGATCCCTTCAGGAGCGGCGACCAGCACCAGCACCTTAATGCTGCTGCAACCGGCTTTCTTAAGGAGGTCGATAGTGGCGATCATCGAACCACCGGTAGCCAGCATTGGGTCAACCACCAGCGCCATGCGCTCATCAATGTTGGAAACCAGTTTCTGGAAATAAGGGACCGGCTCCAGGGTTTCTTCATCACGATAAACCCCAACCACGCTGATACGAGCGCTCGGTACGTGCTCCAGCACCCCTTCCATCATGCCCAGACCGGCACGCAGGATTGGCACTACGGTAATCTTCTTCCCTTTAATCTGCTCAACTTCAACCGGCCCACACCAACCTTCGATGGTAACTTTCTCTGTCACCAGATCGGCGGTCGCTTCATAGGTCAGCAAACTACCCACTTCAGAAGCCAGCTCACGAAAGCGTTTGGTGCTGATATCGTGTTCGCGCATCAGACCAAGCTTGTGCTTAACCAGCGGGTGTTTCACCTCAACGATCTTCATCATTTTTCTCCTATTAAGGTGGTTGACGGCCAAAAAAATCGCCGGATTATACCGCCTTTTGCTTCCGACGCCACTACCAATAGCCGGATCGAGATCAACAAAAGCGTGATCAACAGTATAGAAGACGAAAAGTTCGAGCGGGCTCACATGGTTCTCGCAAACGTTTGCTTGCGCTGTTAGAATTGCCGCGCCTGGTTCCGGCACCACCGCCGGAAGCACCGTTCTCAAACCGCAAACCGTCGTGGGGATCGCGCAGTGACCGACAAAACCTCTCTCAGCTATAAAGACGCAGGTGTCGATATCGATGCTGGCAACGCATTGGTAGACCGCATCAAAGGTGTAGTGAAACAGACCCGCCGCCCGGAAGTGATGGGTGGACTGGGCGGTTTTGGCGCCCTGTGCGCGTTGCCGCAAAAATACCGCGAGCCGATACTGGTTTCCGGCACCGACGGCGTGGGCACCAAGCTGCGTCTGGCGATGGATTTAAAACGCCACGACACCATCGGTATCGATCTGGTGGCGATGTGTGTTAACGATCTGGTGGTTCAGGGCGCTGAGCCATTGTTCTTCCTCGATTACTTCGCTACCGGCAAGCTGGATGTGGATACCGCCGCCAGCGTGATCACCGGGATTGCCGAAGGGTGTAAACAGTCCGGCTGTGCGTTAGTGGGTGGCGAGACCGCCGAAATGCCCGGCATGTACCACGGTGAAGACTATGACGTCGCTGGTTTCTGCGTGGGCGTGGTTGAGAAATCCGAGATCATCGACGGCAGCAAAGTACAGTCCGGCGATGCGCTGATCGCTCTGGGCGCTTCAGGCCCGCATTCCAACGGTTATTCGCTGGTGCGCAAGATCCTCGAAGTGAGCAAGACCGACCCCACCACCACTGACCTGGCAGGCAAACCGCTGGCAGATCATCTGCTCGAGCCGACCAGGATTTACGTCAAATCGGTACTGGAATTGATCGAGAAAGTGGAAGTGCACGCGATTGCTCACCTGACCGGCGGCGGCTTCTGGGAAAACATCCCACGCGTGTTGCCAGAAGGGATGCAGGCGGTGATCGACGAATCGAGCTGGCAGTGGCCTGCCGTGTTTAGTTGGTTGCAGCAGGCAGGCAACGTGAGCCGTCATGAAATGTACCGTACCTTTAACTGCGGTGTCGGTATGGTGATTGCGCTGCCACAGGAGTCGGTAGAAAAAGCCATCGCAATATTGACCGCCGCAGGTGAAAAAGCCTGGCAGATTGGTAAACTGGCCGCTTCTTCTGACGAACAACAAGTGGTCATCCAGTGATGAAAAAGATTGTGGTGTTGGTCTCCGGCCAGGGGAGTAATCTCCAGGCGCTGATCGACGCCTGCCAACAGGGCCGGATCGCCGCCACTATCGTGGCGGTATTCAGCAATAACGCGCAGGCTTATGGCCTGCAGCGTGCCGAAGAGGCTGGCATTGCCGCTCAAGCGCTGGATGCCAAAGCCTTTGCCGATCGCGAAGCCTTTGACGCCGCGTTGGCGCAGGCTATCGACCAATACCAACCCGATCTGGTGGTGCTGGCCGGTTATATGCGCATTCTCAGCAACGCCTTTGTGCAGCACTATGCCGGGCGCATGCTGAATATCCACCCTTCCCTGCTGCCGAAATACCCTGGGTTGCATACCCATCGTCAGGCTATCGACAACGGCGACGCCGAACATGGCACTTCGGTGCATTTCGTCACGGAGCAGCTCGACGGTGGCCCGGTGATCCTGCAAGCCAAGGTACCGATCTTCCCCGGTGACGAGGAAGATGAGATCATTGAGCGGGTGCAGACCCAGGAACACACCATATATCCTCTGGTGGTGAGCTGGTTTATCGAAGGGCGGCTGGCAATGCGCGATAACGCCGCCTGGCTGGACGGCGAACGCCTGTCAGCACAAGGTTATGCCGCCGACTGATCCGCAATTTAACCGCAATCTAAACGGTGCCTTTCACGGTACCGTTTTTTTTCGCCTTGAATCTGCTCCTGGGGTTATACTTTTGCCAGATTACTGATACCTAGGAGATTGTATGTCGAGCACCACCAACGTCAGGCTGCGCCCGCTGGAGCGGGAAGATCTGGCGTTTGTTCACCAGATGGATAACAACGCCAGCGTCATGCGCTACTGGTTCGAAGAACCTTATGAAGCCTTTGTCGAGCTTTCCGATCTGTACGATAAACACATTCACGATCAGAGCGAACGGCGTTTTATCATCGAGCATGAAGGGGCCAAGGTCGGGCTGGTTGAACTGGTAGAGATCGACCATATCCACCGCCGCGCCGAATTCCAGATCATCATCGATCCGGCGCATCAGGGCAAAGGCTACGCCAGCACCGCCGCCAAACTGGCGATGGACTACGGCTTCTCGGTACTTAACCTGTATAAGCTGTATTTGATCGTCGATAAAGAAAACCCGAAGGCGATCCATATTTACAGCAAGCTGGGGTTTGAGGTCGAAGGCGAACTGATTGACGAATTCTTCGTTAGCGGCGCATACCGCACCGTGCTGCGCATGTGCATCTTCCAGCCGCAGTATTTGGCGAAGTTCAAGACTGCCCAGTCTGGTGATAAACCATTGGTTAAATAACAGCCAATCGGGGAGGTATTCTTCTCCCCGAAAGATACAGAATTACTTCGCGCCCAGATAATCCCATTTCCCCACTTCCACACCCTGATTACGCAGGATGTTATAGGCGGTGGTCAGGTGGAAATAAAAGTTGGGGATGGCGAAAGTCAGCAGGAAATCTTGCGCGGTGAAGTGGAAATCACGCGTTTTGCTTTTAATCTCAATGTTGCGGTCATCGGCCTCGGCAAAATCGGCCGCCTGGAAGCCCTGCACATAGGCGATGGTTTTTTCGATACGCTGGTATAGCTCGGCAAAGCTGGCTTCGTTATCCGGCATGGACGGTACTTCCTGCCCGGCTAATCTGGCCACTGCGCCTTTGGCAGCATCGCTGGCAATTTGTACTTGCCGCAGCAGTGGAAACATATCTGGCGCCAGTCGAGCTTCTAACAGCACGCTTTCAGCCTGCTGCTTCTGCTGCAAGAACTGCTCACCTTTTTTCAGTAACGCCGACAGGATCTGCAAACCACGGACAAACTGCAATGGGGAATGGGCATAAATCGATAAAGACATACAACCTCCAGATGTGAGTGACCAGCCATCTTACGCCGGTTGCCGGAGTAATGTCGTTGAGTTGTTTGACAGAGTGTGTCCGCACTCGATATTCATGCAAAAAATCAATTTAACCTTTAAAATCATGCAAATAATCAATTTTTTGGCAACTTCAGAATATCCTGGGTTGGTCAAGCGAGTGGTGAATTAGCTAGCATTATTAGGTATCATCACCCGCTACTACGGATAGCCCTACAGGAACCGTCACGCTGGCTGCCGCCTGGCATCCCGCACTTTCGCGGCGAATGGACTTCAAACGGCCTGAAAAACATGCGTAATTACAACTTATTATGGTGTGTGTGGGGATTATGGGCACTGTCCATCGTTCTCTGGCTGACAGGGATCAGCTTCACCGGTATCTACTTAAAACGCGCGCTGCTGGCCGCCTTGGTCCTGGCACTGTTGGCAACGCTGGCGTTTATCTACAAAATAACAAGGATGGATCAAATGCTGTCATTCAATAAGAAAAATAAAGCCGTTAATGAGGAAAAAGCGCAGGAGCTGATCGATCAGCCCGTGCCTCAGCCGGCTGCTCACTCTGAGCCAAACGCCCTGCCTGAAGTTGCCGACGCCATCAAGCCAATCCGTGCCAAGAAGGACACCTTTATCTCCAATGGTGCGCTGTTCACCGGTGTGATCGAAGGCGATGGCAATATCATTGTCGAAGGCCGAGTTGAGGGAAACATCATTTGCAGCCACATGGTGCGCATTGAAACCAGCGGCCATGTCAAAGGCGAGATCCGCGCCCAGCAAATCATGATCAATGGCCCCGTTGAAGGCCGTTGCTTCGCCGACTCGCTGTCAATCCAGCCGAAGGGCAGCATGCGCGGTGATATTTTCGCCGACGAAATCTCCATCGAGAAAGGCGGCCTGTTTATTGGCCAGTCGCAGTTGATGCAAAAAACGCCTCCACAGGCCCAGCCCGCTCAGGCAAAAGTGACCGCACTGAAAAAGGTTGAAACTGAACAGCAGGAACAACCGACCGCACAGCCGAGCAAGCATGCCAATTAAGCTCCTCGCCCGTCAACCATAGCGGCCAGTAATGTAATCCTCTGTACGGCGTTGGCGTGGCGAAGTGAAAATCGCGTCGGTATCGTTATATTCCACCAGCGTCCCCTGGTGGATAAACGCCGTATAGTCGGAAACCCGCGCAGCCTGCTGCATGTTGTGGGTCACCAGCACCACGCTGTAGCGCTGTTTCAGCACCGAAATCAATTCCTCGATGGTTAAGGTGGAAATCGGATCCAGCGCAGAGGTCGGTTCATCGAGCAACAACACTTCCGGTTCAACCGCGATCGCCCGTGCAATCACCAACCGCTGTTGTTGGCCGCTGGATAGGCGGAACGCATTTTCCCGTAACCGATCTTTCACCTCATGCCACAGCGCGGCGGCACGTAAGGATCGCTCCACGGCTTCATCCAGAATGCGCCTGTCACGGACGCCCTGTAAGCGCAGGCCGTAAACCACGTTTTCGTAGATCGATTTCGGGAACGGGTTTGGCCGCTGGAATACCATGCCCACGCGCCGCCGCAAAGCGGCAACGTCAATCTGCGGGCCGGAAATGGTTTCGCCATTAAGCTGCAGTTCGCCGTCAATCCGGCAGCGCTCCACCAGATCGTTCATCCGGTTAAAGCAGCGCAACAGCGTCGACTTGCCGCAGCCAGAAGGACCGATCAGCGCCGTCACCCGGTGTTTGGGAATGCGCAGGGAAATATTGTGCAGCACCTGCTTGTCACCATAAAACAGATCCAGGCCGTTGACCGCCAGCGCGGTATGCTCATCGGCAAGATGCTGGACGTCCAACCGGGGTAGGCTGCCCGGCGTTATCAGACTCATTTGGCACTCCCCAAAAGATTTAACCTTGTTACTGCGACCATGCTTTATACCGCTCCCTTAGCGAATGCCGGATACCCATTGCCGTCAGGTTCAACCCAACAACAATTAACACCAGCAGGAATGCCGTGGCAAACACCATTGGCCGCGCTGCTTCTACGCTGGGGCTCTGAAATGCCATATCGTAGATCTGGAAGCTCAGGTGCATGAATTTACGTTCCAGGTGCAAATAGGGGAAAATATCGTCCACCGGCAGCACCGGTACCGATTTCACCACGCCAACCAGCATCAGCGGAGCTGTTTCCCCAGCCGCTCGTGCTACGGCCAGGATCAGGCCGGTCATCATCGCCGGTGCCGCCATCGGCAGCACGATCCGCCAGAGGGTCTCCGCCCGGGTGGCTCCCAGAGCTAATGACCCTTGGCGCAACGAAACGGGAATGCGCGACAACCCTTCTTCAGTAGCGACAATCACCACCGGCAAGGTCAGCAAGGCCAGGGTCAAGGCGGCCCACAGCACGCCCGGTGTGCCGAACGTTGGGTTCGGCAAGGAGTCGGCGTAAAACAGCCGATCGAGCGAGCCTCCCACCATATAGACAAAGAATCCCAGACCAAATACCCCGTAGACGATCGACGGCACCCCTGCCAGATTCACCACGGAGATGCGGATCAGCCGCGTCAACAGATTATTACCGGCATACTCGTGCAGATAGACGGCGGCAATCACGCCAAACGGCATCACCACGATCGACATCAGGATCACCATCAACACGGTACCAAAGATCGCCGGGAACACGCCCCCTTCGGTATTGGCTTCCCGTGGGCTGTCGGTCAGAAATTTTTGTATTTGCTTGGCCCAGTGCGCCAGCTTCTGCCCGCTGCTCATGTCGTTCGGATACCAGGCATCGCGCACCTGGCTCAGGGCAATGGTGTGAACCTGCCCGTGCATGTCGCGCAGCAGTAAGGCATCACGCTGGCGATCGCGTTCCAATCCTTGCAGCTTGCCTGCAAGCTGACGGTATTGGCGTTGCAACTCCTGCCGTTCGGCACGGATAGAGGCTTGCCAGCGCGCATCCAGCTTATTCTCACGCTGCAGGCTCTTTTCATGCAGGCGTAAATGCTCAAACTGTTCGTTAATCCGTGCCATGTCGCGAAACTGAATATCATGTGCCTGTCGCGTCAGCGCCGCAATCTGCGGCAAGCGCTGTTGCAACGCCTGGCTCAGATCGCTGCCGGTTAACGGTTGGCCATCTTCCAGTAAACCGGCCAGGTAGCCGTAAGCGGTGCCGTGACTGTTGCGCTCCAACACCAATAAGTCGCGTGGGGTGGTCATTTTACTGACGTCACTGGCCAGCAAAGTACGAAAATCCTGCCCTTCGTTTTCCCGGTTCCCCACTTTGATCAAGTAACGGATAAAGCTTTGTGCTTCTCCTGGTGGCAATGCAACACCGGCGTCTTGCAATTGCTGGCGCGAGATTGTCTGCCGTTGATACAGCTCACCCACGACCGTTACCGGGCCTGCGGCCGTCTGATTCAGCTCGAACTGATAGACTGGGCTGGGCCAGAAATAACGCGTCCCCTGCCCGGCCAGCAGCAGTAAAATGCCGATCAGCGCCAGCAGGCTGATGGCCACCGATGCCGCCGTCAGCCAAATCCACGGGGAGCCGCTTTTCACCCAGCTTCTCATGGTGTCTCCTGGTTCAGCGTATAGCGCTTACGCAAGCGTAAACGTACCGCCTCCGCCAGCGTGTTAAACACAAAGGTAAAGATGAACAGCACCAGCGCGGTCAGGAACAGGACCCGATAATGGCTGCTGCCCGTGACGGCCTCTGGCATTTCGATAGCGATATTGGCCGCCATCGCCCGTAAGCCCTGGAACAGGCTGCCGTCGATCAGCGGCGTGTTGCCGGTGGCCATCAGCACGATCATGGTTTCCCCCACCGCGCGGCCAAAACCGATCATTAGCGCAGAGAAAATACCGGCGCTGGCGGAAGGCAACACCACGCGCAATACGGTTTGCCACTGGGTAGCCCCCAGGGCCAATGAACCCCGGCTAAGCGAGGCTGGCACGCTGAACAACGCATCCTCTGCCAGCGAAAAGATAATCGGCACCAGTGCGAAGCCCATCGCCACGCCCACCACCAACGTATTGCGCTGATCGAAGTCCTCACCCAACCAGAAATGCAGCGGTTCACCAAACAGCTTAAGCTCCAGCCAAGGTCCTACAGCAAGCGCCAGCCAAACCGTTAGCACCACCACCGGTAACAGCAACAGTAAATCCCAACCCGGTGACCAAGGCCGCGTCGTAAATCGGTTAACCAGCCAACTGCATAACAGCACGACCCCTGCCAACAAGAACGGCAAGGCCAACACGGCCAGCAGATAACGCTCGATCATCGGTGCCAGCCAGATACCGGCCACCAGCCCAATCACCACCGTTGGCAACGCGCCCATCACCTCGACCGCCGGTTTGACGACCCGCCTTAACCCTGCCGACATAAAGCAGGCGGTATAAATTGCCCCGGCCAACGCCAGCGGGATGGCGAATAACATGGAGTACGCCGCCGCCTTGAAGGTGCCAAAGATCACCGGCATCAGGCTGAATTTAGCCTGGTAGCTATCTTCCCCCGAGGTGGATTGCCATACATAGGCCGGCTCTGGGTAGTTCTCATACCACAGCCGCTGCCACAGTGAACGCCAGGTGACGTCTGGATAGAGATTATCCACGGCATAATGCTGCCAACCCTGGGCCGTTTCCAGCAATAGACCGTCGCCACGCGGGGCAAACGCCATCTGTTGTACGTTGGCGGGGAGCTTGTCCTTGAGCAACGGCTTGGACTGGATACTGGAAAACAAGGCGAACTCGCCCTGCGGCTGCAAGGTGGCGAATACCCGCCGATACGGCTCGGCG
Source organism: Serratia sp. J2 (assembly GCF_046269175.1). Classification (NCBI taxonomy): domain Bacteria; kingdom Pseudomonadati; phylum Pseudomonadota; class Gammaproteobacteria; order Enterobacterales; family Yersiniaceae; genus Serratia; species Serratia sp. J2. The sequence continues at coordinate 95,071 of NZ_JBKABN010000003.1, forward strand.
ACCAACAACTCCTGCGTGGTAGTCTGATGGGCAAATTGCTGTATCGGTGCTAACTGGTAGCGCTGGTTTTTCTCCACGTCAAACCATTCACGCAGACTACCGTCGCCAGCCTGGATCAATAATGCGCTCCCCCCTGGCAACGCCGTCAGGCGATAGGGAGGATGTTCACCCAAGGTTCGCGTCTCTCGCAGCTGCGGCTGTGCCCCTTCAATCTGATAGCGGGCCAGTTGGTTACCGGTTAACAGATAAAGCTGGCGGCCATCCGGCGTTAGCAACAGTTGTTGTGGTGCGGCGGCCAAAGGGATTTCCGTGGGGTGGCCCTGAAGCGTCGGGCTGAAACGCCCAAACAGCAACCGGTTGTCGTCTGTTACCGCCGCCAGCAGGAAGTTGCCCCGGCGGACTTGTGCCAGGCTTAGCAATGTCAGTGCATGCCCATGGGGATCAAACGCCAAGGGCTCCTGCCCCAGCGGGAAACGCCACTGGGGTTCACCACCGCCCGCCGGTGCAAAATCTGCTTGGGCAACCACCAATCGGCCATCCCCGCGAGCCAGGGCAAACAGGTCACGCTCTCCAACCGCCTGAGCCAATAATGTAGGCTGGCTCAATAGCGTTTGCTGTGCAGGGTTATTGCTCGGTGCCTGCAACGGATAAAAATGCCCTTCCCCCTGGCGATCGATGCGATAACCAATACGCTGCTGTACGTCCATCCCAATGGCCAGCGCCGGGGAGCTGTAGCTCATTGGCAATACGCGCGAAGTGCCTAGCGAGGCCGGTTTGAACAGCGGTAAAACCGAAAGCAAGAGATAGACAAAGATCAGCATCAGCGTCATCAATACCAGCAGCCCGCTGACGGTCACGGCCCCTTGTACGCCACGATCAACGTGCGCACGCAGGCGATCCCGGGGATGTTGGTTAAGCGTTGTCTGTGCCATTTGCCTGTCGTCGGTTCCGTTGTCGGGCTTGCACCCAAAGATAACCGGGCATCTTATGTCAGTTTTGTGACGTTTGCATGACAAAGTTGCCGGGTACCACGATGGAGGAATAACAATTTGTGGCGGGCAATGCGGCGGGATAACTCCGCAGATATGTTGGACATTGTTGTCAATCTCTCGCAATAATGAAGAAGGACACTAGAGCGGTATTCGGCGATAAGTCCGATCCTTTTCTAAAATTGAACTGGAGTAGCAATGGGTCAGGAAAAGCTCTACATCGACAAAGAATTAAGCTGGTTATCCTTTAATGAACGCGTGTTGCAGGAAGCCGCAGATAAGAGCAATCCCTTGATTGAGCGCATGCGATTTCTGGGCATTTACTCCAATAACCTGGATGAATTCTACAAAGTCCGCTTTGCCGATCTGAAACGGCGCATCTTGATTAGCGAAGAACAGGGTTCAGGTGGCGCTTCACGTCATTTGCTGAAAAAAATTCAGGCCAAGGTGCTGAAGACCGATCAGGAGTTCGACGGCCTGTACAACGATCTGCTGCTGGAGATGGCGCGCAACCAGATCTTCCTGATCAACGAGCGCCAGGTGTCGGAGAACCAGCAAATCTGGCTGCGGCAATACTTCAAGCATCATTTGCGCCAGCACATCACGCCGATCCTGATCAATCACGACACCAATCTGGTGCAGTTCCTGAAGGACGATTACACCTATCTGGCGGTGGAGATCATTCGCGGTACGCGCATCGATTATGCGTTACTGGAAATTCCTTCCGATAAAGTGCCCCGTTTCGTCAATCTGCCGCCGGAAGCCCCCCGCCGACGCAAGCCAATGATCCTGTTGGATAACATCCTGCGCTATTGCCTGGACGACATCTTCAAGGGCTTCTTCGACTATGACGCGCTCAACGCCTATTCGATGAAAATGACGCGCGATGCAGAATACGATCTGGTGACCGAAATGGAATCCAGCCTGTTGGAACTGATGTCGTCGAGCCTGAAACAGCGCCTGACCGCCGAGCCGGTACGCTTTGTGTATCAGCGCGATATGCCCAACGAGATGGTGGAGCTGCTACGCAACAAGCTGGGGATATCCAATTACGACTCGGTGATTGCCGGTGGCCGTTACCACAATTTTAAAGACTTCATCAGCTTCCCGAACGTCGGCAAGGCCAATCTGGTCAATCGCCCGTTACCGCGCCTGCGGCATATCTGGTTCGATAAATTCCGCAACGGCTTCGATGCCATCCGCGAAAAAGACGTGCTGCTGTATTACCCGTACCACACCTTTGAACACGTGCTGGAGCTGTTGCGTCAGGCGTCGTTCGATCCCAGCGTGCTGGCGATAAAAATCAATATCTATCGGGTAGCCAAAGACTCGCGCATTATCGAATCGATGATCCATGCGGCGCATAACGGCAAGAAAGTGACCGTGGTGGTGGAGCTACAGGCACGCTTCGACGAAGAGGCCAACATCCACTGGGCCAAACGCTTGACCGAGGCCGGGGTGCACGTGATCTTCTCCGCACCGGGGCTGAAAATTCACGCCAAACTATTCCTGATTTCGCGCCGTGAAGGCGACGATATTGTGCGCTATGCTCATATTGGTACCGGCAACTTTAACGAAAAAACCGCCCGTATCTACACCGACTACTCGCTGCTGACCGCCGATTCGCGCATCACTAACGAAGTACGCCGGGTATTCAATTTTATTGAAAATCCGTACCGGCCGGTCTCCTTCGACAACCTGATGGTGTCGCCGCAGAACTCCCGCCGCATGCTGTACGATCTGATCGATCGTGAAATTGCCAACGCATTAGCCGGTGAAAACGCCGCTATTATGTTGAAAATAAATAATCTGGTGGATAAAGGGCTGGTAGATCGGTTATATACCGCTGCCGCTGCCGGCGTGAAAATCCGTCTGTTGGTACGTGGCATGTGTTCGCTGATCCCCAACCTGCCGGGCATTAGTGACAATATTCAGGTTATCAGCATCGTCGACCGTTTTCTGGAACACGATCGGGTATACGTTTTCGAAAACAAAGGTGACAAACGGGTTTACCTCTCTTCCGCCGACTGGATGACCCGTAACATAGATTACCGTATCGAAGTGGCAGTATCGCTGCTGGATCCGGCGCTCAAGCAGCGCGTTCTGGACATTCTGGAGCTGCTGTTCAGCGATACGGTCAAGGCACGCTATATCGATAAAGAACTGAGCAACCAGTATGTACCGCGTGGCAATCGCCGTAAGGTCCGTGCACAGGTGGCCATTTATGAGTATTTAAAAGCTCTGGAACAACCGGACAACTAGGCCAGCAACTATGCCGCTAAAAAGCACTGCAACCAATAATAAGCCACAGGAAATCGCTGCCATCGATCTTGGCTCGAACAGTTTCCATATGGTGATCGCCCGCGTCGTTAACGGCGCCTTACAGGTGTTAGGCCGTTTAAAACAGCGGGTACACCTTGCCGATGGATTGGACAGCGAAAACGTGCTCAGTGAAGAAGCCATGGAGCGCGGCTTGGCCTGCCTGGCGCTGTTTGCCGAGCGATTACAGGGGTTCCCGGCGGATAACGTCACGATCGTAGGTACACACACCCTGCGTCAGGCGGTGAATGCCGAGGTGTTCCTCAAGCGGGCGGAAAAAGTGATCCCTTATCCAATCGAAATCATCGCCGGGCAGGAAGAGGCCCGCCTGATTTTTATGGGTGTCGAACATACTCAGCCGGAAAAAGGCCGCAAGCTGGTGATCGACATCGGTGGTGGTTCTACCGAACTGGTGATCGGGGAGGATTTTGAGCCTCTGCTGGCAGAGAGCCGTCGCATGGGTTGCGTGAGCTTTGCCCACCTGTTCTTCCCAGATGGGGAGATCAGCAAAACCAACTTTAAGCGGGCACGCCTGGCCGCCGCACAAAAATTGGAAACCCTGGCCTGGCAATACCGCATTCAGGGTTGGCAATATGCCTTGGGGGCATCTGGCACCATCAAGGCCGCTCACGAAGTTTTGGTGGCCATGGGTGAAAAAGACGGTTTGATTACCCTTGAACGGCTGGAGTTGCTGGTTGAGCAGGTGTTGCAGTTTAAAAACTTCAGCGCCCTGAGCCTGCCGGGCCTGTCGGAAGATCGTCAATCGGTATTTGTGCCGGGGCTGGCGATCCTGTGTGGGGTGTTTGATGCGCTGGCAATCCGCGATCTGCGCCTGTCAGACGGAGCCCTGCGCGAAGGTGTGCTGTATGAAATGGAAGGCCGCTTCCGCCACCAGGATATTCGCAGCCGCACGGCCAAAAGCCTGGCCGATCACTATAATATTGACCGCGAGCAGGCCAAGCGCGTGCTCGATACCACCGAGCTGTTGTACGCTCAGTGGATGGCGCAAAATACCAAACTGGTGCAGCCACAGTTGGAGGCGCTGTTGAAATGGGCCGCCATGCTGCATGAGGTGGGGCTGAGCATCAACCATAGCGGTATGCACCGCCACTCCGCCTATATTCTGCAAAATACCAACCTGCCGGGCTTCAACCAGGAACAGCAGTTGCTGCTGTCGGCGCTGGTGCGCTTCCAGCGTAAAGCGATCAAGCTCGAAGAGTTACCCCGCTTGAACCTGTTCAAGAAGAAATATTATCTGCCGCTGATCCAGCTGTTACGCCTGAGTACCCTGCTTAACAATCAGCGTCAGGCCACTACCACGCCGGAAACTCTACGCCTGACAACCGATGATAATCACTGGACGCTACGCTTCCCAGTGGGCTATCTGACGCAGAACAACCTGGTACAGCTCGATTTCGAGCGTGAGCAGGAATACTGGAATGACGTGGTTGGCTGGAAACTGGTGATAGAAGAAGAAGGCGAGCAGGACGCAGACGCAAAACCTGCGGCGTAACCCACACCGTATTCAGTACGTTTTGATTGAGATCTTAATGGAATATCCAGCCGTTTGTGCCCCTCACCCCAACCCTCTCCCACGGGGAGAGGGAGCTGACCGGAGTGCTTGGTTAGCCTATGCTGCTCCGGTATGTGCGGAGTAAGAAGAACGCGGATGGAGTATGGCGCAGAAAAATCAGCGTACTCGATCGGTCCCCTCTCCCTGTGGGAGAGGGTTAGGGTGAGGGGCATACTCTCAGTCAGACTCTTCGTCTTCCGACTGTGGTTCCATCGGCACTAGAGACGCCAACAACTGAGGTTTACCGATAAAGTAGCCCTGCATATAATCCACACCCAAGCTTTTAAGCGCATCGCGCTGCTCGGCCGACTCGACATATTCTGCCACAATCGACAACCTTCTCATCAGCGCCACTTTACAGATTGACGAAATGATCTGGTAATCCACCTTGCTGGTCAGCATGTCCTGCACAAAACTGCCATCGATCTTCAAGATATCGACATGCAGCTCTTTCAGTCGATCGTAGGTGGCATAGCCGGTGCCAAAATCATCCAGGGCAATGCGGCAACCTAACTGACGCAGCTCTTTCAGCGAGTTCTTGGCATATTTCACATCCTGCACCAGATGAGACTCTGTCACCTCCAGCACCAGTTGATAAGGCTCAATCTGGTATTGCCGCAGGGCATCGCGCACGTCTTGGCACAGGCTTGGGCGACATAGCGAGGACGGTGACAAATTCACCGCAAAGCGCGCGCTAGGCATACCTTCGCGATGGAGCGCCATAAACTGCAGGGTTTGGCGCAGTACCCACATATCCAACTGGTAAGCCAAACCAAATTCATGCACCACCGGTAGAAATTCGTTGGGAGGAATGACGTTACCTTCATCATCCAGCATACGCAGCAGGATCTCATGGTAAGAATCGCCGCGAATCCCGACAATCGGTTGAGCCATCAGCATGAAACCGTCGTTATCTAGCGAACGTTGCACCCAGTGTAACAAAGCGACTTTGCGCTTGATTTCATCCTGCACCACATGATGACCGTTCTGCACGTTTTCAGGCCGACCACTGGTCAGCGACATTTCCGCCAACGAGCTCAATTCCCCCAGTAACAGATGCAGATGTTCCACTTCCGAATAGACTCCACAGTAGCTCATTCCCAGCGGTGGATGGATTGGCAGACCGTTCCACACCAGACGAAACTTCTCCAGCGTACTCTGGATTTTGGCCACCCGTGCCTCACCGTCAGAACCGTTGAGCCGCAGCACCAGATCGTACCCCGGCAGGTGATAGACGTCTTCCCCTTCCTCGAGCACCGTGCGCAGGCTGCCCGCCAATTTCTGTTTGAAGCGGATGCGCAACTGCATACCATAGTTCCGGCTGAGCAAATCCAACTCGGAAATCCGCAGGAAGCACAGCGTAGAGCGCGGCACCTTGGCCAGATCGCGCTTCAATGCGCGCAGGTTGGGCAGGCCGATAACGGGATCTTTCAGAGAGGCGTTTTGCGCCTTGGCATGATCCATTCGCTGGCGAGTGTGCACCGCAGAAGTCAGCAAAATACTGAGGGTGAACGCCAGCATCATTGACGAGATCATGGTCAGGTTATGCAGCAGGCTATCCCACTGCACATAGCCCGGATAGTTAAAGAACAGCACCAGCAGAGTCGCCGCCCAGATAATACAGTTGAACAGATAACCAAAGCGCATGGCGCTATACAGCATCACCGGCAATAACAGCGTCAGGCTGTAGTCGGGCACCTGCATCGCGTTGGTATCTGCCGTGTGGTAGGCAAGTACCACCACCAAGGCAATCAGCACCACCAACCACAGTTGCAGCTCACTCTTTTTGACCGACGGCGCCATCTCACGGCGGATCCTTCCCAACAGTACGCGGGCAAATTTGGGATTCTTAATGATCCGTAAGGCGAAATAGAACAACTGCATGGAAGACAGGCAGCCAATCAGGATCGCCTGAAAATTGATCAGTGCGTGTAAATGATTACCGTTACCGGAAAGCATGCCGAGTTCGTCCGGCAAAAAATCGAGGCCGATAACCAGCTGTAAACCAAATATAAACAGCACTGGCGGCATCAGCACCAGCCAGATCAGCCGGTATTTACCCAGCTTCAGCTCGGTGAGCCCCACACACCAGCGGCGCTGCGACTGGCAGCGATAGCCCCACCAGCAAATGCTCAGACATCCCACATACAGCAACGTCATGATCACGTCGACTTCGCTGCCGGAACGGTTGGAGTAACGGATGAGGATCGCCAAAGCGATGCCTGGCATGGCACGCCAGTCATAAACCATCAGCAAAGAAAAGCAGACCACCAGCGGTAGATAAACCAGATACACTTTGCCATCAGGCAGCATCAGGCGTGGCGATAGCCAGCCTGCAAGCGGCACCAGCAGCAGGCTCAGCACTATAGGCTGCCCCCACCAACGGTCACGTAAATTATTCCAGAACTTTAAAATACCCATCAAGACACTGTATCCGCTAAGGCGTGATTCACTTCGTCGCTTAAGCGTTTTAAATCGCAGAAAAGGCAGGATCCGATCCCACCACAGAACCATTCGGGGAGCAAGCTGAGACATGCACTTCCAGCATCAAGAATGGCTGTGAATTCTATTCTCTGCGATAGCTTAAGATTTGACCACGATCAATTAATAGAGAAAAGGCTAAGAAAAATCCATACGCCACTTCATAGGCTGATAATAACCTATTAATACACAACAAAAAATCAGACAAAATCTATATCCTATGCATTTAGAGTGACCGCTTAAAAAGCGGTGGACATAAACCACAACTAAATTGCTCAGTCAAACGCACGGAAATAAATGGACATCTTTTGTCATCAGAGCCTAGAATTCCATTTACAATTTAGATCAATGTTAGCCATGGCAGGCCAAAAAACAGTAATCGCCACCATCATTTACCAGCGGCAGCCCCAAACGGTGCTTGAACAATGCCAATGGGAAAAACCGACGGGCTCAATGAACCATGAGAAAGACCACAACCGGGCGTATGACCAAAGTCGTGCTGCTGATCAGTTTCATCATTCTAGTCGGTCGCCTGCTGTATGCCGCCATTGCCGCTATTCCCCATCATCAGGAAAAAAGATCGCTGCCTGAACCGCAGACCCAGGAAGCCCGCGTGGATAATCGGTGATTATCTTGCCCTACCAAGCGACCATCACCCTGAGTCACTGGCACGCTAAAGCTGCTGACCCTGCGCCATCAGATTGATAAAAATCACGCCAACTGCCGCTATGCTCTATCTTTTAAAGATAGTCTAAAAGGAACCCGGTGTGCCAAGTCAGCGTTAAGGAATTCCATGTCCGCCGCAACACATAACGTCAAAAAAGTCGCTGAGTATCGTCAGCGCATTCTAAGCCTACTGTTAAATAATGCCCCTTTGATTGACGGCATTCTTGGTCGCTCAGGGGATGAAAAACAACTCAGCGAAGGCGAACTGCTTAATCATACCGCCGAAATCACCCACTTGCTGCAAGATATGCACGCCGCTGACCTTGCGGACCTGCTAGAAGCGTTGCCACAAGATGAACGCCTGGCGCTGTGGCGGCTGGTGGATAACACCAAGCGCGGCCAAACCCTGGTAGAAGTTGCTGAACCCGTCTGGGATAGCCTGATCGAAGAGATGAGCGATAAAGACCTGCTCAAGGCGATCAAAACCCTGGATGTCGATGAACAGGCCTATCTGGCGCAATATCTGCCGCGTAACCTGATGGGCCGCCTGCTGACCTCACTGGAGCCAGAGCAGCGTGAGCAGGTGCGCGAGATGGTGCATTACGGCAAGGATACCGTCGGCTGGATGATGGATTTCGAGCTGGTCTCGGTACGCCCTGATGTCTCTTTGGGGGCCGTACACCGCTTCCTGCGTCAACGCAAAACCATTCCGGACGCTACCGATAAACTGTTCGTCACCGATCGCAAAAATACCCTGTTAGGTGAACTACCGCTGACCGCGATCCTGCTTAACGATCCGCAAACCCCGGTGTTTAAGGTGATGGACAGCGATCCCACCACCTTCCAGCCGGAAGACAAAGCCGAAGCTGCGGCCAGCGCGTTCGAACGTTATGACCTGATCAGCGCCCCGGTGATCGATGCCAAAGGCAAACTGATGGGGCGGTTAACCATCGAAGAAATCGTTGACGTGGTTAACGAAGAAAGCGACACCACTCTGCGTCGTATGGGGGGGTTAAGCCCGGAAGAAGACGTGTTTGCCCCGGTCAGCAAGGCGGTGAAAACCCGTTGGGCCTGGCTGGCAATCAACCTCTGTACCGCCTTTATCGCCTCCAGAGTTATTGGCCTGTTTGAACACACCATTTCACAATTGGTAGCGCTGGCCGCCTTGATGCCCATCGTCGCCGGTATCGGCGGTAATACCGGCAACCAGACCATTACCATGATCGTGCGCGCGCTGGCGCTGCATCAGATCGAAGAGGGCAATATTTCGCGCCTGTTGTTCAGAGAACTGGGCGTAGCCATCATCAACGGGATCGTCTGGGGCGGCATCATGGGGCTGGTCACCTATCTGCTGTATGGCGATTTGGCAATGGGAGGCGTGATGACGCTGGCCATGATGCTCAACCTGCTGGTCGCCGCGCTGATGGGGGTGATCATACCGATGACCATGCTCAAACTGGGCCGCGATCCTGCCGTGGGCTCCAGCGTACTGATCACCGCCCTGACCGATACCGGCGGCTTCTTTATCTTTCTGGGGTTGGCGACCGTGTTCCTGCTTTAGCCGGTGTCACCGATGGTCAGACTGAAACGGAGCCAAGTTGTGCGTAACACTGTGGCTTGTAACAAGACAAGTATATACTTGGATAGGTATTACTCGCCCGCGGACCCCCCTCTGGTGAGTAAAATGGCGGCAGGTTTTCCTGGTCGATTGCACAAGTGAAGGTTACCGATGGATCTCAGCGCAGCGCAGCACCCACTCAAGGCTAAAGGTGCCTTGTTCACCCACTCGTTGCTGAGCGCACTGATTGTGTTTCTGCTGGCCTACCTGTGCCTGACGCTGTCAGCAGAATCCAGCCACTTTACCCCGCTGTGGTTCCCGACTGCCGCCGTTATTATGCTGATGTTCCACCAACCACCACGCAATTGGCCGTTGCACTTGATCTTCAGCGGGATCGGCATGTGTATTGCCAGTTTCGTGCTGTTCGGCCTCAGTTGGTTCCCGGTCAAGCTCACACTGATCAACCTGCTGGAAGCCACCGTCTGTACCCTGCTATTACGGCGAATACTGCAGCCGAACGATCCGTTAAACGACTTGGCAAGCTGGTTGAAATTTGTTTTCTGCGCCGTGATCTTCATGCCTATGTTCAGCGCACTACTGGCGGCCACAGTAGCGCCAGAACCGGGGGAAACCTTTTGGCAGCCCTTCAGCACCTGGTTTATTTCCGAAGCGATTGGCGTACTGGCTCTGGCGCCGATCGGGCTGGTTTATCGCCGCTCAATGTTAAGAACGCTAAACCTGTTTGAACTGCTGCTGGTATCGCTGGGGACACTGGTCTTCAGCTATCTGGCGCTGCTCAACCTCCCCTTCCCATTTACCTTTATCATCCTGCCGTTGCTGTGGGCAGCGATCAGCCTACCGCGGCTCGAAGCCTTTATCATCTGTTTTACCACGACCCTGATGATTACGGTGATGATCTCGCTAGGGCTGTTGCATTATCAGGATAGGGGAGCGTTTTTAAGCGATGTGACAATCTACCTGCCGCTGATGTTGATCCTGATCCCGGCCCATGCCATGGCGATGGTGATGCATGCCTTCCGGGTAGAAAAAGAGCATATCGTGGAAAGCGAAGCGCGTTTCCGTAATGCGTTGGAGTATTCGGCTATCGGCATGGCGCTGGTGTCACCTGAAGGGAAATGGTTACAGGTCAATCAGGCGCTGTGCAAACTGCTGCGCTATCCCCCAGAAACCCTGCGCCGCCTGACGTTTCAAGAAATTACCCATCCCGATGATTTAAATGCCGATCTGACACAGTTACAAGACCTGCTTGATGGCCACATCAGCAGCTACACCATGGAAAAACGCTATATCCGCAGCGACGGAGAGAGCGTCTGGACACTGCTGGCGGTATCCTTGGTGCGCGATCCGCAGGGCCAACCGCTGTACTTTATTTCCCAAGTAGAAGATATCAACGAACTAAAACGTACCGAAGCGGAGAACCGCAGCCTGATGGAACGCATAACGCTAGCCAATCAGGCCGGCGGGATCGGCGTGTGGGAATGGATGTTGCCCGGAGATAAACTCACCTGGGACAAACGAATGTTCGAGCTGTACGAACTGACGCCGGATCAAAACCCCACCTTGGCACTGTGGAGTTCTTTGATGCTGGAGGAGGATCGTGAACGCATTGAGCGGCAAATGGCAACACTCACAGACCGCCACCAGCCGTTTGTGATGGAGTTCCGCATCAAGACCCGCCTGGGGGGAATTCGTCATATTCGCGCCCAGGGTAATACCATTTTCGATGAACACGGCGAGCCAAAGCGGATGATCGGTACCCATATCGACATGACGGAAATCAAATCGCTGACCGAAGCGCTGCACGAAGAGAAGGAACGTTTGCACATTACGCTCGACGCCATTGGCGAAGGGGTGATTTCCACCGACCGCGACATGCGTATCACCTTTATGAACCCGGTAGCTGAACAAATGTGCGGATGGCCGCTGGAGATGGCGCTCGGTATGCCGATCAACGGCGTAGTGCGGATGACCAACGGCCAGGATGGCCCAGAGATAGAAAATCCGGTGCAAAACTGTCTGCATGAGGGGCCCCCCCTGCCAGCAGAATACGCTCTGGTACTGCATAGCCGTGACGGACGCCGCTTCGACGTACAGGAATCGGTGTCGCCGCTAAAAACCATCGAGGGCGAGGTGATGGGGGCAGTGATGGTGTTGCAGGACGTCAGCGCCTCGCGGGAACTGATGAAAAAGCTCAGCTATAACGCCTCACACGATGCGCTGACCAACCTGAAAAACCGCACCAGCTTCGAAAAGAGGCTGAAGGGTGCCATTGCCAGCGCGGCCGAACACCAGCAACAGCACTCGCTGGTATTCCTCGATCTCGACAGGTTCAAGGCGGTTAACGATAGCGCCGGACACGCGGCAGGCGATGCCTTGCTCAGGGAGATTGGCCAACTGATGCAACGCCAACTGCGTAACAGCGACTGCCTGGCGCGGCTCGGTGGCGACGAATTTGGCCTGATCCTGTTCGACTGTTCGTTGGAGCAGGCCAAGCTGCTGATGCAGCAGATGATCGAGCAGGTCGGCGAACATTCATTCTGCTGGGCAGGCAAGGTTTATCATGTCGGCGCCAGCGCTGGTATTACCCAAATCGGGGCCACCAGCGGCAAGAGCAGCGAGCTATTGGCACAGGCCGATATCGCCTGTTATACCGCCAAGCACCATGGCCGCGGTCAGGTTTATATTTATGAAGCCCGGCAAAAACAACAGATGGAGCGCCAGCATGAGCTGCTAACGCGCCAGGAAGTGCTGAATATTATCGATGATCAGCAATTGCTGTTACACGTCAGGGCTGCCTCACCGCCTAAAACGCCGCAGGCGGTCTGTTTCTATCAGTTAAAGCTGCACGTTAACCCACCCGACGATCGCCTGCTGGCCTCAGGGTCCTTCCTTGCCGCCGCCCAGCTCTACGGCATGCTGCCGGATGTCGATCGCTGGATGGTAAGCCAGGTACTGGAAAGACACGCCGAGGCTCTGCGCCGCAAGGGGCTGGCCATTGCGCTGCCATTGGCCACAGACAGCGTGCTGGATCTTGATTTTCAACATTATTTGCTGGAGTTACTGGCAGCTTCCGTGCTGCCGGCCAGCGCACTGTATCTGATGGTGGATGAGACCATTGTGCTCGATCACCCAGAGGATGGCGGTGCCTTTATCCGCCGTTTGCAGCAGATGGGCTGCAAGCTGATCGTCAATGGTTTTGGCCGCAACCTGAACGCCTTCGATCAGTTAAACGGCCAGACTATCGATTACATCCGCATCGACGAGCGTTTTATCACCGACGTCCACTGCAACCAAATGGATGAGCTGATGGTTTCGATGATCCATGGTGCCGCGCATCGTATTAATACCCAAACTCTGGCCGGCCCCGCACATCAGCAAGTTACGCTAAGTGCGCTGACTGCCATCGGGGTCGATCTGGTAGACGGTGACACCGTTGCACTGGAACTACCGCTGAGCGATTTACTCAGCGGCGGCTACTTCGGTATTCACTGAAGGTGCCCAACGATCGTTATGCCACAGATGCAAGGTGGCGTAAGAACGCCAAGGTCGCCAGCGTTCAGCATAGTGCTCAATCTGGCGTGGCGTCATGCCGGGGAAACGCTGTTTGATCAGATAGTCTCCCGCCAGAAAAACGTCCGGCCATGACCAGGCCCGCATAGCAATATAGCTGGCAGTCCAACTGCCTATCCCCGGCAGTGCGGTTAACTCTTTGATACCCTGGTCGATATCCAGCACGTTATCCAGTTGCAAACGCCCTTCTGTCACCCTGCGCGCAATTTCAATCAGCGCCGCCGCACGCTTCAGTTGTACGCCCAATGGGCGCAGATCTTCCGGTTGCAGCTGGGCAATCCGCGCCGCCTGCGGAAAAATATGAGTGATATCGCCATACGGTTGCTCCAGCACCGTTCCCCAGCGTTCGGCCATCCGTCCGGCAAAGGTAGCCGCCATCTTGACGCTGACCAACTGCCCCAACACCGCACGCGTAGCCTGCTCAAAGCTGCTGACGCAGCCTGGCAAACGTAAACCGGGCGCATCCGCCGCTAACGCGCCTAACGCCTCGCAAATACGGTCCGGCGCGGCATCCAGATCGAACAGTTGGCGAATACGCCGCAGGACTTCGGTCGTCACTCGGCTGAGCGATGGGGCAATTTCCACCCGCACCCGGTTGCGCGCCTCTTCTGGCTGGACGCTCACCCAACCGCAATATTCGACGCCCCCCTGATCCACCGCGATCGAACGGCAGTATTGTTGCCCGACAACGCTTTCCACGCCGCTTACTGCACGCGCCTGTAAGAACCCCAGCATACGCGGCCAATCGTAAGGTGGTCGATACCCCAGATGAAACACCAGCCCGCTGGAGGCGGCACGCTCACTTCGGCCAGCAGTGCTACGCAATACCGAAGGGATCAGGCGATAACGGGCTTTAAACAGCTCATTGAAACGCCGCAGGCTGCCAAACCCTGCGGCAAACGCCACCTCGCTCAGGGGCAAATCGGTATCCGCCAGCAGCCGTTTGGCCTGCAACAGACGGTGCGACTGGGCGTAATCAATGGGGGAAGCGCCGAACTGCTCGGCAAAAATGCGCCGCAGATGGCGATCGGAAATCCCCAGGCGGGTAGCCAGTTGTTCACAGCTGTGCTCTGAAAGATAGCCCTGCTCGATCAGTTGAACCGCAACCTGAGCATAGCGATTGCCCAGATCGATCAGCGCCAGCCCTGGAGCCAATTCAGGGCGGCATTTCAGGCAGGGGCGAAAACCGGCCAGTTCAGCGGCGGCAGCGCTAGGGTAAAACGTACAATTTTCGATTTTTGGCGTGCGGGCGCTACATACCGGCCTGCAATAGATACCGGTGGAGGAGACACCGACAAAAAATCGTCCGTCAAACTTACGGTCACGCGCACTCAGCGCGCTATACAGCGCCTGTTGTTGATTCTTCATGGCATCGCTCGGAGTCAGTTTTTTGTTCATTATGGCGTTCGGACCTGTGGCTGACGTGCGGGAATCGGACATTAACCTGTTTGATATCGCTGCCATCAAGTTAACCATGCCGCCGCGATTGCCGCTAAATTTTTCGCCAGTTAGCCGCCCACTCGTTGCTCGGCAGACCAGTCTCGGGTAAAGTCGCCCCCCTTCATCGGCATGGGGAACGAAAAATGTTTATTGGCTTCGATTATGGCACTGCCAACTGTTCTGTCGCCGTTATGCGCGACCAGGGTCCTGAACTACTGACGTTGGAAAACAACGAACCGTATCTCCCTTCGATGCTGTGCGCACCGACGCGTGAGGCGGTGAGTGAGTGCCTGCATCGCCACTGGCAGGTGCCAACCGGCAGTGAGGAAAACCAGCAGTTGCTGCGCCGCGCCATTACCTTCAACCGCGAGGAAGATATCCCGGTCAACGGCGACAGCGTGCTGTTCGGCCTACAGGCGCTGGCTCATTACATCGAAGATCCGGAAGAAGTGTATTTTGTCCGCTCACCGAAATCCTTCCTCGGGGCTAACGGCCTTAAGCCACAGCAGATTGCGCTATTTGAAGATCTGGTGTGCGCCATGATGTTCCACATCAAGCGCCAGGCGGAAGACGTGTTACAAACCGGCATCGATCAGGCCGTCATTGGCCGCCCGATTAACTTCCAGGGCACCGGCGGTGAAGAGGCTAACCAGCAGGCGCAGGGGATTTTGCATCGCGCCGCACAACGGGCCGGTTTCAAAGAGATCGAGTTTCAGTTCGAACCGGTTGCAGCCGGGCTAGACTTTGAAGCGACGCTAAGCGAAGAGAAAACCGTGCTGGTGGTCGATATCGGCGGCGGAACCACCGACTGCTCGGTGCTGCTGATGGGGCCACAATGGCGCGATCGTGCCGATCGCCAGCAGAGCCTGTTGGGGCACAGCGGTTGCCGCGTGGGCGGTAACGATCTGGATATCATGCTGGCGTTCAAACAGTTGATGCCGCTGTTTGGTATGGGCGGTGAAACGGAGAAGGGCATCGCCATGCCTGCATTGCCTTACTGGAACGCGGTAGCGACCAACGATGTCCCGGCCCAAATCGATTTCTACAGCACGGCCAATGGCCGTATGCTGCGCGATCTGATCCGTGAAGCTGCCGAACCCGAGAAGGTGAAACGTCTGTTGAAAGTACATCAGCAGCGCCTGAGCTATCGGCTGGTACGTGCAGCGGAAGAGAGTAAAATCGCGCTATCTGGTCAGGCAAGCATCAGCGCCCAACTGGATTTTGTGCAGCCGGAGCTGGCAGAGATGATCAGCCAGGAGCAGTTGGCCGATGCCATTGCCCAACCTCTGCTGCGTATCCAGGAACAGGTTAGCGCCGCCTTGGCCACCAGCCAAAGCAAGCCGCAGGTCATTTACCTGACCGGTGGTAGCGCACGCTCACCGCTGCTGCGAACCGCTCTGCAACAGCAGTTGCCGGGGATCCCGATCGTCGGTGGCAACGATTTTGGCTCGGTCACCGCCGGGTTGGCACGCTGGGCGCAGACGCTGTTTCGTTGATTAACGTAGGGGCGGCTAACGCCCCTGACAATGGAGCATTATGGCTATCATCGCAGGTGAAACACCCAGATTGCTGCTACGCGGTTGGCAAGATAGCGATCTGCCCGCCTTTGCCGCGCTCAATAGCGACCCTGAGGTGATGAAGTACTTCCCGGCAACGCTAAGCCACGCTGAAAGCGACGCTCAGGCCAATCGCATCCGCCAATTTATACAACAGCACGGCTGGGGGCTGTGGGCCGTCGAGGTGAAGCATCAAGCCGCCTTTATCGGCTTTGTGGGGCTAGCCATTCCTGGCGACGATTTGCCCTGCTCGCCCTGCGTGGAAATTGGCTGGCGGTTGGCGAAGGAGCATTGGGGCCAAGGCTATGCCAGCGAAGCGGCTCATTGCGCGCTGGATATCGCTTTCAATAGGCTGCAGCTGTCAGAAGTCGTGTCCTTTACCGCTGTAATTAATCTCCCTTCCCGCCGAGTGATGGAGCGCATCGGGATGACCTTCAGCGGTGAAACCTTCGAGCATCCCCGTTTACCTCTGGGCCATCCGTTACGCCAGCATGTGTTGTATCGTAAGCTGTCGCCAAACACGTGATGGTGATGATAACTCATTGAATAATATTTGATGTCAGGTGTCTTACCAGGCACTTGCCTCATCCAACGCCTTGATATCCTCGGCAGCCAATTGCAACTGTGTGGCACTCACCAACTCATCCAACTGGGTTAACGAGGTGGCGCTAACGATTGGCGCGGTGATGCTTGGGCGAGCAATCAACCAGGCCAACGAGATCTGTGCGGGCGTGGTCTGGTGCTTCTCTGCCAGCAGATCGAGGGCCGCCAAAATGCGGAAACCGCGCGGATTCAGATAACGCGACACAATGGTGTCTCCACGCTGGCTCTTACCCACATCCTGGGCGCTACGATATTTGCCGGTGAGGAAACCACTGGCCAGTGAGAAGAAGTTGATCACCCCCAACCCCTGTTGCTGCGCCACAGCTTCCAGCGCCTGCTCATAGCCTTCACGGGCATACAGATTGTATTCCGGTTGCAGGGTTTCATAGCGCGCCAGTCCGTTTTGCTCGCTGACTTTCAGCGCTTCCACCAGCCGGTCTGCCTGATAGTTGGAAGCGCCAATGGCTCGCACCTTCCCGGCCTTGATCAGTTCATCGAACGCCGCCAGGGTTTCCGCCAGCGGAGTGTCCTGGTCGTCATCATGAGACTGATAAAGATCGATATAATCGGTTTGCAGGCGGCGCAATGAATCCTCTACGGCCTGACGAATATAGCGTGGCGACAAGCCTTGTTTGCCCTCACCCATCGGTTTTCCCACCTTGGTAGCGATGATCACCTGGTCACGCTTGCCGCTTTTCTTCAGCCAGTTACCGATCACCGTTTCCGATTCACCGCCTTTATTGCCTGGTGCCCAGCTCGAATAGACGTCGGCGGTATCGATAAAATTCAGCTGATTGGCTACCAGCGCATCCAGCAGACTGAAAGACGTGGCCTCGTCTACCGTCCAGCCAAAGACGTTGCCACCAAAGGTCAGTTGCGGAACCTGAATACCTGAACGGCCCAACGGTTGCTTGCTCATGATGTCGCTCCTGAGGGAAAAGAAAAAATTCGCTCTCAATTATTAGCGCGAAAGCGGCTGGAACGCTAAAACGAATCGGTTATATGTCAGAAAATGTCTAGCTAAGCGTTGTTTCGGTTAAATATACATTCTCCGCCGATAAACCTGACGTTTCCTCCATATTTCCTTCATTTTTACACCGTGACGGCTCGCTAAACTAGTATCCTGTAAGGAGTATCACTTTTGGCAACTGATTGCCCGCATGACTGTCTCTGGAGAGAATGCCCAACGCCATGAATACAAAACCCAAACGCCGCTCACTGCTCCTGCGCCTGCTAGCCATAGTTATCGTGGTGCTTGCCGCCATTCTGATCTGGCGTCACTTTAGCGCGCCACAGGCTACCGATGCAGCGCCGGGTGCGCAGCAGGCAGGTGCAGGCCCAGCTGGAGCCGCAGGCAGAGCCGGTGGTAGACGAGGAGCACCGATGTCTCCAGTACAGGCTGCCACCGCCACAGTGCAGAGCGTGCCGCGTTTCCTCTCGGGATTAGGCACCGCCACCGCGGCCAACACCGTGACCGTCACCAGCCGCGTCGATGGTCAATTAATGGCAATCCACTTTACCGAAGGCCAACAGGTCAAGGCAGGAGACCTGCTGGTTGAGATCGACCCGCGCCCTTACGAAGTGCAATTAACTCAGGCTCTGGGGCAATTAGCCAAAGATCAGGCGACCTTGGCCAATGCCAAACGTGACCTCGCCCGTTACCAACAGTTGGCGAAAACCAACCTGGTATCACGCCAAGAGCTGGATACCCAGGAGTCGTTGGTTCGCCAGACCGAAGGGGCCATCAAAGCCGATCAAGGGGCAGTGGACAGTGCCAAACTGCAAATAACCTACAGTAAGATCACCGCGCCGATTGATGGCCGCGTGGGTCTGAAATTGGTTGATGTAGGCAACTACATCGCCAGCGGCAGCACCACCGGCATCGTGGTGATCACCCAAACGCACCCTATCGATGTGGTCTTCACCCTGCCGGAGAGCAATATCGCCGATCTGGTCAAAGCGCAGAAAGCTGGCCCGGTAAGCGTCCAAGCCTGGGATCGTACCAATCAGCAGTTGTTAACCACCGGTGAGTTATTGAGCCTGGATAACCAGATCGATACCGCGACGGGCACCATCAAACTGAAGGCTCGCTTCGACAATCAGGACGACGCGCTGTTCCCGAATCAGTTCGTTAACGCCCGGCTGAAGGTTGCCACCCTGCAAAATGCGGTGGTGATCCCTACCGCCGCGCTGCAAATGGGCAACGAAGGCAACTTCGTCTGGCTGCTGAGCGCAGACAACAAGGTCAGCAAACATCGGGTTACCGCCGGTATTCAGGATAGCCAGCAGGTAGTGATTAGCGCCGGTGTCAATGCGGGCGACCGCGTCGTCACTGACGGGATCGACCGCCTGACCGAAGGCATGCAGGTTGAAGTGGTGGCACCTCATAAAGCGGCGGCCACCCCGAATGCGGAACAACCGAAACGCCGCGCTAAACCTCAGGGGAATTCCTGATGCAGTCGATGTCCCCCCATAGCGGCGGTGGGCCTTCCCGCCTGTTTATTCTTCGCCCGGTAGCCACCACGCTGTTTATGCTGGCTATCATGCTGGCCGGGATCATTGGCTATCGTTCACTGCCAGTTTCTGCCCTGCCGGAAGTGGATTATCCAACCATCCAGATCGTCACGCTCTACCCTGGCGCCAGCCCGGATGTGGTTACTTCGGCAATCACCGCGCCGTTGGAGCGACAGTTCGGCCAGATGTCCGGCCTTAAGCAGATGGCCTCGCAGAGTTCCGGTGGAGCCTCGGTGATCACGCTGCAATTCCAGCTTGAACTGCCGCTGGACGTTGCCGAGCAGGAAGTGCAGGCGGCTATCAATGCCGCCACCAACCTGCTGCCCAACGATCTGCCCTACCCGCCGATTTACAGCAAGGTTAACCCGGCCGATCCACCGATCCTGACGCTGGCCGTCACCTCAACCGCCCTGCCGATGACCCAGGTAGAAGACATGGTGGAAACCCGGGTGGCACAAAAGATTTCGCAGGTCAGCGGGGTCGGTCTGGTCACCATTTCCGGCGGCCAGCGTCCGGCCGTACGGGTGAAGCTCAATGCCACGGCGGTGGCCGCCTATGGGCTGGATAGCGAAACCATTCGCACCGCCATCAGTAACGCCAACGTCAATTCGGCCAAAGGTAGTCTGGACGGCCCGACGCGTTCGGTTACGCTCTCTGCCAACGATCAGATGAAAACCGCTGAGGATTACCGTCAGCTGATTATCGCCTATCAGAACGGCGCAGCCATCCGCCTGCAAGATATCGCCACCATTGAGCAAGGTGCGGAGAACAACCGCCTGGCGGCATGGGCCAATAAAGAGCAGGCCATCGTGCTGAATATTCAGCGCCAGCCGGGTGCCAACGTCATCACCACCGCCGACAGTATTCGCGAGATGCTGCCAGAGCTGATCAAGAGCCTGCCAAAGTCGGTAGATGTGAAGGTGCTGACCGACCGCACCACCACCATCCGGGCCTCGGTCAGCGACGTACAGTTTGAACTGCTGCTGGCGATCGCCCTGGTCATCATGGTGATCTACGTCTTCCTGCGTAACGTACCCGCCACCATTATCCCGAGCGTGGCGGTGCCGCTTTCCCTGGTGGGCACCTTTGCCGTCATGTATTTCCTCGACTTCTCCATCAACAACCTGACGCTGATGGCGCTGACCATCGCCACCGGCTTTGTGGTGGATGACGCCATCGTGGTGATCGAAAATATCTCGCGCTATATCGAAAAAGGTGAAAAACCGCTCGATGCGGCGCTGAAAGGGGCCGGAGAGATCGGCTTTACCATTATCTCGCTGACCTTCTCGCTGGTAGCGGTGCTGATCCCGCTGCTGTTTATGGGCGATATCGTTGGCCGTCTGTTCCGCGAGTTTGCGGTGACGCTGGCAGTGGCGATCCTGATTTCCGCGCTGGTGTCGCTGACGCTGACGCCGATGATGTGCGCCAGGATGCTTAGCCACGAATCGCTGCGTAAGCAAAACCGTTTCTCCCGCGCCTCCGAGCGTTTCTTTGACCGGGTGATCGCCCAATACGGCGTGTGGCTGAAAGTGGTGTTGAACCATCAGTGGCTGACGTTAGGCGTCGTCTTCGGCACCATGGCGCTGACCGTGTTACTGTATGTGCTGATGCCGAAAGGCTTCTTCCCGGTGCAGGATAACGGCATCATTCAGGGTACGCTGGAAGCCCCACAGAGCGTTTCATTCAGCAATATGGCCGAGCGCCAGCAACAGGTGGCCGCCGAAATCCTCAAGGATCCGGCAGTAGAGAGCCTGACGTCCTTTGTCGGTGTGGATGGCAGCAACGCCACGCTCAACAGCGGCCGTTTGCAGATCAACCTTAAACCGCTGAGCGAACGTAGCGATCGCATTCCGGCGATCATTACTCGCCTGCAACAACAAACGGCACAGTTCCCCGGCGTGAAGCTGTATCTGCAACCGGTGCAGGATCTGACTATCGATACGCAGGTGAGCCGCACGCAGTACCAGTTCACCCTCCAGGCAATGTCACTGGATGAACTCAGCCTGTGGGTGCCGAAGTTAATGGCCGAATTGCAGCAGGCGCCACAACTGGCCGAGGTGACCAGCAACTGGCAGGATCAGGGGCTGGTAGCCTATGTGAATGTCGATCGAGACTCGGCCTCGCGCCTTGGCATCACCATGAGCGATGTCGACAGCGCACTGTATAACGCCTTCGGTCAGCGCCTGATCTCGACCATCTACACCCAGGCCAACCAATATCGGGTGGTGCTGGAACATGATGTCTCCACCACTCCAGGGCTTTCCGCGTTAAACGATATCCGCCTGACCAGCAGCAACGGCACCATCGTGCCATTAAGCACCATCGCCAAAATAGAAGAACGCGTTGGCCCGCTGTCGATCAACCATCTCGATCAGTTCCCGTCGGCCACCGTGTCGTTTAACGTGGCCGGTAATTACTCGCTCGGGGAAGCGGTAGAGGCGATCACTCAGGCTGAGAAAGACCTCAATATGCCCAAAGACATCACCACCCAGTTCCAGGGGGCCACGCTGGCATTCCAGGCTGCCCTTGGCAGCACGCTGTGGCTGATCCTGGCGGCGGTGGTAGCAATGTATATCGTGCTGGGCGTGCTGTATGAGAGCTTTATCCACCCAGTGACCATTCTTTCTACTCTGCCCACTGCCGGAGTCGGGGCGCTGCTGGCGCTGATGCTCTCCGGCCATGAACTGGATGTGATCGCCATTATCGGTATCATCTTGCTGATCGGCATCGTGAAAAAGAACGCCATCATGATGATCGACTTTGCGCTGGCCGCCGAACGTGAGCAAGGGATGACGCCATACGACGCCATCTATCAGGCCTGCCTGCTGCGTTTTCGCCCGATCCTGATGACCACGCTGGCCGCGCTGCTGGGGGCATTACCGCTGATGCTGAGTACCGGCGTCGGTGCCGAGCTGCGCCGCCCGCTGGGTGTCTGTATGGTCGGTGGCCTGGTGATGAGCCAGATCCTGACGCTGTTCACCACGCCGGTGATTTACCTGCTGTTTGATAAATTGGCGCGCAATACTCACCGCCAGCCTGATCCGCAGGAGCTACCGTGAAATTCTTTGCCCTGTTTATCTACCGGCCGGTTGCCACAACGCTGTTGACGCTAGCGATCGCCATCGCCGGGGTGATTGGCTTCAGGTTGCTGCCGGTATCGCCGTTGCCGCAGGTGGATTTCCCGGTGATCTCCATCACTGCAACTTTACCGGGTGCCGATCCGGAAACCATGGCCTCCTCGGTGGCTACACCGCTTGAACGGGCCCTGGGCCGGATCGCCGGGGTGAATGAAATGACCTCGACAAGTTCACTTGGCAGCACCAGGGTGATCCTGCAGTTCGATCTCGATCGCGATATCAACGGGGCTGCGCGTGACGTACAGGCAGCGATTAACGCCGCCCAAAGTCTGTTGCCTACCGGGATGCCAAGCCGCCCCACCTATCGCAAGATCAACCCATCCGACGCGCCAATCATGATCCTGACGCTGACTTCGGATACCTACAACCAAGGGCAATTGTATGACTTCGCTTCCACGCAGCTGGCGCAAAAAATTGCCCAGACGGAAGGCGTAGGCGATGTCTCTGTCGGCGGGAGTTCCCTACCTGCGGTACGCGTGGAGCTTAATCCCGGCGCCTTATTCAACCAGGGGATTTCACTGGATGCGGTACGGCAAACCATCGCCAACGCTAACGTACGCCGACCGCAAGGCGCGGTAGATGACCCACAGCAGCGCTGGCAGATCCAGGCCAACGACGAATTGAAAACCGCGGCGGCCTACCAGCCGTTGGTTATTCACTATAACAACGGCGCAGCGGTACGCCTGAGCGACGTGGCCAACGTCATCGATTCTGTCCAGGACGTACGCAACGCCGGGATGACCAACGCCAAGCCTGCCATCATTCTGACCATCAGCCGTGCTCCCGGTGCCAATATCATTCAAACCGTGGATCGTATCCGCGCCGAGTTGCCCGCGTTGCGGGAGAACATCCCCGCCTCGATCGAACTGAGTATTGCCCAGGATCGCTCACCGACGATCCGTGCCTCGCTGGCCGAGGTGGAGCAATCTTTGGTAATAGCCATCGGGCTGGTGATCCTGGTGGTCTTCATCTTCTTGCGCTCTGGCCGCGCAACGCTGATCCCGGCAGTGGCCGTACCGGTTTCCCTGATCGGCTCCTTCGCCGCCATGTACCTGTGCGGCTTCAGCCTGAACAACCTGTCGCTGATGGCGCTGACCATCGCCACCGGCTTTGTGGTCGATGACGCTATCGTGGTGCTGGAAAACATTTCGCGCCACGTCGAGGCCGGGATGAAACCGATCAAAGCCGCCCTGCAAGGGGTGCGAGAGGTCGGCTTCACGGTGCTTTCCATGAGCGTATCGCTGGTGGCGGTGTTTATCCCCTTGCTGTTTATGGCCGGCTTGCCAGGCAGGCTGTTCCGTGAATTTGCCGTGACGCTTTCGGTGTCGATCGGGCTTTCATTGCTGATTTCACTGACGCTGACGCCGATGATGTGCGCCTATCTGCTGCGCTACCAGCCACCGCGCGAACAGCGGCGTCTTCGGGGTTTTGGCCGCATGTTGCTGGGTTTGCAGCAGGGCTATGGCCGCTCGCTCAACTGGGTATTGGGCCATTCCCGCTGGGTAATGGCAGTGTTCCTGGCCACTATTGCCCTCAACGTCTGGCTATACATCAGTATTCCAAAAACCTTCTTCCCCGAGCAGGATACCGGCCGCCTGATGGGCTTTATCCAGGCCGACCAGAGCATTTCATTTCAGGCGATGCGCAGCAAACTGCAAGACTTTATGAAGATCGTGCGGGAGGACAAGGACGTGGATAACGTCACCGGTTTTACCGGCGGTTCACGCACCAACAGCGGCTCGATGTTTATCTCCCTCAAACCGCTGTCGGAACGTACCGATGATGCCCAGAAGGTGATCGCTCGCCTGCGTGCCAAACTGGCGAAAGAACCGGGGGCTAGCCTGTTCTTGATGGCGGTACAGGATATCCGCGTCGGTGGGCGGCAGGCCAACGCCAGCTATCAATACACGCTGTTGGCCGACGATCTTGGCGCTCTGCGCGAATGGGAACCGAAGATCCGCACCGCACTGGCAGCGTTGCCGGAGCTGGCGGACGTCAACTCCGATCAGCAGGACAAAGGCTCGGAAATGGACCTGACCTACGATCGCGAAACCATGTCGCGGCTGGGCATTTCGGTCAACGACGCTAACAACCTGCTCAACAACGCTTTCGGACAGCGCCAGATTTCCACCATCTATCAGCCGCTCAACCAATACAAAGTGGTGATGGAGGTGGCTCCGCCCTATACCCAGGACGTGAGCTCGCTGGACAAAATGTTTGTGATCAACAGCAGCGGCCAGTCGATCCCGCTGTCTTACTTTGCCCAATGGCGGCCAGCTAACGCACCGCTGGCGGTGAACCATCAGGGGCTGTCGGCAGCCTCCACTATCTCATTCAACCTGCCGGACGGTGGCAGCCTGTCCGAGGCGACAGCAGCCATCGAACGGACCATGACGCAATTGGGTGTTCCCTCCACCGTGCGAGGTTCGTTTGCCGGTACCGCACAGGTATTCCAGGAAACGTTGAAATCACAGCTGTTCCTGATCGCTGCGGCCATCGCCACGGTGTATATCGTGCTGGGCATACTGTATGAGAGCTATATCCATCCGCTGACCATCCTGTCTACGCTGCCTTCTGCCGGGGTTGGGGCGTTGCTGGCGCTGGAACTGTTTGACGCACCGTTTAGCCTGATTGCGCTAATCGGTATTATGCTGTTGATTGGTATCGTTAAAAAGAATGCCATTATGATGGTCGACTTTGCCCTGGATGCGCAACGCAACGGCGGGATCAGCGCCCGTGAGGCCATCTTCCAGGCTTGCCTGCTGCGTTTTCGCCCCATCATGATGACGACGTTGGCGGCCCTGTTTGGCGCCTTACCACTGGTTCTGACCAGCGGCGACGGGGCGGAGCTACGACAGCCGCTGGGGATCACCATCGCCGGGGGGCTGCTGATGAGCCAATTGTTGACGCTGTATACCACGCCGGTGATCTATCTGTACTTTGACCGCTTACAGATGAAGTTCCGGCACGGTAAAAAACTGACGCCGCTGCCTCACTGATCGACAGCCACGCGGGAGAGAAAGGACCTATGAGCATCAAACCCAGCGCCCCGCCAGGATCCACCTCGGTGCGATGGCAGCTGTGGATCGTGGCTTTCGGCTTCTTTATGCAGACGCTGGATACCACCATCGTCAATACCGCGTTGCCCTCCATGGCGGCCAGCCTGGGGGAAAACCCGCTACGCATGCAATCGGTGATTGTTTCCTATGTGTTGACGGTCGCAGTAATGCTACCTGCCAGCGGCTGGTTGGCGGATCGGGTAGGCGTCAAACGGGTGTTCTTCAGCGCCATCGTGCTATTCACGCTCGGGTCGATCCTGTGCGCCCGTTCAGAAACCCTGAATGAGTTGGTGGCCTCCCGCGTGATACAGGGCATCGGCGGCGCGATGATGGTGCCGGTCGGCAGGCTGACGGTGATGAAAATCGTCCCGCGTGAACAGTATATGGCGGCGATGACCTTCGTCACCCTACCCGGCCAGATAGGCCCGCTGATGGGGCCTGCTTTAGGGGGCTTTCTGGTGCAATACGCCAGTTGGCACTGGATCTTCCTGATCAATATTCCCGTGGGTATCGCCGGAGCGATTGCCACCGCGCTGCTGATGCCCAATTACACCATGCAGACCCGGCGTTTCGATATCAGCGGCTTTATCATGTTGGCGATCGGCATGGCTACGCTGACGCTGGCACTTGACGGGCATAAAGGCATGGGGCTTTCCTCTGCTACCATCACCGGGCTGGTGGTGATGGGTTGCGCTGCGTTGGCTGGCTACTGGTTGCACGCCAGAGGTAACAGTCGGGCGCTGTTTTCACTACGATTATTCAAGACGGAAACCTACCGCGTTGGTCTGACTGGCAGCCTGTTGGGGCGGATCGGCAGCGGTATGTTGCCCTTTATGACCCCGTTATTTCTCCAGGTGGGCATGGGGTTTTCCCCTTTTCACGCCGGGTTGATGATGATCCCGATGATCATCGGCAGCATGGGCATGAAGCGCATCGTGGTACAGGTGGTTAACCGCTTCGGTTATCGTAATGTGCTGGTGACTGCCACGTTGATGTTGGCGCTGGTCACCCTGAGTTTTCCGCTGGTGGCGATGCTGGGCTGGGTTTATCTGCTGCCGGTGGTGCTGTTCTTCCAGGGCATGGTTAACTCCCTGCGTTTTTCCGCCATGAATACCCTGACGCTGAAAGATCTGCCCGATCGGTTGGCCAGCAGCGGCAACAGCTTGCTGTCGATGGTGATGCAGCTTTCCATGAGCCTGGGCGTCAGCATTGCCGGGATCCTGATTGGCAGCTTCGCGCATCATCAGGTGGTGGCCGATAGCCCGGCTATCCACAACGCCTTTATCTACAGCTATGGCTGCATGGCACTGATTATTGCCCTACCGGCGCTGGCTTTCGCCCGCGTACCGACCGACATCGCCCCCAACCGTACGTTGACCAAAGAGCCGGGCACCGGCTCCACGAGGACACAATGAGAATTGGCATTACCGGTAAGCTGTTTATGGCGATCTTCGCCACCTGCATGTTGGTGTTGATCACCATGCACTGGGGCGTACGCGTCAGCTTTGAACGGGGTTTTATCGATTATATCAAGCACAGCAATGAGCAACGCATCAGCATGCTCGGCGACGCGTTGGAAGATCAATATCGTCGCCATGGCAACTGGGAGTTTCTGCGTAACAACGATCAGGTGGTGTATCAGATCATGCGTTCGTTTGAGCAGAACAGCGACAGCAGCCACAATCTCCCCCCCAAGGGCTGGCGCACCCAATTCTGGGTGGTAGATAGCCAGTATAACCGGCTGGTGGGTCATTCCGGCCCGATCCCTAAAGAAAGTACCCGCCACCCGATTCATTACAACAATCAGATCGTCGGTTGGGTAGTGGCTACACCGCCAGAAAAACTGACACGCAATGCGGACATCAACTTCGATCGCCAGCAGCGGCGCACCAGTTGGATGATCGTTGGGCTATCCACCTTGTTGGCGGCGGCAGTGACCTGGCTGATGTCGCGCGGCCTGCTGGCACCGGTTAAACGCCTGGTCGCCGGTACCCATCGGCTGGCGGCGGGTGATTTCAGCGCTCGGGTAGCGGTCAGCAGCCAAGATGAGCTGGGCCGACTGGCGCAGGACTTTAACCAGCTTGCCACCTCGCTGGAAAAGAACGAGCAAATGCGGCGGGCGTTAATGGCGGATGTTTCCCACGAGCTGCGTACCCCACTGGCGGTACTGCGTGGCGAGTTGGAGGCGCTGCAAGACGGCGTTCGCCAACCCACACCGGCTTCGCTCAGTTCGCTACAGGCGGAGGTCTCAACCCTCACCAAATTGGTGGACGATCTGCACCAGTTATCACTCTCCGATCTCGGTGCCCTCGCCTACCGTAAATTGCCGGTGGATTGTGTGCATCTGGTGCAGATCGCAGTGGCGGCCTTCCGTGAACGTTTTCATGCCAAACAGTTGGAGATCGTCACCAACCTGCC
The DNA here is from genome assembly GCF_046269175.1 of Serratia sp. J2. Taxonomy (NCBI): domain Bacteria; kingdom Pseudomonadati; phylum Pseudomonadota; class Gammaproteobacteria; order Enterobacterales; family Yersiniaceae; genus Serratia; species Serratia sp. J2. The sequence continues at coordinate 122,975 of NZ_JBKABN010000003.1, forward strand.
GGAACAGATGCCACTGTTCGGCGATCCTGACCGACTGCTCCAGTTATTCAACAACCTGTTGGAAAACAGCCAACGCTATACCGATGCCGGTGGTCGGCTGGAGATTGGTATCGAACGCCTGCCGGGAACGGTGCGGATTTACTGGCAGGACAGCGCCCCAGGAGTGAACGACGAGCAGTTGGCTCTCATCTTCGAACGTTTTTATCGCACTGAAGGTTCGCGGAACCGCGCCAGCGGCGGTTCGGGGCTAGGGCTCTCCATCTGTCAGAACATTGTGGAGGCACACGGCGGCGAGATCCGTGCACAACACTCGCCTTTAGGCGGCGTGCGCATTACAGTAGATTTCCCCATCTCTGGTGAATAATAAGGTTGTTTGATGGAAAACCAAAATCAGCCACTACAGATCATGATTGTGGAAGATGAACCCAAGCTGGGCCAGCTGTTGGTCGATTATCTGCAGGCGGCTGGCTACGCCACCCGCTGGCTGAGCAACGGCAGCGAGGTGATCCCGGCGGTGCATGAGCAGCCACCGGCGCTTATTTTGCTGGATTTGATGCTGCCAGGCTGCGATGGCTTAACCATTTGCCGTGAGCTACGGCGCTTTACCGACATCCCCGTCATCATGGTGACCGCCAAAATCGAGGAGATCGACCGGCTGCTGGGATTGGAGATCGGGGCGGATGACTACATCTGCAAACCTTACAGCCCGCGCGAAGTGGTTGCCAGGGTGAAAACCATCTTGCGCCGTTGCTATCGGCCCCAGGAACATAGCGATGATGATTCACTGTTGCATATTGATGAGCCGCGCTTTCAGGCCAGCTATCAGGGCCATATCCTGGATCTGACACCGGCGGAGTTCCGCCTGCTGAAAACCCTGGCCTGCCAGCCGGGCAACGTGTTTTCCCGCGAACAACTGCTGAACAATCTGTATGACGATTACCGAGTGGTGACCGATCGCACCATCGATAGCCATATCAAGAATCTGCGCCGCAAGCTGGAGCTGATCGACGGCGACAAGGCGTTTATCCGTTCGGTTTACGGGGTGGGCTACCGCTGGGAAGCCGAACAGTGCCGGTTGGTCAATGGGTTGTGACACTTACTGCGTCCAGTCTTCCACCTCAAGCTCCGCGACCATAGTGAAAGCCCGATCGCTAGTCACTATGGTTGCACCACGGCTTACCGCATGTGCGGCAATCAGCTGATCCAGCGCCCCCAGCGGTCTGCCTTGTTTTTCCATGCTTGCGCGCATGACTCCATAGCAATGTGCCGCCGCAGAGTCCCAGGAGTAAACGGTGACGGCGTCCAGGAACATCATCACCGTCTGTTTTAGCGCCTTGTTCTGCCGCTTGGCTACGCCATAAAGCAGTTCCGCCTGGGTGATGCTGGAAATGCACACCGACGATGGCGGTACCCGCTCCATCGCCGCAAGCAGCCGGGGATGTTGACGAAAAAGCAGGCTTACCGTGTTAGTGTCGAACATATACATGACTGACTATTTCTCCTTGAACGGATCCCGCTCTGCGGGCCCTTGCTGGCGATCGTCAGCAGTCAGGAAGTCATCAGGAACCCCTGCACTTTGCAGCATGGTCAACAGCGGTTGCCAGGAGTCCAATTTCATTGGGTGTTTCGACAAGATCACGTTGCCCTGTTCATCCCGGCGAATATAAACCTGATCGACATCGAATTCGAATTCCACTGGCAATCTCACCGCCTGATTTCTACCGTTTTTAAAAAGCTTGGCGACCCTTTCCATATTGCACCTCCTCACGCTGGCATAGGCCAAAGCATATGCCTATTCTGAGTGGATGCCAAGGCCAAGCTGCCTGTTTTTCATTCACATAAGGAATGCGGATATCAGCCACCCTATCCTCTCAACGTAGCAAAATCATCTGCCGTCGAACGTTTTGTGCCAACGATGCGAACCGTTACGCAATCGCCAATGCAACCAGGGCAACCGACCCCCAGCCCAACCTGGCCATGGACACAAAAAGCCACCCATTTCTGTGCTCTGATACGCATTACTTCACCGTTAAAAAAACGCTTGCTGAGACATTAGCTACACTTATCTCACTTATTGGCACTAATCAGGAGCAGGACCATGGCAAGTGGACATTATGAGCTGACAAAATCGAGCAACGGGCAGTATCACTTCAACCTGAAGGCCAGCAATGGCGAGATCATTCTCTCCAGCGAGATGTATGCCAGCAAAGCCTCGGCGGAAAACGGAATTGCCTCCGTGCAAACCAATTCGCCTAATGAGGCGCAGTTTGAAGTGAAAGTCAGCAGCAACAACAAACCCTATTTCGTGCTGAAAGCCAAAAACCATCAGGTGATTGGCACCAGCCAGATGTACAGCTCGGATAGCGCAGCGAAAAGCGGGATTCAGTCGGTGATCAAGAATGGCCCTACAACAGATGTACGTGATTTAAGCGTATAAATCTCATCAGGCCTGCGCGCGGTATCCGCTACCGCGCGGTTTCTCTGATGATGAAGATCAATCTCCCTTTAAAATTTCCGGTTAATTGCTGATTTCTTGGCGGGCTGCCGCTACAATCCCCCGCTTTCACTGCGCCATTGGGTGGCGCGGTGCTGACCTGAAATCAGACCGAGAATCACTATGTTTACACCAGAACTCCTCTCCCCGGCGGGAACGCTGAAAAACATGCGTTACGCCTTTGCCTATGGGGCCGATGCGGTTTACGCTGGCCAGCCGCGTTATAGCCTACGGGTACGTAATAACGAATTTAACCACGAGAACCTGCAGCTTGGGATTAACGAAGCCCATGCGCTAGGCAAAAGGTTCTACGTGGTGGTTAACATCGCGCCACACAACGCCAAACTGAAAACCTTCCTGCGTGACCTGAAACCGGTGATCGACATGGGCCCGGACGCGCTGATCATGTCCGACCCCGGTTTAATCATGATGGTGCGCGAAGCTTTCCCGCAGATGGACATTCACCTCTCGGTGCAGGCTAACGCGGTGAACTGGGCAACGGTGAAGTTCTGGCAGCAGATGGGCTTGACGCGAGTGATCCTTTCCCGCGAGCTGTCGCTGGATGAAGTGGCGGAAATCCGTAGCCAGGTGCCAGAAATGGAGCTGGAGATCTTCGTGCATGGCGCACTGTGCATGGCCTATTCCGGCCGCTGCCTGCTTTCCGGTTACATCAACAAACGCGATCCCAACCAAGGGACCTGCACCAATGCCTGCCGCTGGCAGTACAAGGCAGAAGAAGGCAAGGAAGACGATACCGGCAACATCGTGCATCTGCATGAGCCTATCGCGGTGCAAAACGTCGAGCCGACGCTGGGCATTGGCGCGCCAACCGATAAAGTCTTTATGCTTTCCGAAGCGCAGAAACCCGGCGAGTACATGAGCGCGTTTGAGGACGAGCACGGCACCTACATCATGAACTCAAAAGATCTGCGAGCCATCCAGCACGTAGAGCGCCTCACTCAGTTGGGCGTACATTCGCTGAAGATTGAAGGCCGTACCAAGTCGTTTTATTACTGCGCCCGCACCGCACAGGTTTATCGCCGTGCCATTGACGACGCCGTTGCCGGTAAACCCTTCGATCCTAGCCTGCTGACCACGCTGGAAGGCCTGGCTCATCGTGGCTATACCGAAGGTTTCCTGCGCCGCCATACACACGATGCCCATCAGAACTATGATTACGGCTCCTCCATTTCCGAACTGCAACAGTTTGTCGGGGAATTTACCGGGGTGCGCCGTAACGGCTGGGCGGAAGTGGATGTAAAAAATAAATTCCTGGTCGGTGACAGCGTAGAGATGATGACGCCAGGGGGTAACATATTGTTTACCCTGGAAAGTTTGCAAAACAAGAAGGGCGAAACGATCGATGTCGCTCCGGGCAACGGCCATATCGTTTATTTGCCGATCCCCGAGGATATCGACCTCAATTATGCGTTGTTGATCCGCAATTTGCCGCAGGATGATAGCCAGAACGGTTAAGATGTTTATCGCCACCCGCCTGGGTGGCAATTTTTGGCAAATATTAGAATCAGATCACATCAATTAGCACGCGGCTTGGTTATTATCAGGCTGCTTAAAACTAATAACGAAATATTTGCATAGCAATACTAGGAACCACCTCCTTAGCCAGCCCAATCTCCCTTGGGTTGGCCTTTTCTTTTTTATCCCCTTTAATTTCAATCAACTGAAAATTTTATTGGCATTTTTAGGATATTTCTTGCATTACGCCAGGCGGCTTATCATTTTCTCTGCAATATATAAACTATTCTATAGCGATTAATAAGGCCGTTAATACCAACGCTTAACTCGCGTGGGAGAAAGATATTCCCTCCATTGGGCATTGACTATATAAATACCCGGCCGCAGCCAAACTCGCATTACCTGAATATTCTTATGGCCCGCCACTGGCTTGTGGTTTATCGTTGACAGCTTGGGTTAGGGGTCTAGCTACTGGGAAAACCATCTGGCCACCCTTTGACAGCCGATTCGTTTTTCGCCACAAGGATCAGGAATGCACCAATATGCACCAGCACTGCTTATCATCAATGGTAAAAGCTCCGGCAACGAGGAAGTTCGCGCAGCGGTGAACCTGCTGCGCCATGAGGGCCAGACCCTGCATGTCCGCGTCACCTGGGAACTGGGAGATGCTGCTCGTTACGTCAAAGAGGCTAGCCAACTGAGGGTTGAAACCGTGATCGCCGGTGGCGGTGACGGCACCATCAATGAGGTCGCTGCCGCATTGGCACAACTCCCCGCAGAATCTCGCCCAATACTCGGCATACTGCCGCTGGGCACCGCCAACGACTTTGCTACCGCCTGCTCTATTCCCCTACAACCAGATTTGGCCTTGCAGTTAGCCATCAAGGGCCGAGCGGTGCCGATCGATCTGGCCAAGGTCAATGACGAACGCTATTTCATCAATATGGCGACTGGCGGCTTTGGCACCCGCATCACCACCGAAACCCCGGAAAAACTGAAGTCTGCGCTGGGGGGCGTTTCTTATTTCATCCATGGGCTGCTGCGCCTGGATGCGCTGAAAGCCGACAGCTGCGAGATCCGTGGGCCCGATTTCCATTGGGCCGGAGAAGCGCTGGTGATCGGTATCGGTAACGGCAGGCAAGCCGGGGGTGGGCAAAAGCTTTGCCCTGGCGCGCTGATCAACGACGGTTTATTGCAGGTACGCCTGCTCACCGCCGAAGAGTTGCTGCCTACGCTGGTCAATATCTTGTTTAGCGGTGAGGAAAACAGCAACGTAGTTGATGCCTCATTGCCATGGCTGGAAATCACCGCGCCACATGAAATCACCTTTAACCTTGATGGCGAACCGCTGAAGGGCCGCAATTTCCGCATTGAGGTGCTGCCAAATGCTATTGAGTGCCGCTTGCCACCAAATTGCGACCTGCTGGGATAAGCAAATAAGCCACGCGCTCAGATCGAGCAGGCGTTAGCCCGGCGTAACCCCCTCACCCTAACCCTCTCCCCAAGGAGAGGGGACAGTACGTGCTACAAATTAGATCCTGCGCTCAACCACTACATCGTATAAACGCCCTCTCCAACAGAGTGATTTAATCTGCGGCAACCCCATCTCGTCCCCACCACATCATCGAAACAGTTCCCTCTCACTGTTGGAGAGGGTTGGGGTGAAGGGCTGGTGCAACAAATTAACTCCCGCTTCTGAACACGCCAGCGAACCAACATCCCTCTTTTTACCTCAAGATAACCCCCCCCCACGTCTGCGATCCACCAATAAATGTGATCTCCAGCGGCAATTCTCATAAATCATACTTGTATGGTAGTTAGTTCAAGGTTAATTTCCGCCCATACGTTATCAGCAACAACAGGATGTGGAAGTCATGAAAATTGTTAAAGCCGAGGTGTTTGTCACCTGCCCTGGAAGAAATTTCGTCACCCTGAAGATCACTACCGACTGCGGGCTAACCGGGATCGGCGATGCAACCCTGAATGGCCGCGAACTGCCGGTCGCGTCTTATCTGGAAGACCACGTCTGCCCGCAGCTGATTGGCCGCGATGCTCACCAGATCGAAGATATCTGGCAGTACTTCTACAAAGGTGCTTACTGGCGCCGTGGCCCGGTGACTATGTCGGCAATCTCTGCGGTGGATACGGCATTGTGGGATATCAAGGCCAAAGCGGCCAATATGCCGTTGTACCAGTTGCTGGGTGGCGCTTCACGTACCGGCGTCATGGTGTATTGCCACACCACCGGCCACTCGATTGACGAAGTGCTGGACGATTATGCCAAGCACAAGGAACTGGGCTTCAAGGCGATCCGCGCTCAATGTGGCGTACCTGGGATGAAAACTACCTACGGCATGGCCAAGGGCAAAGGCCTGGCGTATGAACCTGCGACCAAAGGTAACTGGCCGGAAGAGCAGCTGTGGTCAACCGAGAAATACCTCGATTTCACCCCTAAACTGTTTGAAGCCGTGCGTGACAAATTCGGTTTTGACGAACATCTGCTGCATGACATGCATCACCGTCTGACGCCGATCGAAGCGGCCCGCTTTGGCAAAAGCGTTGAGCAATATCGCCTGTTCTGGATGGAGGATCCTACCCCGGCCGAAAACCAGGAGTGCTTCCGCCTGATCCGCCAGCATACCGTGACCCCGATTGCGGTCGGTGAGGTGTTCAACAGCATCTGGGACTGCAAACAGCTGATTGAAGAGCAACTGATCGATTACATTCGCACCACCATCACCCACGCCGGGGGCATCACCGGCATGCGCCGTATCGCCGATTTCGCTTCGCTGTATCAGGTGCGTACCGGCTCACACGGCCCTTCCGATCTTTCACCAATCTGCATGGCGGCGGCGTTGCACTTTGACCTGTGGGTGCCGAACTTCGGCGTGCAGGAATATATGGGCTACTCCGAACAGATGCTGGAAGTGTTCCCACATAACTGGACGTTTGACAACGGCTATATGCATCCAGGCGAAAAACCAGGGTTGGGCATCGAGTTTGACGAAAAACTGGCTGCCAAATATCCCTACGATCCGGCCTACCTACCGGTAGCGCGCCTGGAAGACGGCACCCTGTGGAACTGGTAAACCGAGGAGTTTCTATGAAAAGCATTACTGTTCAACAGCCAGGGCAATTGGTGATTGAAGAACGCCCGTTGCCCTCACCGCAGCAGGGTGAAGTCCGGATCCGTGTGGCTAGCGCCGGGATCTGCGGTTCCGACGTGCATATCTACCGTGGCCATAACCCGTTTGCCAAATACCCGCGCGTGATCGGCCATGAATTCTTTGGCCATATCGACGCTATTGGCGAAGGTGTCGCCCCGTCACGCATCGGCGAACGCGTGGTGGGCGATCCGGTCGTCAGCTGCGGCCATTGCTATCCCTGCTCGGTGGGCAGGCCGAACGTCTGCACCGAACTGCAGGTTATTGGCGTGCACCGTGACGGCGGATTCAGCGAATATGTGACGCTACCGGCTCAAAATGCCCATCGGGTGCCGGACAGCATTCCAGACAACGAAGCCACGATGGTCGAACCCTTCACCATTGCTGCCAACATCTGTAGCCAACTGCAACCTGGCCCGTTAGATGTGGCATTGGTGTATGGTGCCGGGCCGATGGGCCTCACCTCTATTCAGGCACTGCGCGGCGTTTACGGCGTTAAACAGATTGTGGTGGCTGACCGTATCGATGAGCGCCTGGCTATGGCCACCGCCAACGGCGCGGATGTGGTAATCAACAACAGCCAGCTTGATTTGGCCAACGAGTTACAAAAACTCGGCATCCGGCCAACGCTGATCATCGATGCTGCCTGCCACCCGGCCATTCTGCCGGAGGCGATCGGCTTGGCTTCTCCCGCCGCACGCATTGGCATTATGGGCTTCTCTGTCGAGCCCTGCGTGATCAGCCAGCAAGCCATTACCAGCAAAGAGATCTCGATTTACAGCTCCCGCCTCAACAGCAACCGCTTCCCGCAGGTGATTGCCTGGATGACGCAACGCCAGATCCAACCAGAGAAGTTGATCACCCATCAGTTTACGTTTACGCAAGTGCTTGAAGCGATGGAGACCTTCGAAAAAGACCAAAAGCAGTGCTGTAAGGTTTTACTGAAATTCTGACCTGACCACTTTCCAGCTACGGCCTGCTGTAGCTAGAGAGAAACAGGGGCTTCTGACCCTAATCTTTGCCGTCCTTACAACAACAATTTGCAGAGAACAGAACAATGATGAACGCAAAAATTGACAACACTCAGCCGGAAAGAAGTACCTCGGATCTGATCAAGGCGGCCGTTTCCGGCTGGCTTGGTACCGCACTGGAATTTATGGATTTTCAGCTTTATTCGCTAGGTGCAGCATTAGTCTTCCATGAAATATTTTTCCCGGAACAGTCTGCCGCCATGGCGTTAATCTTGGCGATGGGAACCTACGGCGCGGGTTATATTGCCCGTATCGCGGGTGCCTTCTTCTTTGGACGCATGGGGGATACCATCGGCCGTAAAAGGGTGCTGTTTATTACCATTACCATGATGGGGATCTGCACCACCTTAATCGGCGTGCTGCCAACCTATGCGCAAATCGGTATTTTCGCCCCTCTATTACTGGTGTTACTGCGTATTATTCAAGGGCTGGGTGCCGGTGCGGAAATATCCGGAGCCGGAACCATGCTGGCGGAATATGCGCCTAAGGGTAAACGCGGGATTATCTCTTCCCTGGTTGCCATGGGCACCAACTGTGGCACGCTGTCGGCAACTGCAATCTGGGCCGTCATGTTCTTCTTCCTGTCTAAAGAAGAGCTGCTGGCCTGGGGTTGGCGCGTACCTTTCCTGGCCAGCGTGGTCGTCATGCTGTTCGCCATCTGGCTGCGTATGAACCTGAAAGAAAGCCCGGTGTTTGAAAAGGTTAACGACGACAGCACCACCGCAACACCGGCTCACGCCGTGGCTGACAATACCCATTCGCTGTCGGCGATGTTCAGCAGCAAATCCTTCTGGCTGGCTACCGGGCTGCGTTTTGGCCAGGCTGGCAACTCCGGTCTGATCCAGACCTTCCTGGCCGGTTATCTGGTGCAAACTCTGCTGTTTGAGAAGGCTATCCCTACCGACGCCTTGATGATCAGCTCCGCCATTGGCTTTATTACCATCCCGTTCCTTGGCTGGCTCTCCGACAAGATCGGCCGTCGGGTGCCTTATATCCTGGTCAATATCTCCGCCATCATTCTGGCTTACCCAATGATTTCGATGATTGTGGATAAGACCAATGAGGTGAACGTGATTATGGCCTCGATCATTATTATCCATAACGTCGCGGTGCTGGGCCTGTTTGCGCTGGAAAACATCACCATGGCGGAAATGTTTGGTTCACGTAACCGTTTTACCCGCATGGCAATCTCCAAAGAGGCCGGTGGTTTGGTGGCGGTCGGCTTCGGCCCGGTATTGGCCGGTATCTTCTGCAATATGACCGACTCCTGGTGGCCAATCGCCGTCATGATGATCGTTTACTCCGTTATCGGCTTGCTGGCCGCGATATTGATGCCAGAAGTCAGAGATCGCGACCTGAGCCTGGCGGAAGATGCCGCAGAAAGCCCTGCGCTGCCGATAGCCCAACGCGTCAGCAGTCATTAATCCCCTTCAATTTTCTGCCGCAGAGAAGGTTCTGCGGCAATCAGACCATTACACAGTGAGTGTTAACATGAATACCAAGCTGTTAGCCGCCAACGCCATTGTTCCGCAGTACGATCGTAGCAAACTGGTTCCGCGCCTGGTTCATCTGGGCTTTGGTGCCTTTCATCGCGCCCACCAGGCGCTATATGCCGATATCCTGGCACAGGAGCACGGCAGCGACTGGGGATATTGCGAAATCAACCTGATCGGTGGCGAACAGCAAATCACCGATCTCAAACAGCAAGATATGCTCTACAGCGTGGCAGAGATGTCAGCCGATGCCTGGCAATGCAGAGTGGTGGGCGTAGTAAAACAGGCGCTACATGCGCAAGTTGACGGACTGGACGCCGTATTCCAGGCCCTGGCCCAGCCCGAAGTGGCGATTGTGTCCATGACCATCACCGAAAAAGGCTACTGTCATTCCCCCGCCACCGGCCAGTTGCAGCTGGATCATCCGTTGATTATGCGGGATCTGGCTAATCCGCATCATCCGCAGAGCGCCGTTGGGGTCATCGTCGCAGCCTTAGCTCAGCGTAAAGCGGCCGGGCAATCTGCATTCAGCGTAATGTCTTGCGACAATATGCCGGAAAACGGCCATGTCACCCGTAACGTGATCACCGCCTATGCCAAAGCGCTCGATCCGGCGTTGGCAACGTGGATCGAAACCTACGTCACCTTCCCTTCCACCATGGTCGATCGCATCGTGCCAGCCGTGACGCCAGACACCCTGGCCCAGGTCGCACAGCAAACCGGCGTGCAGGACCCGGCAGCCGTAGCCTGCGAGCCGTTCCGCCAATGGGTGATTGAGGACAATTTTGTCGCGGGCCGCCCGGCATGGGAACAAGCCGGTGCCGAACTGGTCAGCGATGTCTTGCCGTTCGAAGAGATGAAGCTGCGTATGCTGAACGGCAGCCACTCGTTCCTGGCCTATCTGGGTTATTTGGCTGGTTACCAACATATCAGCGACTGTATGCAGGATGCGCATTACGTCAATGCCGCCCGCCATCTGATGCTGGCTGAGCAGGCTCCCACGCTGAACACCCCGGGCACCGATCTGGAGAAATACGCCGATTCCCTGCTGGCACGCTATCGCAACACGGCGTTGAAGCACCGCACCTGGCAAATCGCCATGGACGGTACGCAAAAGCTGCCGCAGCGCATGCTGGATTCGGTGCGCTGGCATCTGGCCAACGGTAGTGATTTTGACTGTCTGGCGCTGGGCGTAGCGGGTTGGATGCGTTACGTCGGCGGTAAGGACGAACAGGGCCAACCAATCGACATCAGCGATCCATTGCGTGAGGAAATTGCCCGACGCGTCGCCAACAGTGCTGAAGGTGAGCCTCGCGTGATGGCGTTACTGCAAATGACCTCGGTATTCGGACGCGACCTGCCGGATAACCAACGCTTCGTCAACGCCGTGACCAATGCTTATCTGGCGCTGTTGGCGCGGGGAGCGAAAGCAACGGTGGCAAGAGTGCTGGCGCGTTAATAGCAAAGCATAGAATGCGGGTGGATTTATCCGCCCTCTTTCACGGGTTAATCTGCTAGTATGGTGGCATTCACTACTACTCTCATATATTGATTGTCGCCATGTCAGAATCGTACGTCCTCACGAATAATGTCCCGGTCAATCAGCAGATCTATCGTTTCCTGCGCAAAGATATCGTCGATTGCACCATCCCTCCGGGCACGTTGCTTTCCGAGAAAGAGATCTCCACCCGTTTCAGCGTTTCACGCCAACCGGTGCGCGAAGCCTTTATCAAACTGGCTGAAGCGGGGCTGGTGCAGATCTTGCCGCAACGCGGTACCTTCGTGATGAAAATTTCCGCCAAACGAGTGGCCGACGGGCGCTTTATCCGTCAGGCGGTAGAATGTGCCATCGTGCGGCGAGTTGCCACCACCATCACCCCCGAGCAGTTGATGACGCTGGAGCATAACCTGCATCGCCAGGAGCTGGCGGCACAGAATAATCAGATCCGTGAGTTTTTGGCGCTGGACGACGAATTCCACCATCTGCTGACGCAAATGGCCAACTGTGCCCTGGCGTGGGAAACCATCGAGACCATCAAAGCGACGATGGATCGGGTGCGCTTCCTCAGCCTGAGCGAAGTGTCACCGCCGGAGAATCTGATCCACCAGCATTACCGCATTTTTGAGGCACTGAAAGCCCAGGATCCAGATGCGGCGGAGCGGGCTATTCACGAGCATTTACAAGAGATGATCTACTCGATCACCCCGATTGCCCTGCAAAACACCGACTGGTTTGAAGCCGAATAAAAAGTGTTCCCCTCTCCGATCAGGAAAGGGGACGCCATCAACAAGCGCTCACTCGCAAATTTTGCCTTCTAAATAGCATTTCTTCTCAATCGCATCTATTGTCTCTTCGCACCATCAGGTTTTGATTAGTATCTTTTGCATAGCTTCAATCACCGCTTTTGACTACGCCGGTGGCCAAATACCCAGAGTTACCGGTGTATAGGAAGCTTTAACGGGAGTGAATCATGACGGATATTGCACAATTGTTAGGTAAGGAAGCGGAAGACCTTTTGCAGCACCGCTGCGCCACCATCCCTGCGGAAAATCTGTACCTGCCCGGTGGCGACTTTGTTGATCGGGTGATGATCGACAACAACCGCCCAAACAGCGTGCTGCGCTCAATGCAAACCTTGTTCAACCATGGCCGCCTGGCGGGCACCGGTTACCTGTCTATCCTGCCGGTCGATCAGGGCGTGGAGCACTCTGCCGGGGCCTCGTTTGCCGCCAACCCGCTCTATTTTGATCCGAAAAATATCGTTGAACTGGCGATCGAAGCCGGGTGTAACTGCGTGGCATCCACTTACGGCGTGCTGGCTTCAGTCTCCCGCCGCTATGCCCACAAGATCCCGTTCCTGGTCAAACTGAACCACAACGAAACCCTGAGCTATCCAACGCAATACGACCAGACCCTGTATGCCAGCGTTGAGCAGGCGTTCAACATGGGTGCGGTGGCGGTTGGTGCAACCATTTACTTCGGTTCCGAGCAATCACGCCGCCAGATTGAAGAGATCTCGATTGCCTTTGAGCGCGCTCACGAACTGGGCATGGTGACCGTATTGTGGGCCTATCTACGTAACCCTGCGTTCAACAAGGATGGCGTCGATTATCATTCCAGCGCCGATCTGACCGGCCAAGCCAACCACATTGCGGCCACCATCGGTGCCGATATCGTTAAACAGAAAATGGCCGAGAACAACGGCGGCTACCGTGCGGTGAAATTCGGTTATACCGACGATCGCGTCTATGACAAGCTGACCACCGATCACCCAATCGATCTGGTGCGCTACCAGTTGGCAAACTGCTACATGGGCCGTGCTGGTTTAATCAACTCTGGCGGCGCGGCAGGGGAAAACGATCTGCAAGAGTCAGTGCGTACCGCCGTGATCAACAAGCGGGCTGGCGGGATGGGCCTGATCCTGGGGCGTAAAGCGTTCAAGAAATCGATGAAGGATGGCATCGCCCTGATCAATGCCGTGCAGGACACCTATCTCGACAACAGCGTTACCATCGCTTAATCGTTATTTATCAAATTATTAGTCTTCAAGGCTCAGCTCTGCTGGGCCTTTTTCATGTCCTAACCCTTCTCTCCTTTCATCATTAATTACTTTTCTTTCATCTTTAACTTTCACAATAAAATATTTATCTTTCAAAGTGTGATCCATTTAAAACAAAAACCGCAGCAAAGTGGTTACTGTATGACCCATGGCGACAGAGCCGCACTTCGCTCCAGGCCATAGCATCCATCACAGGAGAAAAAAATGATTGAGCTAATAACCCACGGAGCCGAATGGTTTATCGGCCTGTTCCAAAAAGGCGGAGAAGTGTTTGTCGGTATGGTGACCGGCATTTTACCGTTGTTGATCAGCCTGTTAGTTATCATGAACGCGTTGATCAACTTTGTTGGCCAGGAACGTATCGAACGTTTGGCACAGCGCTGTGCCGGTAACCCGGTTTCACGCTACCTGCTGCTCCCCCTGATCGGCACCTTTGTGTTTTGTAATCCGATGACGTTGAGTCTCGGACGTTTTATGCCAGAGAAATATAAACCCAGTTATTACGCCGCAGCCTCCTACAGTTGCCACTCCATGAACGGCCTGTTCCCCCATATCAACCCTGGCGAACTGTTCGTTTACCTCGGAATTGCCAGCGGTTTGACCACGCTTGGCTTGCCGTTGGCCCCTCTGGCAGTGAGTTATTTCCTGGTTGGGCTGTTCACCAACTTCTTCCGCGGTTGGATCACCGATCTCACCACCAGCGTGTTTGAACGCAAGATGGGCATCCAACTGGATCGCCAGGTTCAACTTTAATTTGTGGAGCGCAGCATGAGTGCTTATATCCGTATTGAGAAAGGTGCTGGCGGTTGGGGTGGCCCACTACAGTTACCTATCGAACCCGGTAAGAAAATCGTCTATATCACCGCTGGTACCCGTCCGGCGATCGTCGATAAGCTCAGCGATTTAACCGGCTGGCCTGCGGTCGACGGTTTCAAAGAAGGCGAACCACCGGCGGAAGAGATTGGCCTGGCGATTATTGACTGTGGGGGGACGTTGCGTTGTGGCATCTACCCTAAACGCCGCATCCCAACCATCAATATTCATTCAACTGGCCGTTCTGGCCCGCTGGCGCAGTTTATTCTGGAGGATATTTACGTTTCCGGCGTGCGGGAAAACAACATCAGCCTGATTGAGGTTGCACAAGGGTCTGAAACTCCTCTGCCCACTGAAAAACAGCCACAACCAAAGGTACGTGACTACGATACCAGCAAAAAAATCACCGAACAGAGCGATGGCCTGTTGGCAAAAGTCGGGATGGGTATGGGGTCAGTTGTAGCGGTATTTTTCCAGGCCGGACGTGACACCATCGACACCGTGTTAAAAACCATTTTGCCGTTTATGGCCTTCGTCTCGGCGCTGATCGGCATCATCATGGCCTCTGGTCTGGGTGACTTTATCGCCCACGGCCTGACGCCGCTGGCCAACAGCCCAATCGGCTTGGTGACATTGGCGCTGATCTGTTCCTTCCCCCTGCTTTCACCGTTCCTCGGCCCTGGCGCCGTCATCGCTCAGGTCATCGGCGTGTTGGTGGGCGTACAGATTGGTCTTGGCCATATCCCCCCTCAGTTGGCTCTCCCGGCGCTGTTCGCCATTAACGCCCAGGCCGCCTGTGACTTTATCCCGGTAGGTCTGTCCCTGGCAGAGGCCAAGCAGGATACGGTACGTGTCGGCGTCCCTTCGGTATTGGTTGGGCGCTTCCTCACTGGCGCCCCTACGGTACTGATCGCCTGGGCCGCATCGGCCTTTATCTACCAATAAATTGCCCGGAGGAAAACCATGAGCACCATTTTCCAGACCACGATCACCCAGATTGGCGGCTGCGCCCGTGACGCACTGTTGGACAACATGCTGATCACCTTCCGCGAAGGCGCACCGGCAGATATTGAAGAGTACTGCTTCATCCACCAGCACGGCGAGACCGCCGGTGAATTACAAACCGGGGGCGTAATGGAGCTTGGCGACCGGCGCTACCCCATCACCGCTGTCGGAGAGGTTGCCACCCAGAACCTGCGCGAATTGGGCCATATCACCGTACGTTTTGATGGAGAAACTCAGGCTGAATTCCCTGGCACGATCCACGTAATAGGCAGCACGCCCGCTGATATCCCGTTAGGCAGCACACTGAAATTTATCGCATAAGGAGTAGATCATGTCTGAAGTAGCTGTAGTGATTGGCGGTGGCCAAACGTTGGGTGCTTTCCTGTGCCATGGCCTGGCTGAAGCGGGTTATCGCGTTGCGGTCGCCGATTTGAATGCCGACAACGCCAATCTGGTGGCACAGCAAATCAATCAGGAGTTCGGGGCCGATCGCGCCATCGGTTTCCAGGCCGATGCCACCGATGAGGCCAGCGTTATCGCGCTGGCTAGCGCGGTTGACCGGGCTTTCGGTCAGACAAACCTGTTGGTGTATAGCGCCGGGATTGCCAAAGCCGCGCCGATCACCGATTTCCCACTGGGGGACTTTGACCGCTCCTTGCAGGTGAACCTGGTGGGTTATTTCCTGTGTGCCCGCGAGTTCTCTCGCCTGATGATCCGCGACGGTATCGCCGGACGCATCATTCAAATCAACTCTAAATCCGGCAAGGTCGGCAGTAAGCATAATTCCGGCTACAGCGCCGCCAAGTTCGGTGGCGTTGGATTGACGCAGTCGCTGGCGCTCGATCTGGCCGATTACGGGATCACCGTGCACTCCCTGATGCTCGGTAACCTGTTGAAGTCGCCGATGTTCCAGTCGCTATTGCCGCAATATGCGCAGAAGCTGGGGATCAAGCCTGAAGAGGTCGAGAAGTATTATACCGATAAGGTTCCGCTGAAACGCGGCTGTGACTATCAGGACGTGCTGAACACGCTGCTGTTTTATGCCAGCGACAAAGCCTCTTACTGTACCGGCCAGTCGATCAACATTACCGGTGGCCAGGTGATGTTCTGATTTACGGGTTGGGAATAAGGGCTAACTAGAATATGTACCTAACAGCCCCTCACCCCCACCCTCTCCCAATGCATAGACCATGCTCCTCATGGACACCTGTTTTAGGGAGAGGGAGCCAGTCCGGAGCCGCGGTCTGGTGCAGGAGCAAACTTGTGGCACGTACAGTCCCCTCTCCCTGTGGGAGAGGGTTAGGGTGAGGGGACGATCATCGGACTCCCTTTCATTTTCACGCAGGAGAACAACCGTATGACCAGCGCACTAGTTACCTTCGCCGTTATCGCCTGGCTGATGCAAATCGCCCTGGGTTGGTGGCAGCTCCAACGCTTTAACCGCGCGTTCGAGAGCCTGTGCCAGTTGGGCACCGTGGGCGTTGGCCGCTCTGGGGGGAGGTTCAAACCCCGCGTGGTATTGGCGCTGGCGTTTGACGCCCAACAACGAGTCTGTGGCAGCATGCTGATGCGTGGCCTGACCATCTTCGCCCAGCCGAAACAACTCACGCAGTTACATGGCATGCACCAACAACAACTCTGCCCAGATGTGATCTTCCCTGAGGATCGGGCATGCCAAACTGCACTATCGTTAGCGATCGCACCGAAATCATGATATTTTCACATTAAAAGACATTACCTTTCATAGTGAACTATATCACCGAGAGGAATGGTCAACTCTTGTGAACAGGGATCTCTATGAAACCAAAGCAGCGGCAAGCCGCTATCCTCGAATACTTGCAGCGGCATGGCAAAACGGCAGTGGATGCCCTGGCAGAGCATTTTTCCACGACCGGCACCACCATCCGTAAAGATCTCACCTTGCTGGAAGAAGAAGGCGAGGTGATCCGCACCTATGGCGGCGTGGTGCTTAGCCGTGACGATGGCGATCAGCCCATCGATCGTAAAACCCATATCAACACCGAAAAGAAACGCCAGATCGCCTATGCGGCCATCAAGCTGATCGACGATGGCGATTCACTGATCTTTGACGCGGGCAGCACGGTATTGCAGATGGTGCCGCATCTGGCGCAGTTCAATAACATCACCGTGATGACCAACAGCCTGACTATCGTTAACGCGCTGGTGGAACTGGATAACGATCAAACCATCCTGATGCCCGGCGGCACCTACCGGAAAAAATCTGCCTCATTTCACGGCAGCCTAGCGGAATCGGCATTTCAGCAGTTCAGCTTCGACAAGCTGTTTATTGGGGCCGACGGTGTCGACCTCAATGCGGGTGTCACCACCTTTAATGAGGTGCATAATGTCAGCAAGGCGATGTGTGAAGCCGCCAGCCGCATTGTATTGCTGGTCGATTCCTCGAAGTTTGGCCGCAAAAGCCCTAACGTGGTGTGCGATCTGAGCGTCGTGGATACTTTGATCACCGATAACGGCATCAACCCGGATTACCTGGCTGCGCTACAGGCCAAAGGTATCAATATCATTCTGGTAGGAGACCCCCTTGATGAGTAACGCCACTGCCCTGCTCAACTTTGCCCGTGAAACGCTGGAAATTGAGCTGACCGAAGCGCAGCGCTTACTGACACGCCTGGATAACAACTTTGTCCAAGCCTGTGAACTGCTGCTCAACTGCCGTGGCAAGGCGGTGATTTCCGGGATTGGTAAATCCGGCCATATCGGCAAGAAGATTGCCGCTTCATTGGCCAGCACCGGCACCCCGTCGTTTTTCGTCCATCCGGCGGAAGCCTTGCATGGCGATTTGGGGATGATCGGCGCCGAGGATGTGGTGATCTTCATCTCCTATTCAGGCCGCGCCAAAGAGCTGGATCTGATCCTGCCGCTGCTGGCAGAGAGCAAGATCCCAGTCATTGCCATGACCGGTGGCAAAGAGTCGCCACTGGCGCTGGGTGCTGCCTGTACGTTGGACATCAGCGTTGAACGTGAAGCCTGCCCGATGGGCCTGGCACCAACCTCCAGCGGAGTGACTACGCTGATGATGGGGGATGCATTAGCGATGGCCCTGATGCGCCAGCGTGGTTTTAATGCCGAGGACTTTGCCCGCTCCCATCCGGGTGGCAGCCTGGGTGCTCGCCTGCTAAATCGCGTCCATCATTTGATGCGTACTGGCGATCGCCTGCCGATGGTGCAAGAAAGCGCCAACGTGATGGAAGCCATGCTGGAGTTGAGCCGTACCGGACTAGGCTTGGTAGCCGTATGTGATGCACAGCAAAAAGTGGTGGGCGTGTTTACCGACGGCGACCTGCGCCGCTGGTTGGTGAAGGGCAATAGCCTCAATGATGGCCTCAGCCCGGCGATCACTCGCCCCGGCTACCGCTTGCCAGAACAGTGGCGTGCCGGGGAAGCCCTGGAAGCGCTGCACGAACAGCACATCAGCGCCGCTCCGGTGGTAGATATCGATGGTGTACTGGTCGGGGCAATCAATCTGCACGACCTGCATCAGGCCGGGATCGGCTGATAGTAGCAAACCTCTCAAGCAGGGGCGTAGCATGCTACGCCCGCTTAACGGCCTTGGCGCGTAGCTTTGCCCCTCAGCAGCGTTACTTCCAGTCTGGATTACCCTCAAACTGTTTCTTCAGCAACGCTTTCATCTGATCATCCGGTTTACCCAACCATTGATATTTGGCGTATTTCTTCGGATGGTCGATAGCCTGCGGCTTATTGGGCACTTCAACCCGCACGCCCCAAGCCTGGGATTTGTCTGCTTTGAAAGCCACAATCATAAAGTTATTGGCGCAGTCATGCGGCTTGCAGATGTTACCGATCTGGTAGCTTTGCCCTTGCCAGGTGACGGTTTCGGCTGGTGTGGAAGTGCCGATCCCTTTGCGCGCCCAACCCGGTAACTGTGCCTGGCCCTTCACCATATTTTTCCAACTGGTTTGGTAGCCCGGCTGCTGGATCAGATCTGAAGCAGTGATAATCTGTTCGGCAAAACTGCCGGCGCTAAATCCAAGCAGGGCCGCAACCAGGGCTCCCAGCAACCTCTTTTTTCCTATCATGGTCTTCTCCCTCGGTAAATCAAAAGCGTAGCTCCAAGTAGCTCAGACCACAATTACACGGGAAAGTTGGCTCAGCGTTTGTCATCAGACTACCTGCCAATACCCTTTTTTGGTTGCCCCAACCCTGATTAACCGCTTTCCTTCCAGGAAGCGGTGGTAAATTTTCTTCCGACATTTCTTCCGACATTGTGGCAAGGCGTCCCCGCTTGTCACCAATACCTTCGATTAATGTCACCACCCGTTTAGCCAGCTTAAACTCAATCTCTGGCTCACCACCAAGCATGGAAATGATGCACCGGCCCAATACCCTGCCCCACCTCCAGGCTATCGGCCTGCTGTAAAGCCAGTTGCAGGTAGTTTTTTGCCGCTGCCACGGTATCGGCCCAGCTCTGGTGGCGCGGACGCAGGGCAGCCAGTGCCGCAGATAGGGTGCAACCGGTGCCGTGCGTGTGCCTGGTCGCTATGCGCGGCGCACTAAAGCGCTGCTCAAAGCCAGGAGCAAATAGCCAATCTGGGCTTTCCTCTTCACTTAGATGCCCCCCCTTCATCAACACCGCCTGACAGCCCATCGCCAACAATGCCTGGCCCTGCTCACGCATTTGCGCTTCGTTTTGTGCCGGAGCACAGGCCAGCAAAGCAGCGGCCTCAGGCAAGTTCGGCGTGATAATGGAAACCAATGGCATTAGCTCACGGCGGATGGACTCCACCGCCTCAGATGCCAGCAGCGGGTCACCACTTTTAGCCAGCATCACCGTATCCAGCACCACATAAGGCAGCTTGTAATGGCGTAGGCGCTCGGCCACTGCCCGCACGATATCGGCATTAGCCAACATGCCGATTTTAGCGCTATCGATACGCACATCGCTGAGTACCGAATCCAACTGGGCGGCCACAAATGCCGGTTCGATATGATATACCGACTGCACGCCACGGGTATTCTGCGCCACCAGCGCGGTGATCACGCTGGTGCCATAGGCCCCCAACGCGGAGAAGGCTTTCAGATCGGCCTGAATACCGGCCCCGCCGCTAGGATCGGTGCCAGCGATGGTGAGTGCGTTAATTCGTTTCATAGCAGATCCTCCATCCGCAGTTGGTAGAGGGCATCCAGGAAGGCGGCAGTAAAGCTGCCAGGGCCAGAACACTGCGCCGTGGCCCTTTCACCACAAAGCGCCATCACGCGGCAAGCGGTGGCAACGTTATCCAGCCGATCGCCTGGCAAACTGCAAAATGCTGCTGCAACCGCTGAAAGCGCACAGCCAGTCCCCACCACGCGCGTCATTAATACATCACCACCCGTAACGGCCCAGTCTCGCTCGCCATCGGTGATGTAATCTGTCTCACCGGTGACGGCCACAATAGCCCCGCAATTACGCGCCAATACCTGTGCTGCGGGTAATGCCACCAGCGAGTCATCCTGGCTATCTACGCCACGGGCGCTGGTCTGCAGGCCGCTCAATGCAATGATTTCCGACGCGTTGCCACGGATCGCCACAGGCCGCAGGGTGAGCAAACGGCGGGCGAAGGTAGCGCGATATTCCAATCCCCCAACGGCAACCGGATCCAGTAACCAGGGTTTTTCAGCACAATTGGCAGCCTCTATGGCGGCTAGCATTGATTCTGCTCGCGATGCATGCAGGGTGCCGATATTGATCAACAGCGCATCGGCCACGCGACTGAACTGCGCGGCCTCTTCCGGTTCCACCACCATCGCGGGAGAAGCACCAAGCGCCAGCAGCACATTGGCCGTCAGCTCTTGCACCACTTCGTTGGTCAGGCAGTGGATCAATGGAGGTTGGCGTTTAAATTGGTTAAAACAGGCCGCGGCACGGGTGCCGGGTAACACATCAGGTCGAGTAAACATAATGCTCCCAACCGGCGTTCAAGAAGGCGGGTACCGGCTGAGATACCGCGACATCCCTACGCTGGCATAATCCAGATCAGGTAATACGGGTAATTTCTCAGCCCCTAAGGGCACCCCGAGTCGACGTTTGCCATTATTAGCGCTGCCGCCAGTGAGGTCAATCACGCGATAGCGTCAAAAAATAAAAAGAGACTCCGTCCCCCCCAGGTAATGTATAGTTCGCGTTTGACGGGGAAACCATGCTAACTCACTCATCTATCCGCCTTAACAAATACATTAGCGACAGCGGCATTTGTTCTCGTCGCACTGCCGATCTCCACATCAAGGAGGGCCACGTTTTCATCAACGGCCGGTTAGCCGCCTTGGGCGATCAGGTATTGGTCGGGGATATGGTGAAAGTTAACGGCCAGCCGATCGAACCGCGTAGTGCGGACGATTTGGTGCTTATCGCACTGAATAAGCCTGTTGGCATCATCACCAGCATGGGGAAGCACGTGCGGGATAATATCGGTGATTTCGTTAATCACAGCAGACGCGTCTTTCCTATCGGACGCCTGGATAAAGACTCCCAGGGGCTGATTTTCCTGACCAATGACGGCGAACTGGTCAATAAGATCCTTCGTGCTGGCAATAATCATCAAAAAGAGTATCTGGTCACCGTCAACAAACCAGTAACCGATGAGTTTATTCAGGGCATGAGCGCAGGCGTCCCCATCCTGGGCACGGTGACTCAAAAATGCCTAGTGGAGAAAGAAGCTCCGCAGGTGTTTCGCATCACCCTGGTGCAAGGGCTTAACCGCCAAATCCGCCGCATGTGCAAATATTTTGGTTATGAAGTCACCAAGCTTGAGCGCGCACGTATTATGAACAT
Source organism: Serratia sp. J2 (assembly GCF_046269175.1). NCBI lineage: Bacteria > Pseudomonadati > Pseudomonadota > Gammaproteobacteria > Enterobacterales > Yersiniaceae > Serratia > Serratia sp. J2. The sequence continues at coordinate 144,822 of NZ_JBKABN010000003.1, forward strand.
CGTTCTGAAAGGGTTGCCGCTGGGCGAATGGCGGGATTTCACCACAGAGGAACGGCGCGAGCTATTTAAACTGGTTGAACACTCCTCATCCGAGGATATTTCCTCCCCGCTTCAATAACGCCAGATTTAAGCGACAGTAACAATATAGCTCCTCGGACCATACTGATTAACCTGATACAAAATGCTCTGGATACCCCTAAAAAGGGGGCGTACTGATAACGATCCGTTCACACAAAGGGGGCTGCAATTTTCTTGAATATCCGCACCGATCCACTTTACTTCTCTTTCCGCTCGAAATTGTAATCAACCTCTCAAAACAGCCCGTAATTATCAGTTGATCTTGTTTTCATTCGGCTCTATCTTCTCGCATCCGGGTACATGAAGCGGCTCGCTGGATGCGGTCTATCCCTCCTCCCCCTTTCCGTCTACCACACGGATTTATGACTCTTCTCTTGTCAGAGTTACCACACAGCATTTGATAACTTTCGGTAAACATGAACTCAACGGTTAAAGATACCCTGGCAGCACGTGACGTCACCCTAACCCCGTGGACAGGCTTTTATTTCCTGCAGTCGCTGCTGATCAACTTCGCCCTCGGCTATCCATTTAGTCTGCTGTATGCCGTGGCGTTCGGCTGTGTGTTACTGCTGCTGTGGCGTCTCAGCCCACGCTTGCAAAAGAGTGTGATCGGGCTGTGTAGCCTCATCGCTGCCATGTATTTCCCGTTTGCTCAGGCCTATGGCTCGCCCAATTTTAATACCCTGCTGGCGTTACACTCGACCTCGGTGGAAGAGTCCAGCGAGATATTGACCATCTTCCCGTGGTACAGCTATCTGGTGTCGCTGTTTATTCTGGCTCTGGGCATTATCGCGTTGCGCCGTAAGCCAACCCCGAAAGGCGCTTGGAACACCCTCAACAGCTTATGTCTCACCATCAGCGTGGTCTGCTTTTTTGTCACGCCAGTACAGAATCTGGCGTACGGCGGCGTGTTTAAATTGACCGATTCTGGTTATCCCGTGTTTCGCTTCGTCAGAGATGTGATCGTCAATAACCAGGAAGTGATTGATGAAAAAGCCCGTATGCAGGCGCTTTCGCAACTGAAAGATTCCTGGAACGTGCTGGCGGTGAAACCGAAGTATCATATTTACATGGTAGTGATCGGCGAAAGCGCGCGGCGAGATGCCTTAGGTGCGTTTGGTGGGCACTGGGACAATACCCCCTTTGCCAGCCACGTAAACGGCACGCTGTTGCTTAACTATATTGCGGCCAGCGGATCAACACAGAAATCGCTCGGCATTACGTTAACCCGTGTTATTAACGGTAAACCCCAGTATCAAGATAACTTCGTCACGTTGGCCAATCGGGCAGGTTTTCAGACCTGGTGGTTCTCAAACCAAGGCCAAATTGGTGAATATGACACCGCTATCGCCAGCATTGCCAAACGTGCCGATGAAGTGCAGTTTCTGAAAAACGGTGATTTTGAAGCAGATAAGAATACCCATGATGAAACGCTGCTCAAGATGACCGCCCAGGTTTTTGCCGCCCCGCGCAACACTAACCCGCAGCTGATCGTCTTGCACCTGATGGGTTCACATCCGCAAGCCTGCGACCGAACTCAGGGGAAATACGTGGACTTTGTACAATCCAAAGAAACCTCCTGCTATCTTTACACCATGACGCAAACTGACAGCCTGCTAAAACAGCTCTATCAGCAGTTACGCGATACCGGGGAAAGTTTCTCAATGGTCTACTTCTCCGATCACGGTCTGGCGTTTAAAGAGCGCGGTACCCAGGTGCAATATCTGGCGCACGATGACCAGTTTCAACAAAATTTTCAGGTCCCCTTTATGGTGCTTTCCAGCGATGACACCGAACACCGCCTGATTAAAGCCCCTCGTTCAGCCAATGATTTCCTGACCTTTTTCGCTTCGTGGACCGGGATAAAAACCAAAGAGCTGACGCCGAAATACTCGTTTCTTTCCGAGCAAAAAGCCGGCCCCGTCTATATCACCAACTTTAAGCTCAAGAAGGTGGACTACACCCATTTACCGACGGATATCTTTGAAACCCAAACGCGCTGAAGTGTAACAAGGTAGCCTTTGCATCTCGGGCCACTTTGTCTGTAATATGAGGCAGTTAAAATGGAAAGAGCCTGTTGACCAATGAAAAAACTCACTTTTCTGCCTCTCATTTTCCTGACACTGGCGCTGGCAGGTTGCACCAGTGACTACATTATCACGACTAAATATGGCGATAGCCTACAGGCCCACGGCGAACCGGACACTGACCGCAATAGCGGTATGACCAGCTATACTGACATGAACGGCGACTATCATCTGATCAATACCAATGATATTTCAGGGATAGTCAAAAAATAGCCTTTCCTGCGGCTGCGTGACTTTCACGCCCGCCATGCGTAAAGCCTTGCCATGGATTGCAGCGGTTGCATTTTTTATACAGGCCCTTAGAAACTGGCGGCCTATTCATGATTAACGCCCCCGATAAAGGTTATATCCCATTTGCTGGGCAACAGCCGCAACCATTTTTTGCCCCCGCACGCTGTTACCAACGGGATCAAGTGGTGGTGAGAACGCAGCAATCCCCATTACACCAGGCACCACGGTCAAAATACCGCCCCCAACACCACTTTTACCTGGCAAACCAACGGTGTATGCCCAATCGCCAGAACTACCATACATCCCTTCCATCGTCATTTCTGCCAAAATAAAGGGCGTGTTAGACTCTGTCAGCACTCGCTTTTTGCTGACGGGGTTGATACCACCGGCGGCAATTGTCGCCCCCATCGTGGCCAATTCAATGGTATTAAGCAGCGTTGAACATTGACGGGTATACACATCGCAGGCTTCCATTGGATCGCAGTACATCGCATCGGCGCTATAGAGTAACCAGGCGATCGCACGGTTATGGAAGTTGGTCGTTTGCTCTGAATCATTCACCTCGTCAGAGAGTGCGATTTGTGCACCCGCTAACTGCTGTTGCATATCAAGAATACGCAACCAGCGGTTTTCACGGTCACTCGCTTTCACTAAGCTCACCGTTGACATTGCCCCGGCATTCACCAGCGGCGAGAGGGGTTTACCTTTATGTAGCTCCAGAGCAATCACTGAGTTAAAGGGCAAGCCAGTGGGATCGGCACCAATCTTGTCCTGAACCTGTTGTGGGCCAACATCTTCCAACGCCAAGGCGAGCGAGCACACTTTTGAAATTGACTCCAGCGCAAAGCGAAACTCCGCATCCCCCTGAGAAATGATATCCCCGTCAACGGTTACAATCGCCAAGGCGGCTAAATGGCTTGGCACGCTCGCTAAAAAAGGGATATAGCTGGCATTCTCGCCGCCACTCAATGTGGAATACTGCGCATAGGCATCCGATGCCACCTGTTGAAGACGTTGTAAATCGATAGTCATGTTGTTTACTCCCAGACTGAATTTGCGGAGTTGGGGGATAATACTCCCAACCCTTGAAAGAAATATTAAGGTTTTGGCACCTGAGCGGCTATTACAGCAGACTCAATAGTTCTCATCACGCCAATGGCTATGCAAAGCCACCATCAGGCCCAGCCATTCTAGGCCCACTCACTTAAACATTGTGTAATAGGCACCCAAGATTGATATCGGGCTGAGGGACCCAAAGTGCCTGGCACAAAGATCAGTACGTTACCCACTGCTGCTAACATAATGGCGATAGGATAGTTTCAATAGTGGTATGACCAGCTATATCGGCATAAACGGCGATTATCATCTGATCATAGTGAAAAAATAGCGGCTGTCTGAGTTTTTATCTGCTAAATCGTAGCGGCTTTCGTGTTTATTCGAGTTAACCAAACAAATAGAACTTTCGCAGCCTGGCTTGAATAAGCCTGGCTGCGATAATGTTGAAGCGATATCCTCCTTTATTTAGCCGCCAGCTTACACAGCGTTAACGCCACATTATAAGAAGCCTCAAACGACTTGAGGGGTAAAAACTCAAACCGTGAATGGAAATTATGCGCGCCGGTAAAGAAGTTTGGCGTTAATAACCCTTTGGCAGACAGCGCCGCACCGTCTGTACCGCCGCGCATCGGGATGACTTTAGGCTCAATGTTCAACTCGGCCAGTGCGGCAAAAATCAAATCTATGGCCCGGCGGTCATCGGTGATGGCATTGCTGATATTGCTGTAGGTATCGCTGATGTGATACTCCACCCGAGCGGTGGGATATTGCGCAGCAATCTTCTCCGCCACTTCACCAATCTGCTGTTTGCGGCGCTCAAAATTCGCCAAATCGAAATCACGGATATTGGCTTTCAGCAGCGCTTCGCTTTGCGATGCCTGCATACCGTTAAACCAGATATAACCTTCGCGCCCTTCGGTATGCTCAGGAGTCTGCTGGCGATCGAAGTGGCCGATGTAATCCATCGCCATCAGCAGCGGATTCACCAGCACACCTTTAGAGGACATCGGGTGACTGGTCACGCCGGTAAAGCGCAGTTCGGCGCTGGCGGCGTTGAAGTTTTCATACACCACTTCACCCAATTCGCAGCAGTCGATAGTCCAGGCAAAGTCGACGTCGAAACGCGCCAGATCCAGCGCTTTGGCGCCACACAGGCCAATCTCTTCGTCCGGTACAAACGCCACCACGATATCGCCGTGTTGGTCCTCTACGGTAAGGTTTTCCAACACCGTCATCACTACCGTGACGGCCGCTTTGTTATCCGCCCCCAACACGCTGGTGCCATCGCTGAAAATAATCTCTTCCCCCGGATAGGCTTTGATTTCCGGGTGTTCAGCGGTGCGTAGCCAGATATCTTGCTGCGCGTTCAGGCACAAATCCTCACCGGTAAAACGCAATATTTGTGGATGGATGTCCGGCGATAAACCAACGTCTACGGTATCAATATGGGTGATGAATCCGATACGTGGCGCACCAGGTACGTTGCCTTTTTTCACTGCGGTGACGGTGGCATGTTCGTCAATAACCACATTATCCAGGCCGAGTTGGCGTAGTTCCTCAGCCAGCATCTCCGCCATGGCGAACTGGCCAGGAGTGCTGGGCAAAGTACTCACCGCTGGGTTGCTCTGGCTGGTGACGGCCAGGTAGCGGAAGAAACGTTGGGTTAACTGCGTGGCGAGCGGTGAAGACATTATGTTGTGTATGAACGCATCCCGTTTGCAAGGCTTCCATGGCTAGGATCACCAGAGCAATCTTTCAGAATTCACCCTTTTGTTAGAGTTTATTTTTGCCAACTACTGCCTTTACCGAGGCTAGCGTTGACCTCATTGTTATCGTTCGATGTTGTTTGCTGACAATGTAAATTTAATGTTATTTATTAAGCGCTTTAGTACAAGCTTTATTTTTCAGTGGTAGGCTCACCAACAGGAAGATAGTGATGATAATTAAAATTACAAAGCTTGCGCTGGCCATAGCAGCGCTCTCAATAAGCTCTGGGGTAGCAGCAAAAACGTTAGTCTATTGTTCAGAAGGTTCACCAGAAAACTTTAACCCGCAACTCTACACCTCCGGGACCAGCGTAGATGCCAGCGCGGTGCCGATCTATAACCGACTGGTGGATTTCAAAGTCGGTACCACCGAACTGCAGCCTAGCCTGGCAGAAAGCTGGGACGTCAGCGAAGACGGTAAGGTGTACACCTTCCATCTGCGCCAAGGAGTGAAGTTCCAGAGCAACAAATATTTCAAGCCAACGCGCGACTTTAACGCCGATGATGTGATCTTCTCGTTTATGCGCCAGAAAGATCCAAACCATCCCTATCACAACGTTTCCAACGGCAACTACTCCAACTTCGAAAGCCTGGAGTTCGGCAAGCTAATCACCGCCATCGACAAGGTTGATGACCATACCGTGCGTTTCACTCTGGCCCATCCGGAAGCGCCGTTTGTTGCCGATTTAGGCTGGTATTTCGCCTCAATTCTCTCTGCGGAATACGCCAATAGCATGTTGAAAGCGGGCACGCCAGAGCGTGTGGATATGGAGCCGATTGGCACCGGGCCGTTTGAATTGAAGCAATATCATAAAGACTCCCGCATCCTGTTTACCGCCTTCCCTGATTACTGGCAGGGCAAAGCGAAAATCGACCGTCTGGTGTTCTCCATCACGCCGGACGCGTCGATCCGTTACGCCAAGCTGGAAAAAAATGAATGCCAGGTGATGCCGTTCCCTAACCCGGCAGACCTGCCACGCATGAGGGAAAATAAAGACATCAACCTGATGCAAAAAGCAGGCTTGAACACCGGCTTCCTGGCGTTTAACACTCAAAAGGCCCCGCTGGATAACGTGAAGGTCCGTCAGGCGTTGGCGTTGGCCATCAATAAACCGGCAATCATCGAGGCAGTATTCCAAGGTACTGGCACTGCGGCGAAAAATATACTGCCTCCGGGCGTGTGGAGTGCCGATGCGGATTTGAAAGACTACGATTACGATCCGGAGAAGGCCAAAGCCCTACTGAAAGAAGCTGGCTTCGCCAACGGTATGACCATCGATCTGTGGGCAATGCCGGTTCAACGCCCGTATAACCCGAACGCCAAGCGCATGGCAGAGATGATCCAGGCCGACTGGGCGAAAGTGGGCGTAACGGCCAAAGTAGTGACCTATGAGTGGGGCGAGTACCTGACGCGGGTGAAAAACGGCGAGCATCAGGCCGCACTGATGGGCTGGACCACGGCAACCGGGGATCCGGATAACTTCTTTGGCCCGCTGTATAGCTGCACGTCAGCCAACGGCGGCTCTAACTCGTCGAAGTGGTGTTATCAGCCGTTTGATAAGCTGATCCTGGAGGCTCGAGCCGAAAGTAACCACCAAAAGCGCGTAGCGCTTTACAAGGAAGCCCAGCAGATGATGCACGATCAGATGCCGGCGGTGATGATTGCCCACTCGACGATTTTTGAGCCGGTGCGCAAAGAGGTCACCGGATACGAAATCGACCCGTTCGGCAAGCATATTTTCTATCAGGTCGATGTGAAATAAGCGCTGACGCTTGAACGATGACTCAGGGCTTCAAACCGAGAGGGATGAAGCCTTTTTTATTACTGCCCCGTAACCGAATTTCGCAACAATCTGACTGTGATAGCTATCACAACTGCAACCTGCCCCCCACGCATACATCCAGCAGCCAGCCTAGCTTCAAGGTATAATCATTCTTTGCTCTGTTATTTGTTTGACCTGCCGTTGCCGGAGCTACACCATGCTGCCCCAAACGCTATTGCTGATCGATGACGACGCGGAAATCCGCCAGTTGCTCTCCGAATATTTTACCCGCGCCGGTTTCGAGGTGATTGCCCTACCCGGTGGCGAAAACCTGTTGGCTAAGCTAAATCAGCACCCGGTGGATCTGATTATTCTGGACGTGATGATGCCAGGCATGGACGGTTTCACCCTGTGCCGTATGGTGCGCAATATTTCCTCGGTGCCGATCATCATGCTGACCGCCGCCTCCGACGAAACGGACAAAGTCATAGGGTTGGAACTGGGCGCCGATGATTACCTGGCTAAACCCTTCAGCGCCCGCGAACTGCTGGCCCGCGTCAAGGCCCAGCTTCGCCGCAACCAAATAGCCCAAATCCCAACGGCCGAAGCACGCTACCTATGCTTTAACGGCTGGAAGCTGGATTTGCTGCGGCGCGAGTTGATCCCTCCTGGCGGCGAGGCCGAGATCATCTCTGGCGTTGAGTTTGCCTTGCTATACCTGTTTCTGCGTAGCCCTCATCAGATCCTCGATCGGGATCAGATATCCGAGATCACCCGCCGTCGGGAGAATAACCCGCTGGAGCGTGGCATCGACGTGCAAATCAGCCGGTTACGCCAACGTATTCACGACGTCGACCGCCGTTTGCTGCGCACAATCAGAAACCAGGGCTACATGATGTGTTGCGATGTCAGCCGTGAATACTGAGCTGGTGCGTTTTAATCCCCGGCAAAAGCCACCGGCCTGGTATCAAAGGCTGTGGCCACGCAAGCTGGTCAGCCGGATGATCGGTATGTTGGTGTGCGCCCTGCTGTTGGCTGAAGTGATTTCCGGAGTGATTTGGTATAAGCAATACAGCATACGCAACGACGCGGGCCTTGAAAGCGCAGTGCGCAGCCTGACGCAAAATATGCTTTCGACCTATAACTTCATGTCTTCCCTGCCACGTAATTACCGCTATCTGGTATTGCAACAGCAGTTGGAATTAGGGGGTTCCCAGTTCTTTTTCTCGATCAACAATCATCCGCTTCAGCAGCAGCCGATTGCCAAAGGGAGCAATGCCACCAGGGCATTGGAACTGGCGCAAAGTGAAGTGCGCAGTCAACTGGGTAACCAACTCCCCACACGGGTTTCGCTAACCGCTGCCAATCAGCTACGGGTATTCAATGCGGGGGTGTTAATGGTCGATCTGCCAACCGGCTGGGCACGCTTTGGCTTGGTGACCGCCAAGGGAGACCAACCGGTTCTGGTGCTGCAAATCGCGCTGAATAAAGACGAATGGCTGTTTATTGCCTCACCTCTGCCCCCCCCTTATGATCAGCTCGATTTGCCGCTGATCGGTACGCGCCAGATCGGTTTTACCCTATGCAGTATGCTGTTGGCGGTACTGTTTGGCGGCTGGTTGATCCGCCGAGAATTGCGTCCGCTGGCCCATCTGGCTCAGGGCGCTCACCAACTGAATACCCAGTTAGACAGCCAGCCGCTGCCCGAAGAAGGCAGTGCCGAGTTGATCAGCGCCACCCGAGCGTTCAACCAGATGCAGGATCGCTTGCGCGCCTACCTGCATAACAGGGAGATCCTGTTTACCGCCATCAGCCACGATCTGAAAACGCCGTTAACCCGGTTACGCCTGCGGGTGGAAGTGCTCGGCGATCCGGTGCTGGAGCAAAAGCTGGAACAGGATTTATGCGATCTGGAAATGATGGTCAAAGGCGCGCTGCAAAGCATGAAAGATACCGATATCCATGAAAATATGGAGCAGATCAACCTCAAGCATCTGCTGGAACAGCTCATGGATGCCCACCGCCCTAACGTCACCCTGCGCGGTGAGCCACAACGGTTACTCGGGCGGCCATTGGCACTCAAACGCTGTATCAATAACCTGGTAGATAATGGCCTGAAATATGGCCATAAGGTAGAGATCAGCGTGGATAACTATACCGAGCACACTACCTTGAGCTTTAGAGATGACGGCCCCGGCATCCCTCAGGATCAGCGCGAGAACGTCTTCAAACCCTACTATCGGTTACAGCATGAGCAACAAGGCAATGGGCTTGGGCTAGCCATCGCCAGAGGGATCGCCCGTGCACACGGCGGCGATATCACTTTATATAATCATCCCTGCGGTGGATTGATCGCCGTACTGCGCTTACGGCGTTACATGTAATGGAGAGCCCGGTGAAAAAATCGCTGTTAGCCTGCCTGCTGTTAAGTCTCTCGGCCCAGAGCTTGGCTGCCACGGTGGAAGTCCTGCATTACTGGACTTCCGAGAGTGAATCCGCTGCCCTGGAGGTGCTCAAGCAGGCGCTGGCCGCCAAAGGCGATACCTGGCAAGACTTTACGGTGAAAGGCGGCGGGGGCGAGAGCGCCTACAGCGTGCTGCAAACCCGCATGATCGCCGGTAATCCGCCCACCGCAGCGCTGATGGAAGGCAAATTTATCCAGGAATGGGGCGCATTGGGCTTTTTATCCAGCCCCTACACCAAAGAACAAACCGACGCGTGGGATCGCGTTCTGCCGCCGATGATCCAGCAGTTCACCAAGTATCACGGGGAATACGTGGCCGTACCGGTTAATAATCACCGCATCAACTGGCTGTGGATCAACCCCAAGCCGTTCAAGGCACTCCATCTCCCCATCCCCACCACTTGGGACGAATTCTTTGTTGTCGCCGACAAGTTGAAGGCCGCAGGTTATATTCCGCTAGCCCATGGTGGCCAGGCATGGCAAGACGCCACGCTGTTTGAAAATATCCTGCTGGGCCTTGAAGGGGGGGATTTCTATCGCGACGTATTCGAAAGGCTGGACAGCAAGGCCATCACCAGCGATCGCATGATCCACGTGTTGGAACAGTTCCGCCGCCTGCATGACGAGATCGATCCTAATTCCGCAGGCCGCCCATGGCATGAGTCCGTCGAGCTGCTCTACAGCGGTAAGGCCGCCATGATGATCATGGGGGACTGGGCCAAAGGCGAGCTAATGCAGATGGGCGCCGTGCCGGGGAAAGATTTTCTGTGCGTCGCGACACCCGGCAGTGAAGACTATTTTATCTACGGCACCGACAGCTTTGCCATTTTGCAGCAGAACGGCAACGCCACGGCCATTGAGGCACAGCGCCACTTGGCGGATGTGCTTATGGACCCCGATTTCCAACGTCGTTTTAATCAGATCAAAGGGTCAATTCCGGCACGTACCGATATCGACATGAGCACCTTTGATGTTTGCGCACAAAAAGCCGCCAAGCTGTTCAAGAGTGCAGGAGCCGCCGACCGTTTACTGCCGAGCATGGCACACTCAATGGCGGTGGATGTACAGACGAAAGAGGTGTTTTTCCGCGTGCTGAATGACTTTTTCACCCATCCCGATATGTCTGCCAAGCAGGCGGTAACTCAGTTAAACACCGCGTTGATTGCAGTGAAAGGGTTATAATCTTCGGGCCGTTGCCCTTGAGTACTAAACCCCAAGTTTAGCGTAGCAGATCGATATTTTCGTCAATCCGATGTTGAATAGTGCGCAGGGTATCTTGCGTGATCGCACTTGGGTACATGTTGCGAGCTATAGTCGCAAACTGGCTGGCCACGTCACACATTCGATCAATGATGCTGCCAGCCGTATCCATTGGGACTTCTGCTTCATCCGCCAGGGCTAGCAGGCCTTCTCGGTAGATATCCAAAGCCTCGCCCATCACGTCCATCTGATGGTACCCGCCCGGCCCCTCGCAAAAAGTCACATCATAGGCTGGTGCTAACTTCCATTCACCGGTAGATGACATAATGTAGGAAAAATTCTTGGGGTGGTCGTCTCGGTTGTTGAACACAATATTGAAGACTACACGCTCAAACGCGCGCGCCTTCTGCCGCATATCATTGGTGCATAACTGAGTCGCGCGCAAGAAATTTACGTAGTCCAAAGTGCCAGCAGTTTGGTAATCGGCTCCGGTAAATGCGGCAAGACTTTGCATAGGCACGCGTAGGCCATCTTGGCGATCAAAGCGTTTGATCGCGAAAGCCGCCAACCCATCAGGCAGGATGAAATGCTGAGTATCGGGGGTCTGGATACCGCACGTGCGCAAGCATTCGGCATAGACCATTTCGATAGCACACACTTCGGGATGCTCTTGTTTGGCCGGAAACTTGATCAGCCAGGCTTCAAATCCTGGTATGAAAGCGGTGGTAAATGTTCCGCTTTGAGGATCGCGATAAACCAGGGCCTTTGGCCTGGCACCTTGCGGAGAACCGCCCACCGACAGCAATTGCTGCAGGAACTCCCCTCCCTCACCATTGAGCACTTCCTGTACTTCTGCGGCCAGCCGCTCAACGGCAAGATGCACTTCAGGCACTAGCCCCTCGAGTGCCACAGGCTCAAACGACATTGCCCCCATGGCATTATTGCCAATGTAGGCCAAGCGTTCTAATGGGCCAATACGTGCTGGATTGAGGCCGCGGCGCTTGAACAAACGCTCCATCAGCAACATACCCCAACCGTCTGGCAACGAGTCGTAGACAGGTCCAGGTAGCCCCCATTGATGGGGTGGGAAATCCCTGCGTAACTTGCCCCCCGCCAAAGGAAGTCTGAAAGAGGACAACTCTAATCCTCTATTCTTCGCCTCGTCGCTGAACTCAAACGCAATCAGCGGACGACCGGTAATAGCTGTCGTAGAAACCAGTGTGCCCCACCTCCAATGCTCACCCCAGCCATCATAATAGACATCAACCTGTTCAAGCATGAGTGAGTTTCCTCTTGGTGCGTTGACGCTTGGCACTGCTTTCATAGCGCAGAATGTCCTCCAAGCTATCCAGCTTAGGCAAGAAGAGCGCTTCCAGCTCCTTACTTCGTCCAAGCACCATGGCTACCCGGATCACGTTCTCAAAACCCACGCTGCGCCCAGCCTCCAAATTGGACACCGTATTGACCCCAATGCCAGCACGTGCGGCCACATCAGCTTGCGTCATCTGCAAAGCTAACCGTTCTGTACGTAGGCGCTCGCACAGCAGTTTGACTATCTCACTCGGCTTACTAAGGCTTAAGTCCAACATGCGTGTCCCCCCTCCCTTCGTTATAGCTCCCTAACACAATAATTATAGAGTTAGCAGTTACAGCCAACAAGGCTCATAACTATAAAATATAGTGTCTTATACCGATAAATAAAACTTAATATACAATAAAATGGATTTATATTCCTAAATCACTCGGGAAATAATGGGCCACCACCAGGTAGCCCGAGGGAAAGTTTCAGATTCCGTCGCTGAAATCTTCTGTGGCAGGCTTACTTTGATCGGCTGAGCGGAAATTCAAGATCCCCTGCTTCCCGCAGGCTAACGCCTGGGCAACAAAGACCTTAACATCGTCAACCTCGTCGCGTTCCATCATCATCTCGGCCAGCATTTGCAGGTTGGTTCCGGCAATCACGTCGCTGGCGGGTAACGCCTGGCTGAGCAACACCGAGCTGCGGAACGGAGAACCGCCAATCAGATCGGTAAAGAACAGAGTTCCGCTGCCCACAGGCAGAGACTCGAGCGCCTGTTTCAGTTGTTCATCCAACTGCTGGGTACTCATTTCCGGCATAAAATCCACGGCCACAACCTGGGGCTGTGGGCCGATCACCTGCTCAACCGCATTAAACAGCCCGCTGGCGAACCGACCATGCCCGGTGATAATAAGGTTAATCATTACAGACTCTCCTGCTAAGTCATTAAAATTTCAGCGAGCACCCCACTAAAATGATGCGTTACAGCACCCCCAGCCAGGACAACGCCACCGACAGGACAAACGTCACTAGAATCAGGGTTACCGGGCTAACCTTCCTGGCCCGTAGCAGGTAATACATCAGCAGCGTATAGCCCAGCGGCAACAGGTTCGGGAAGACCTTATCGAAGAATGCCTCCTGAATGGAAACCGCATGGCCTGCGGTCACCTCCACCTTCGCCACTACGCTCAGATGGACATAGGAAGCGATCAGCCCGCCAACCACCGTCACCCCCAGAATGGTAGCCGCCCGCGAGATTGCCACCGAGCTGGTCCGCAATTTGTCGATGGCTTTCACCCCGAGCGAATAACCCAGATGAGTCCAGACCACCCGTAACAGGAACAGCGCCAGGTAAACGCCAAAGAAAATCACCGGGCCAAGAATACTGCCCTGGCTGGCGAAAGAGGCACACACCCCAGCGACGATCGGCAGCAGAGTGAACCAGAAGATGGCATCACCAATCCCCGCCAACGGACCGAACAGCGCCACCTTCAAGCCTTTGATCAGGTCGCGACTTTCACGGCGCTCTTCCAGTGAGATCAGTAGCCCCATCAGGAACCCGGCGGCGTTGGTATTGGTGTTAATGAACTCCAGGTTGTCTGTCATGGATGCGGCTAGCGCATCTTTATCCTTGCCATAGATTTTTTTCAGCAACGGCGCTTGCGCGCTGGCAAAGCCTGTGGCCTGCATACGTTCGTAGTTAAACCCTGACTGCAACAGCGCGGAACGGAAACCCAGGCGGGTAATATCGCCCCGGGTCAGCACGGTTTTTGGCGGGTTGCCCTGCTCATCCACCGCAGGCAGCGCCGTTTCGGTCACATTGATTTCAGATGCCATCTTCCATATCCCCCGAAGTGATTGCTGGAGCCACAGCCTTTTTCTGCTGGTTAAAGTATTCGTACACCGCAAACGCCGCGCCCAGCACCGCTACCGGCAACAGGTTTTGTACCGGAATAAAGGTGACAAACAAAAAGCCGACGATAAAGAACGGAATAAACGGCGTCTTCATCATGACCTTGAGCAGCAGGCCAAAACCAACGGCAGGCAATATGCCACCGGCTACTTCAAATCCGTGCGTCAACCAGGCTGGCATTGATTGCACCAGCGTCTGCATCGCCCCCTGCGAAACATAGGCACACAGGAACGTCACTGCCGCATAGGTCACCGCAACAATGCTGGTCAGCAGCAGGTTCAGACGGCCCAGCGAACCGGTATCGCCTGCTTTGGCATAGCTATCGGCTTTCTGCATAAAGAACGAGAAGGCTGAGTAGTAGAACAGAATGATGTACTGCATCAGGAAGCTGAACGGCAGCCCGAGCCCAATGGCCGTTTTGGCGTCCACGCCGGTACTGTGGGCAATCACCGTCGTCATGATCCCCGCCAACACGGGGTTCGGTGGCTGAGTGCCGCCAATCGGTGTCAGGCCAGTAAAGGCCAGCTCGGTCAAAGCCCCGGTGATCAGCCCCGTCTGGATATCACCCAGGATCGCGCCGGTCAGCGTGCAAACTATCAGAGGACGGAAGATATAAAGGGCCTCTAACCAGAAGTCGATACCGACTATCAAGGCCATTATTGCCAATCCGGCGCCCTGCATAAGCGTAATTTCATGCATGGTTTATCCTGCCATTGTTGAGTTGTGGTAACCGATTAGTTGATGTTGCTTTTACCATCGCTTGGCGTGTCCTGAATAAACACCGTAACCCCTTTGGCCTTGATGGCCCGCAGGTCGGTTAGATCCTGCTCGTCCACGTAGACCTTCTTGCTCAGCGCCTGTTTGCCCTCAACGAAGTGCATATTGCCCACGTTGACGTCCTTGATCGGCACGCCACCTTCCACCAGCACACGCGCTTCATGTGGGGTGCGGCAAACGATAAAGATCTTCTGCGCCGCCGAAGCTTTATTAATGATTTCGATGGTTTTTTGCAGCGAGAAGAAACGGATGCCAATCCCCATCGATTCAGCGGTCATCGACATGATTTGCTGTTGCAGCGGATCGTTTGCTACACCGTCGTCGGCAACCAACAGCAAGTTGGCGCCCAGTGAGGAGGACCACGCAACGCCAACCTGGCCATGCACCAGACGGTTATCGATACGCAGTAAAAGAATATTCGGGTTTGCCATAGCGTTTCTCCTTGCCAAGAATAAAGACGCCTGCTTCTTCTTCCCCTGCGGGATACCCGACGGGTAGAGAAGCGGACAACCTCAGTCTACGGCGAACAAAACGCGCGAAGGCTACATGATAATGTTGATTTATTGCAGCGCTGCAAGATAAGGCGGCCTATCTTGCAACACCGCAAGGATTGGCGGCTTAACCACGCAAGTAGCGGAAACTCAGGGGATAACGTTCGGTATTGGCGTAGCTGACGGTCAGCTCAAAAGGCGTACCGTGGCTGGAGGCCAAACGGGTGATTTCAATGCAGGATTGGCCCGGGGAGAAATCCAGTCGCTGTGCCACCAGTGTAGACGCGGCCAGGGCACGGTAATCATCCTGCGCCTGCATACTCAGCAGGTTAAAGTCCCGCGCCAAGGTGTAATACAGCCCATATTGCTCAACCCGCAGACGATCCAGTGTGGCAAAACGTTCGGCGGGCAGCAGCGTGGTTTCATACAGGGCAGGAAGCCCTTCAACGAAGCGCAAACGCTCCAGCAACAGCACCTGTTGCTGGGGTGGAAGGTTAAGATTCTGCGCCTGCTGTAAGCTGGGTTGGCAGCGTTCAAGCCGCAAAACCTGCGTATGGTGCGCCAAACCGGCCTGCTCCATTTTCTCGCTGAAGCTCACCGGCAAGGTGTTATCAGACAACCAAGCCGGGGTGGTGATCATGGTACCAAAACCCCGTTTCTTGGTCAGATAGCCGCGCTGCGCCAACATTTCCACCGCGGCGCGTAAGGTGACGCGACCGCATTGGTAATGCTGGCAAAGCGCCTGCTCCGGCGGCAACAGCGAATCAAGCGGGAATTCACCCGCTTCAATCCGTTCACGTAAGTTCTTGGCAATATGTAAATACAGCGGTGCAGCTTGTTCGAGCTCGTTAACCATCATCTCTTCCGTAGATCGTCACCCGACAGACTTTGGCCACTTTGCCATCGTTGGACGGCATATCGGCTTGCACACCCAGATGGCGGGCGCGTAAAAGTCCTAACATTTGGGCAAAGATAACATACAGCAGGCCACTAAACACTTCGGGCATTTGCGTTAATTCGGCAGCATCAAAATGCAGATACTGGTCGCAAGCCTGCGCAACTCGCGGATCTTCGTTGGCATAGATACCGATGATTTTTCCTTGCGGATGACGCTGTGCCTTCAGCTCGGCCGCCATATCCAGGTCGTAACGCAGGATCTCCGGGTCTGGCGAGAGATAATTCACCACGGTCACCGGTTGGTTCACGATCAGTTTTGGCCCATGACGGAACGCCAGCGGAGAGAAATCGTCCGTAGCTTGCAGGCCGTTACACATCTCCAGCAGCTTCAGACTGGCATCGGCGGCGATAAACTGCAGCGATGAGGAACCCAGGCTGATCACTACCGGCATCTCACTCTGCGCCAGTTGATCCAAGATAGCCATTTGCTGCGATAAGAAGTAACGAGCGCCATGCCGGTAGATATTCAGCGCCTGTTCTGCACGTTCCCATTGCTGCGGCAGGAAGATCAGCAACAGGTACCAGATAGGGAGCGTGAACTCGGCGGCGGCGGCAAACGAGCCATTTTTAGTCTCTGCCGGTGCCGGGATATAGAGCGTTCTTGGCTGTTGCTGGCTGCGCTTGGGCAATTCACCCTGGGGATCGTTGACGATAAACAGATGGTGGCACTCATCAATATAGCGCTCGGCCAGCTCCAGCACCGCGATGCTCTCCGGCGTGCTGCCTGAACTGGTGATCGACACCAGTAACGTCGGCTGATCCTCCAGATACAGTTCGGGTTTGACGACGATATCGGTGCTGGCCAATACGCGGATATTGTGCCCGGTTTGCTGGCGCAGCCAGGTAGCAGCGACCCGCGCGGCGCTGAGTGAAGAGCCAGCGCCACACAGAATGATATTCAGTGGCTTATCGCCCAGTCCTCGCCAAAAGCTCTCTATCTCCTCACGATGTTGTTGCACGATATCAAAGCCGGCTTGCCAGATCTGCGGCTGATTACAGATCGATTGCAGCGTCAGCAATCCGCCATTCTGCTGCCATTGTTGCTGGTCAAAAAGTTCACTCAGGGTATGTGGCATCTTAAACCTCCAAACATTCGAATGTTATGATGTTTTCAGAATGAAGAATAAAACCGCTATCGTCTGTGATCCAGATCCTATATTTAATTAATGAGGCCAGCCTTTTTCGGCCAGGGTTCCACAGGGAGAAAAGTATCAACCACTTATTCGGCCACCAATGGCTTCTGGCAACGATGTTGATAGCTAGCGCTCATACTTTCGCAGCATCCCCCTCTGACCCGATTAGTCAGGCGCAGGAGCAATTGGCCCAGATTGCTGAGTATCAGTGCAAGATCGACTCACGCTCGGCACAAGGCGATCGCAACCTGATGCGTTACAGCTACCGTAAGCCGGGCTATGTGCGGATGGATTTCAGCGAACCTCATCGTGGTGCCGTGCTGATCTATGATCCCGATAGCGCTAAGGTACGCGTATGGCCATTCGGTATCGGCACTCTGCCAGTGCTGAGCCTGTCACCCAGCAACTCGTTGGTACAAGGCCCTAACGGCCATCGCATAGACCAATCGGACGTTGGCACCTTGCTGCGTAATATTCGCCACCTCCAGCAAGGGGGAAAAACGACCGTCATCGGTAAGGAAGCCCTGGCGGGACAAGCCGCTTTGCATGTCACCATCCTTGGAGCAGCGGGGGTTAATGTCGGTGGCGTTCACCGTTATGAGGTTTGGTTAGAGGATAGTCACAGCTTCCCAACCAAGGTGGTCAGCTACGATACCGACAATCGAGAAATAGAAACCGTGATGATGGACGCTCTGGTGTTCAACCTGCATTTTCCCACTGACTTCTTTACCCCTTAAGGCAGAGCCCAATATGGCCGAATACCAGTTCGTCACCACCTGGCGTATCAAAGCCCCATTACAGACGGTGTGGGAGGTACTCTATCATCCCGATATCTGGCCAAGCTGGTGGAAAAACCTGTTACAGGTGGTCGAGATAGTGAAAGGCAATGAGCTTGGGATCGGGGCGCTACATCATTATACCTGGCAAGGCGTGCTGCCTTACCGCATCACTTTCGACATGCATATAGTCAATATCGTGCCACTACAGCTATTGGAGGGACAAGCCAGCGGCGAAGTTGAAGGGGTTGGCCAATGGCTGTTAAGTTCCGATGGGGTTTATACCCTTGCGCGTTATACCTGGCATGTCCGAACCACTACGCTCTGGATGAACTGCCTGGCACCGCTGGCAGCACCGTTATTTCGCTGGAACCACGATGCGGTGATGCGGGCCGGAGCCAAAGGATTGGCGCAACGGCTGGGTACCAGCGTTGAAATGAGTTGATTGTCAGCTATAGTGCTAGCAAATCATCAGGAGCCGCCATGCACATAAGACCTTACCAAGAGGCCGATCGCCTTTTCCTGCGCAGCCTGTATCTGGCCGCCCGCCAAACCGCCTTTACCTGGCGTGACACGCGAAATTATCGGCTGGAAGATTTTGATCGCTCAACGATTGGCGAAGAGATCTGGGTAGCCGAACGGGACGGCAAGCTGCTCGGCTTTGTCTCGATTTATCACGCCGATAATTTTATTCATAATCTGTATGTCGATCCTCTCCTGCCGCCGCAGGGCGTGGGCAGCGCGCTGTTGCATGCCGCAGAACAGACGTTTACCTCAACCGGGTCGCTCAAGTGCCTGGTGAAAAATGACAAGGCGCTGGCGTTCTATCACAAGCACGGCTGGCAGATCGTCTCCACCGGTGGTGACGGCGGCGAAGAGTATTACCTTTTACATTCGCCGAAAGGATAGCGTTGTTCTTAAGCTTGCGGTTTCAGCACAATGGAACAAGCGTATCTGTCCGCCGGATGGATGGACACCGTCGTTTCGAACGTTTCACCATGGCGGTCCACGTAACGACGAACAATTCTCAGTGCGGGTGAGCCGGGTTCAACGCCAAGCACTTTGGCAATTTTCGGCGATACACCAACGGCGGTGATGGTCTGCCGAACCTCTTCACTCTTGACCCCATAATGTTTTTCAATCAGCTCGCTGATCAATGCGTAGGGATCGCTGCGCACCAGGCGACGTATCTTGTCATAAATAAGTCGGGTATAGCTGTCTGTCCAGCAGATGGGGGCGTCTTTCTTTGCGCCGTCTTCACGGATACTGGCGATATGTAACCAGCGCGACCCTGGCGCACCGCCGATCACTTGAGATAGCTCCTCATCAGCCACCACCTCATCAATCTTTTTCACCACCCGAAGGTTATTGTTGGCCAGGAAAAGCAAATCTTCCAGGCTGGCCAGCGGGTGATTCATAGCGCTGTCTGATTTTTTTTCCACTATCAGCGTGCCAATCCCCTTACGCCTGACGATCAACCCCTGCTCGGTGATATCACGCAAGGCTTCACGAATGGTATGTCGGCTGACATCAAACTGTTCGCACAGCTCCATTTCAGGTGGCAACAGCGTGCCTACCGGGTACTTACCCGAGGCAATGCTTTGCACCAGCTCACGAGCAATACGTTTATAAAGAGATTCTTTCATAGCGGTCTGGCCGTTACTCCCGAAAAAACTTTCAGATCAACATCACAAAGTTGTAGCAAGACAGCTTTGCTCAAATGTCCGTACATACTATATTGTCCGTACATATCAAATGTACGGACATTTAAGGTAACCTGAACAGCAAGAGTCCTCGTTTCCTCGCGCCTCACGAGCTGCTGTTTAGCCACCTGTCCCTATATGACATATGAAATAAATCTTACCACCATTCTTACACTCAGGGAGGCAATATGGCTTCTAATGTTCTTGATTCTATTCTGTTCCGTGACGCTTTTGGTACCCCGGAAATGCGTGCCATTTTTGATGATCGCGAGTTGGTACGCAAGTACGTCGAGGTGGAGGTCGCTCTGGCCAAAGCCGAAGCTCGCTGTGGGGTGATCCCAGTGGAAGCCGCAGAGGAAATTGCGGCCAGATGCAGTGCAGACACGCTGGATTTTGACCTACTGCGTCATGAAACCGAAATCGTTGGCTATCCCATTTTACCGTTGGTGCATCAGATATCGAAGCAGGCTGGCAGCTCAGGGGGATACGTTCACTGGGGGGCAACGACACAAGATATTATGGATACCGCAGTAGTCCTGCAAATCCGCGATGCATTCGAACTTATCGAAACCGATATCAACGAACTACGCCGCATTCTGGCTGACATGGCACAGCGCTACCGAACCACCCCAATGGCCGGACGCACCCATTTGCAGCAAGCCTTGCCGATCACCTTCGGTTATAAGGCGGCAATCTGGCTCAATATGTTTGATCGGCACGCTGAACGCCTGGCACAAGCCCGCCCGCGCGTCCTGGTAGGTCAATTCGCCGGAGCCGCCGGGACGTTGGCATCGCTGGGGGATAAGGGGCTGGCTGTGCAGCAGGCGATGATGGAAGAGCTGAGGCTGGGTACTCCGGACTCCACCTGGCATGTAGCACGCGACGGTTTTGCCGAAGCCGTTAACCTGTTGGGCCTGATCACCGGATCGTTGGGCAAAATCGCCTATGACGTCATGCTAATGGCCTCAAACGAATTCGGCGAACTCTATGAACCCTTCGTCAAAGGCCGTGGTGCCAGCAGTACCATGCCGCAAAAACGCAATCCCATATCCAGTGAGCTTATGCTGGCCTGTGCCAAAGGAGTTCGTCAGCAGGCTGGGTTGATGTTGGATGCGATGGTCCAGGATCTGGAGCGCGCTACCGGGCCCTGGCATGCCGAATGGATAGCCATCCCAGAAAGCTTCATTCTCAGCGCCGGTGCACTGAAGCAGGCAAGATTTATGCTCGGTGGGCTGATTGTGGATGAAGCTGCCATGGCAAAAAACCTGGACATGACTAATGGGTTGATCGTAGCAGAAGCCGTGATGATGGGGCTTGCACCTTATATTGGCCGCCAGGATGCCCATGATGTGGTGTATGACGCCTGCCGCATTGTCAATGAACAGGGTGGACGCCTCGCCGATGTGCTGAACGCGTTACCGGCTATTGCCAGTCGTCTGGAGCCAGAGCTGATTGAGCAGCTTACCGATCCGACCAATTATTTGGGTATGGCACCGCAAATGGTGGATCGGGCAGTACAGCAATCAGCCAAACAGGGCTAACGCATCCGCAGGAAATTCAATCCTTGTATAAGGAGATAATTATGTCAGCAGGATCACCCGACAGAAAGAAAAAAGCTATCGCCACCCTGATCCCACTGCTTTTAGGCTTGGCAATCTGGCTTTACCCGGTCCCCGAGGGATTAACACCGCAGGCTTGGCAGATGTTCGCCATCTTTGCAGCAACTATTGCGGCAATTCTGACTCAACCACTGCCCTCCGGGGCAGTCATGCTGGTCGCGCTTTGCGTAGCCATTTTTACCGGAACCCTGACGGAGGCTAAAGCCTTATCCGGCTTTGCCAGTGGGACAGTATGGCTGATTTTCTGTGCTTATATCCTGTCACTGGGGTTCGTTACCTCCGGCTTGGGCAAGCGTATCGCCTATAAAATGCTGTCACTATTTGGTGGCAGCAGCCTGGGGATTGCCTACTCGCTAGGGGTATCCGATCTGATTATGGCTCCGGCCATGCCATCGGTAACCGCCAGATCGGGAGGCATCATCTTTCCCATCGTACGCTCTATCAATGAAGTCTTAGGGTCGGCACCAGGTAAGAGCGGTAAAAAGATCGGCGACTTTCTGATTATGGTGTGCTTCCAGTTCACCCCCATTACCGGTGCCATATTTCTGACGGGTATGGCGGCGAACCCACTGGTGGGCAGCCTGGCAAAAGATTCGTTGGGGGTAGAAATAACCTGGGGTGGCTGGTTCGTGGCCGCGGTCGTTCCCGCCATGGTGTGCTTTTTCCTGATGCCACTGCTGGTCTATAAGATCTTGAACCCGGAACTTAAAAAGACCCCGGAAGCGAAAGACATGGGACGCCGTGCCCTCAATGAGCTGGGTGCTATGTCAGGCGTTGAAAAAAAGGTCGCGCTGGGTTTTATCTTGGCGCTGCTGGGCTGGGGCACCAGTCTGCTGACAGGATTATCGGCCACCACGGTAGGGCTGGGGTTGGCTGCCTATCTGTTTGCTACTCATGCCGTGAGTTGGAAAGACCTGCTTAAAGATCAGGCCGCGTGGGATACGGTGATCTGGTTCAGCGTCATCATCAGCCTGGCGGGCGGGCTATCCAGCCTCGGTTTTATCAGTTGGATGACCACCAAGCTCGAAACCACTATTAGCGGTTTTGGCGCAATGCAGACGTTTGTCATTCTGGGGATACTGTATATTTATGTGCATTATCTGTTTGCCACGGCCTCCGGCCATGTCGCTGCACTGTATGCACCGTTCGCGGCTACCGCTATCGCTGCTGGCGCGCCACCGATGATGGTTGCCATCTGTTTTGGTATTTTCAGCAATTTGATGTGGGGAAATACCGAATATGGCGGCGGCCCTGGCCCCATTTACTTCGCTCAGGGATATTTTGAACGGCCACGTTTCTACAAAATCAATTTTTGCGTGGTGACGTTCAACGTCATTCTGATCTTCGTTGTCGGCCTCGCCTGGTGGAAATTGCTGGGGTACTATTGATTACTATTACCGAATCAGGCGTCATGGGCATAGCGCCTGATTCATTCAGTGCATTCACTCCCCATAACCAACCAAGGAATAGCCATCGTGGATCCGGCTGGCGTCAATACAGGGATAGACACCTACCGCGCACAAACAAAGCGCTACGTACATCTGCTTTTTGCCCTTCAGGCGATAGGTGCATCCTCACCTGCGATTATCATCTCACTGGGCGGATTGGTGGGTGAGACATTAAGCAGTAATAAAGCCTTATCCACGCTGCCGGTCAGTCTCTTCAATATTGGCCTGGCCTTGTCCGTGTTACCTGTAGGAGCCCTGATAGCCCGCTTTGGGCGCGTTAACGCCTATACCCTTGGTGCGCTCAGTGCGCTCATCGGGGGGATAATAGCTGCATGGGGCGTCATAAACGGCTCCTTCATCCTGTTCTGTCTGGGCTGTCTGATGGCCGGGGGTTACGCGGCGTGCGTGCAAAGCTACCGTTTTGCGGTAACGGATTATGTCACCAAACCTGAGCAACCCGTGGCGATCTCCCGGGTTATGCTTGGCGGACTGTTGGCAGCAGTGATTGGCCCACAACTGGTGATCTGGACGCAAAACCTGTTGCCAGTTCCCCTGTCGGCCAGTTTCCTCGGGCAGTCTCTGCTGGCGTTGATTGCGTTGCTGCTTTTATGGCAAATGCGGCGCATGACCGCTCGCTTGGCGGCTCAACAAAACCCGCTTTCCGACCCCGTTCAAACAACATCAACAGATAAAATTCGCTCTCTGGGGGAAATCGCCGGTTCATTGCGCTTTATCACCACCGCAGTGGCAGCCTTGGTCTCTTATGGGCTGATGACGTTTATGATGACCGCAACGCCGCTGGCGATGATCCATCACGGACACAGCCTGTCTACTGCCACATTAGGTATCCAATGGCATATTCTGGCCATGTACGCGCCGGCGTTTATCACTGGCCGGCTGATATCGCGTTTCGGGCCACGTAACGTCTGCGCCAGCGGGCTATTGCTGACGGCCTGCGCCGCTGCGGTTTCCATGATAGGCACCGAGGTCATCTGGTTCTGGGGAGGATTAATTCTGCTTGGCGTCGGCTGGAACTTTGGCTTTGTCAGCGCGACCGTCATGCTGAGCGCTTGTTACACACATCAAGAACGGCTGAAGGTTCAATCACTGAATGACTCTTTTGTCTTCGGCACCACCGCATTAGCCTCTCTGTTATCTGGGCAGATGATGCATATTCTCGGCTGGTTCTGGCTGAATATGCTGGTGTTTATCCCAGTCGTCATTGCGTTGGGATTGTTGTTTATCCAGGGTATGGCGGAAAAAAAAGCGGCAGCATAACCCTGCACTGGCGTATGGAAGGGTCAACGGCAATATTTCAGCGTGCGCCACCAAAACAGCAATGCCACCAGGCTTACCGAGCCGCCCAGCCAGCATACGCCATGCCACCCCGCCCACGCATAAATATGGCTACCGGCAAACGCCCCCAACCCACTGCCGACGGCATAAAACAGCATGTAGCACCCAACCAGGCGACTGTGGGACTGCGGGTGCGCAGTGAAAATCATGCTCTGATTCAGGACATGGATTGCCTGCCCGGCCAGATCCAGCAAGATGATACCGCCAATCAGGTACGCCATTCCTCGCTCCATCAACCCAAGCGGCAACCAAGCGATCATCAACAACAACAGGCACATCCCGCTAACTGTCTGCCCCCAGCCTTGGTCAGCCAGATGCCCGGCTCTCATCGCCGCCAGCGCACCAACTGCCCCTACCAACCCAAATGCACCAATGGTCGAATGAGAAAAAAGAAATGGGGGCTGGCTCAAGGGGAGAACCAGCGTGCTCCAGAAGATGCTGAATGCCGCGAACATCAGCAACGCCAACATACCGCGCACCTGCAAAATCCGGTCATGGCGTAACAGGCTCAGCATTGAGCTCAGCAGTTGCCAATAACTTAACTTCACCTCGGAAGCTGGCTGCTTTGGCAATAAACGAGCCAGAACAGGAAGTAATATCAGGGTAATAGCCGCTGAGAAAAAGTAGACCGTTCGCCAACCGCCGATATCCGCGAGTCCCCCAGAGAGAGTGCGCGCCAGCAGTAAACCCATCACCACTCCGCCCTGAGCGGCCCCCACCACGCGTCCACGTTCCTGCGGGGAGGCCAACGTAGCGGCAAAGGCGATCAATCCCTGCGTCATTGCGGTTCCCAACAGTCCCACCAACAGCATAGCCACGAGTAGCACCACGCTGCTGCTCGACACGCCGACCATCAGCAACGCGAGCATCAGCAGTATTTGCTGCACTGCCAGCAGGCGATGGCGATCCAGCAAATCCCCCAAAGGAACCACCAATAACAGCGCACAGGCACAACCGACCTGGGTCGCCGTAATCACCATCCCTACTCTTGCCAAGCTGATATTAAAATCCTCCGCAATGGCATCAAGCAGCGGTTGCGCGTAATAAACAGTGGCCACGCTGAAAGCGCAGGCTGCGGCCAACAGCAGCACCAGTGACGTAGGTAAAAGCTCAACAGACTGCGAGCGGAAGGCTTCCAGCGGTTTATCACTCATCAAGCGCCTCGTTACAAGTGGTTTCATTATTAAACTCAATGCACTTTAGTGAAAGAGGTTTTATAATGCAACCAGAATAATTCTGGAGCCGCAGCATGAAACGAAAAAGCCTTGAGGATGCTCAATGCCCAGTAGCACGAACCTTGGATGTGCTGGGTGACTGGTGGTCACTGTTGATCATCCGCGACGCCTTTGACGGCATCAGCCGGTTTAGTGAGTTTCAAAAGAATCTGGGGATGGCAAAGAATATTCTTTCCACTCGGCTACGCACGCTGGTCGCCCAGGGGATCTTGCAAGTAAGCCCTGCCGCCGATGGCAGCGCCTATCAGGAGTATTTGCTGACCGATAAAGGCCGCGAAATCTTCCCGATTATCGTCGCACTGCGCCAATGGGGAGAGGATCATCTTTTTGCGGCAGGAGAGGACTATTCACGCCTGGTGGAAAACGACAGCGGCCAGCCAATACCTCGTATGACACCAATCGGTCATGCCGGGCAAGCACTCAACTTACGCAATACTCGAGTCGTAAAAGTGGATGAGAAATAAAAATGCTGAAAGTCATTGCCGAAGATTTTATCAAGGTTGAAGCGATAGAAACGGTGTTGCCACTTTATCAAGAGCTGGTTGAAGCCACCAAGCAGGAACCCCGCTGCATTGCCTATGATCTGTATGTCGATCAAAAGGATGCCGGGCACTTTATCTTTATCGAAGAGTGGCCAGATCGCGCGGCGTTGGATGCTCACTGCGCGACCGAACACTTTAAACGCCTGGTGCCGCTGATCGATCAACATAAACGTAAGGATGCCAGCTATATATTGATGGATCCCTTTGTCTAACAGCATGATTACAGCCCATGTGCTCCTTGGGCTAGTTTTTCGTACAAAAATAAAGTTAAGCAGACTAACAATATGCCAATTGGCAATACCGTCAACAGGTGTGAGTTAGTCGAAATTCATAATAGAGTAAAAACAAAACCCCCTGTAAAAACAGAGGGTTAATATCAAACTAAATGCTTCAGTGCAGGGAGGAAATCGACTGAATCATTCCCACTCGATCGTCGCCGGTGGCTTCCCGCTGATATCATAAACCACACGGGAAATACCGTTGACTTCGTTGATGATACGGTTGGAAACACGGCCAAGGAAATCGTACGGCAGGTGTGCCCAATGCGCGGTCATAAAGTCGATGGTTTCTACCGCACGCAGAGAGACAACCCAATCGTATTTACGGCCATCACCCATCACGCCAACGGAACGCACCGGCAGGAACACGGTGAACGCCTGGCTGACCTTGTTGTACAGATCGGCTTTGTGCAACTCTTCGATGAAGATCGCATCGGCACGGCGCAGCAGATCGCAATACTCTTTCTTCACTTCGCCCAATACGCGCACGCCCAGACCTGGCCCTGGGAACGGGTGACGGTACAGCATGTCGTACGGCAGGCCCAGCTCCAGACCAATCTTGCGCACTTCGTCTTTGAACAGCTCTTTCAGCGGTTCCACCAGCCCCAGCTTCATCTCTTTCGGCAGGCCACCGACGTTGTGGTGCGATTTGATCACGTGCGCTTTGCCGGTAGCCGAAGCAGCAGACTCGATCACATCCGGGTAGATGGTGCCCTGAGCCAGCCACTTCACGGCGCTCTGCTTGCAGGCTTCTTCGTCGAATACTTCGACAAAGACGCGGCCAATGATCTTACGCTTGGCTTCTGGCTCATCAACACCCGCCAGCGCGCTCAGGAAACGGTTCTCTGCCGCCACGTGCACGATGTTCAGGCCGAAGTGGTCACCGAACATTTCCAACACTTGGTCAGCTTCGTTCAGGCGCAGCAGGCCGTTATCTACGAATACGCAGGTCAAGCGCTTGCCAATGGCACGGTGCAGCAGCATGGCGGTAACGGATGAGTCCACACCGCCAGACAGGCCGAGGATCACGTGATCTTCACCGACCTGCTCACGAATACGCGCAACGGCATCTTCAATGATGGTGGCAGGCGTCCACAGCGCTTCACAACCACAGATATCCAGTACGAAACGCTCCAGGATACGCTGGCCTTGGCGGGTATGGGTGACTTCCGGGTGGAACTGTACGCCGTAGAAGCGTTTTTCCTCGTTGGCCATAATGGCAAACGGGCAGGTATCGGTACTGGCAACGGTGACGAAATCTGACGGAATAGCGGTAACTTTATCGCCGTGGCTCATCCACACGTCTAATACCGGTTTGCCTGCCGGGCTGATAGCGTCTTCGATATCGCGGATCAGGGCGCTTGCCTGGGTGATTTCCACCTGCGCATAACCAAACTCACGCTCGGTAGACCCCTGTACATGGCCGCCCAGTTGCATCGCCATGGTCTGCATGCCGTAGCACACGCCCAATACCGGTACACCAGCGGTGAAGACATACTCTGGCGCACGCGGGCTGTTCAGTTCGGTGGTGCTTTCCGGGCTACCGGAGAGAATGATGCCGCTTGGATTGAATTCGCGGATCTGCTCTTCGCTGACGTCCCAGGCCCACAGCTCACAGTAAACACCGATCTCACGCACGCGGCGGGCAATCAGTTGGGTGTATTGTGAACCGAAATCCAGGATCAGGATGCGATGCTTATGAATATTTTTTGTCATGTGAGGCAAATTCCAGCAACAGAGAAAAAGAGCAAAAAGGGTATTTGGGATGAGAGGCTGCCCTCATCCCTGCCCCTCTCCCGCAGGAGAGAGGTTAAAGCATTAGCCCATGCGGTAGTTTGGTGATTCTTTGGTGATGGTCACGTCATGCACATGGCTTTCTTGAATCCCGGCACCGCTAATGCGCACAAACTCGGCTTTGGTACGCAGTTCATCGATGGTCGCACAGCCGGTCAGGCCCATGCAGGAACGCAGGCCGCCCATCTGCTGATGTACAATCGCCTTCAGCATGCCTTTGTAGGCCACACGGCCTTCGATACCTTCCGGCACCAGTTTATCAGCGGCGTTATCGGTCTGGAAGTAACGGTCCGAGGAACCTTTGGACATCGCGCCCAGAGAACCCATCCCACGGTAAGATTTGAACGAACGGCCCTGATACAGCTCGATTTCGCCCGGAGATTCTTCCGTCCCCGCCAGCATTGAACCAACCATCACGCAAGACGCACCGGCAGCAATCGCTTTGGCGATATCGCCAGAGAAGCGGATACCACCGTCAGCGATAACTGGGATACCTGTTCCTTCCAGCGCTTCGACCGCATCGGCGATAGCGGTGATCTGCGGAACACCCACGCCGGTTACGATACGAGTCGTACAGATAGAGCCTGGACCGATACCGACTTTCACCGCGCTTACGCCAGCTTCCATCAGGGCTTTGGCACCAGCCCCGGTCGCGACGTTGCCGCCAAGGATTTGCAGGTCTGGGTATTTGGCACGGGTTTCACGGATGCGCTGTAACACGCCTTCGGAATGGCCGTGTGAAGAGTCGATGAGCAGTACGTCAACACCAGCAGCGACCAGCGCATCAACACGCTCTTCGTTACCGGCACCAGCACCCACCGCAGCGCCTACGCGCAGACGGCCATGCTCATCTTTACAGGCGTTAGGTTTGCGCTCTGCTTTCTGGAAGTCTTTGACGGTGATCATGCCCAGCAGGTGGAAGCTGTCATCCACCACCAGCGCTTTTTCGACGCGTTTTTCGTGCATTTTTTGCAGCACAACTTCACGCGCTTCGCCTTCCTTGACGGTGACCAGGCGCTCTTTTGGCGTCATCACTGCGGTGACAGGCTGAGTCAGATCGGTTACGAAGCGCACGTCACGGCCGGTAATGATCCCCACCAGTTCGTTTTCTTCGGTCACAACCGGGTAACCGGCAAAGCCGTTACGCGCGGTTAACTCTTTCACCTCTGCCAGCGTGGTGGAAGGTGTAACGGCCTGTGGGTCCGTGACCACGCCGCTTTCATGTTTTTTCACCCGGCGAACTTCTTCCGCCTGGCGCTCAATGGACATGTTTTTGTGAATGAAGCCCAGACCGCCTTCCTGCGCTAGCGCAATGGCCAGGTTGGATTCGGTTACGGTATCCATGGCTGCGGACAGCATAGGGATATTCAGGCGGATAGATTTGGTCAGTTGGGTGCCAAGATCTGCGGTATTAGGCAGAACTGTGGAGTGGGCTGGAACCAGGAGAACGTCATCAAACGTTAGAGCTTCTTTTACAATACGTAGCATGGGCAATATCTCACCAAGGTGGATGCGGAAAAGATAAAATATTGCCGTGGCATTATACAGAGCGTAATCGGTTGCCTCCAGCACTTTCTTACAAAAACTCTTGATTACCTTTCGCCGAGCTGTAATATCGACCAATTAAGTGCTTGTTTTGAAATTTGATCTGGGTCACATGTCGCTACCTACTTCACCGTCCATTTTTACCGTAAGCCGCCTCAATCAGACGGTTCGACAGCTGCTGGAAATGGAAATGGGGCAGATTTGGCTCTCCGCCGAGATCTCCAACTTCTCCCAGCCCTCCTCCGGTCACTGGTATTTCACGCTGAAAGATGACCGTGCCCAGGTGCGTTGCGCGATGTTCCGCAACAGCAACCGCCGCACCACCTTTCGCCCACAAAATGGCCAGCAGGTTCTGGTACGTGCCAGCATCACCCTGTATGAACCACGTGGTGATTACCAACTGATCGCCGAAAGCATGCAGCCTGCCGGTGACGGCCTGCTGCAACAACAATTCGAACAGTTAAAACAGCGCCTGGCGGCCGAAGGTTTGTTTGATCAGCAGTTCAAACAACCCTTGCCAAGCCCGGCCAAATGCGTTGGGGTGATCACCTCCGCCAGCGGCGCAGCGCTGCACGATATTTTGCAGGTGCTACAGCGGCGGGATCCTTCACTGCCGATCGTGATTTATCCCACGTCCGTGCAAGGTGCAGAAGCACCGTTGCAGATCGTTCGCGCGATCGAAACCGCCAACCGCCGTGATGAGTGCGATGTGCTGATCGTCGGGCGCGGCGGTGGCTCGTTAGAAGATTTATGGAGCTTTAACGACGAACGCGTCGCGAAGGCAATTTTTGCCAGCCGTATCCCGATCGTCAGCGCCGTCGGCCATGAAACAGACGTCACCATTGCCGACTTTGTTGCCGACCTGCGGGCACCTACCCCTTCCGCGGCCGCAGAGTTGGTCAGCCGTAATCAGCTTGAGCTGTTGCGCCAATTGCAGTCACAGCAACAGCGGCTGGAAATGGCGATGGACTATTATCTGGCGCAGCGCCAGCAGCAGTTCACCCGCATCAACCACCGTCTGCAACAGCAGCATCCACACCTGCGGCTAGCTCGGCAGCAAACGCTGTTATTCAAGCTACAGCGCCGTTTGGAAGATGGGATGCAGCAGCAATTACGGCTATCTTCTCGCCGCAGTGAACGCGTGCAGCAGCGCCTGGCGCAGGTACAGCCGATGGGCCGCATCCACCGCTTGCAGCAGCGTGTTCAGCAGCAGGAATACCGATTGCAGCAAGGGATGGAGCGGCAACTCAATGGCTATCGCCAACGCTTTGGCGTCGCCTGTAGTCAGTTGGAGGCGGTTAGCCCGCTGGCAACCCTGGCTCGCGGCTATAGCGTAACGCAGACGCCACAGGGTGAGTTACTGAAAACCACCAAGCAGGCACAGGTTGGGGAAATGCTGAAAACCCGCCTGCAGGATGGCTGGGTGGAGAGCGAAGTCAAAACCGTCACCGTGGCAAAAAAGCCGCGTAAGAAACGCGTGGTGGAATAGCGGTTAGTGGCAGAGCTTAATAGGCTAATTTAGCTTGTAAGCTGGTCTTTTTCACAGAGAACACCTTATGGGTACCTAGATAGCAGTGTATTAATGATAACCAACCCCCACGCCAAACTTCATCCAGTTTGATACTTCCCCAACCCTCTGCAGAGGGTTGGGGTATGACATTAATTACAGCACAAAAGAATCCCGGCAAACCCCGTTCACCCACAGTTCGCGAGTCTCACCTGCTGGCAATACAATGTTCAGCACCTGCCACGTCGGTTTGAAATGCCCCTCGTGGGTGAAGGTCAGTTCGATGCGCTGATTGTCACTCACCGCCTCCCAGCGGAGCCACAGCGCATTATTCTGCTGCCAGCCATGGCTTTCCCCATCGTCTTCAAACAGCAGGCCTGAGGACCATCCGCAGCCCTTGGTGGGGAACAGCCGCAGTTCCCGGCGATCGTCTGCCGCATTGTCTACATGCCCCAACCGTTGTGACATCGGGAGCCCGGCCCCAGCGCGTACCAGTAACGGCAAGCGTTCCAGCGGTGCCTCTAGCACAATACTCTGACCACCGCTGTACCATTGGCCGCTATAGAAGCAATACCAACCATCAACGTTATCCGGCAGGTAGACTTCACGCTGGCGCAGCCCCTGATCCACCACGCTGGCCACCAGCAGGTCGCGGCCAATCAGGAAATCATCGGTCTCACCGAAGGTGCGCTCATCGTGCTCATGATCGAGGAAGGTTGGCCGCAGCATCGGCTCATCATCATGGCTTGCCTGCCAAAGTAGCGTGTAGAAGTATGGCATGAGGCGATAACGCAGGTTGATGGCATCTCGGATCATCGGCGTCGCCGCCGGGTACATCCAGGGTTCATTGACGGTAGCATCATCATTCCAGGAATGAATGGTGAAGCGCGGGTGCATTACTCCGTTTTGTACCCAACGCACCAACAGCTCCGCGTCTGGCTTATCGCCGGAGAAACCGCCCACGTCATGCCCAACGTTAAACAGCCCGGACAGGCTCATCCCCACCCCCATTCGGGTGTTATAGCGCAAGGTTTGCCAACTGGTGCGGTTGTCGCCACTCCAGGTTTGCACATAACGCTGCATACCGGCGCAGCCAGAACGCGAGATCAAATAAGGCCGCAGGTTCGGCGCAAAACGCTGCTGTGCTTCAAGTGAGGCACGCATCATCAGCAACGGCATCACCGGGCGAATATGCTTGATGGCAATCGGCTTGCCGAAGCCATGGCAGCGCGCTTCACCATCCCACACTTCATACTCGTTGTTGTCATTCCAGGTGGAATCAATCCCCATTTCCAGCAGTTGCTCCGTCACCCCCTGCTGCCACCAGCGCACCGCTGCCGGGTTGGTAAAGTCGAGATGCGAACCTTCGTCATCCCAGAAGCTGGAACGTTCTGGGCCGTCGCTCTGCGAATCGCGGATAAACAAGCCTAGTTCCGCCACCTGCTGATATTTGGGATGATCCTGCAACAGGCAGGGTTTGATATTCGCCGCCAGCTTCAGCCCAGCATCGTGAAAGGCTTGGCTAAGCTGTTTAGGCTGCGGCACCTTGTCGTAGTTCCAGTTGAAGACGTAGCGTTTGTTATTGATCGAGGTATAGCCGGAAGAGAGCTGAAACGAATCGCACGGGATGGCGTGCTGGCGGCACAGCTGGATAAACTGCTGCAACTGCTGCTGGGCATCCGGTGCGTCGGTGTAGTGCATCGTCGAGCCGCTGTACCCCAGGCTCCACTTCGGCCCAAAATGGGTTTTACCGGTCAGACGCACGAAGGCCTTGGTGACGTCGAGCACCCTTGGCCCCAGGAACAGATAGTAATCCAGATCGCCCGCCTCGGCCTGATAGCGGCGATAGGCCAGGTGATAGTTGTCGATCTCATTCCCCAGATCCAGCCAGCAACTGCTCAGGTTGTCATAAAACAGGCCAAAGCTGACCTCTTCCCGGCGCGTGATGGTAAACGGGATATGCTTATAAAGCGGATCGGTGCTGGCGGCGTTGTAACCCATCGCGTCCAGGTTACGCATTTCAAAGCGGCGGCCGGTACGCTCCAGATCGCCCGTTTTTTCACCTAGCCCATAGTAACGTTCGCCCTGATGGCGGCGCTGATAGTGCGCCACGCCGTCGCCGTGCGCATTAAGCAGATAGGCACTGGTCGGGCGATCCGCAGCCAGTGGTAGCCATTCCCCCGCCGCATTGCAGTATTCCCATTCCAGCCATAACGGCTGATGTATCGTCACGCGCAACTGCGAAGTCGCTACTGTCAAACGGTCTGCCTGCTGGCCAAGTTGATAGCCCGGCAGGCCAAAACCGGCGACGCTGAGGCGATCCCGCCCTTCCCAAGGCACATCCTCCTGCGGAGCGATACTCCAGGTACGATCCAGTGCCAGTTCGCCGTGGCGTTTGATCAGCACGCGGAACAGATTGCTTTCCAGCACGTAAAGGCAGAACAGGTGTTGCTCATCCACCAGCAGTTCAACACGGTCGGCGTATTGCCCAGCCAGCGTCCAGTTTTTTAACGTTTTCATAATTATCCAACTTAAACAGTAGGTGAAGGTTTTTTGCCGCGCTCGGCGATCAAACCGATCAGGAACATCGCACCGATCAGATCGAAGAAGCCCATCGCGACGAAGAGCGGGTTGAAGCCGACGGTGTCGGAAACGGCACCAATCAACAGCGTGAACAGGAAACTGGCGATCCAGGCGCTGGAGCCGCGCATACCGTTCACCGTCGCCATCTGGTTTTTATCGAAGGATTCCACCACCAGCGCGCTCAACATGCAGGAGATCACCTGGTGGCCAAAGCCACCAATGGAGATCAGCGCGATCGCGATATAGGGGTCTTTGGTGATCGCGACAAACGCCAGCGATACCATCATGAAGGCTCCGGTCACCGAGCTGGCCACCACCGAGTTCACCCGTGAACAGCCGAACCATTTGCGATACAGCGTAGTGAGATAACCACTGGCGACGCTGCCGATATCCGCTGCCAGGAACGGCAGCCAGGCAAACATGGCGATCTGTTTGAGATCCATGCCGCGCTCGGTGGCCAGATACAGCGGCACCCAGAAGCTGAACACCGCCCAGGCTGGCTCAGCAAGAAACGCTGGGATGGCGATGCCATAGAATTTTTTGTTTTTGCACAGGATCGCCAACGATTTAAAGAACGGCAGTTTCGGCAGTACCGGTTCATTATCCTCGTTGATCAGATCAAACTCCTTTTGGCTCAGGTTAGGGTGCTGTTGCGGCGAGTGGTAAAACACCCACCACAGCACCACCCAGATCAGCGCCAGGGCACCAGAGAACAGGAAGGCTCCCTGCCAGCCAAAGGACACATGGGCAATCACAATGATCGGCGGAGCCAACATCGCGCCGATCGAGAAGCCAACCCCTGCCCAGCCAGCGGCAATCGGCCGTTCTTTTTTCGGGAACCAGTCAGAAATGGCTTTAGCGTTAGCCGGGGTAGCCGCCGCTTCAGCTGCGCCCATGAAGAAACGCAGGATCGCCAGTTGCAACCAACTGCCCGCGCCAGCATGCATCATGCACACCACCGCCCAGATGCTGGCACAAACCAGAAACCCCATCTTCAAACCAATGACGTCTATCAGCCAGCCGCAGATCGGTTGGAACAGGGTATAAGCCAGTTGGAAGGACGCCACCACCCAAGAATATTGCTCGGTGGTCATGTTGAGGCTGGTTTTCAGCTCAGGTGCCAGAATACCCAGCGAGTTGCGGGTAATGTAGTTAACCGTGACGCCTAACAGGAACAGGGCCAACATCCACCAGCGCAACGATTTGAATTTACGGCGACTGCTGGCGACGACCGTTTGATTGATTTCTACACTCATCTTGATCTCCGTGGCGACCATACGCCTTTTTGGTAGGGCAACTCTTGCTAACGGAGGTGTTAACAGCGTTATTTGTGACGTCGGCCACAAATGCAACGTCAATGCTGCGACAACCCTATGATTTAATGTTGTTTTACTTGTATTCCATCCAATAAATTGGACTGATAAATCTATAAAATTGGTGTACCAAGGCAGACTAACCAGCGGAGAGTGCAAGTGAAATGGCGAAATTTGCAAAAATTTTCATACACCAGCTAAATTTTCGCCGTTATAGCCATAGAAAGCCGTCTGAAAGGAAAACATACGCCGTGAAAATATTCTCACGACCAAATTTGAAGGAGATCACAAAATGAACGGAAAGCTGAAAATACAGGAAATTGCGCGCCAAACCGGGCTTTCGATCAGCACCGTTTCACGCGTGTTGGCAGGAAAAGCCAACACCAGCGCCGAGGCGCGGCAACGGGTGCTGGCTTGCGCGCAGCAAAACGGTATCTTGCAGGGGCTTTCCAACGGCAGGCTGATGTTGAACAACGTGATGGTATTTGCCCCACAGCGCGCCTTTGATGTCCGCACCGATATTTTCTACTACAAGGTGATCCAGGGGATCACCACCGCACTGGCGCAACATGATGTGAGGATCCGCTACTGCGGGTTGGAGGAGCAACACAGCGACAGCGTGCTGTTTTTGGAAAAGATGAGCGATCCGTTAACCGAAGCCGTGCTGATCATCGGCATTGATGACGAGCATATCCATACGCTGGCCGCCGATCTGAACAAACCCTGCATTCTAATTAACTGCACCGATCGCCAGATGCGGTTAGACAGCGTTTCCCCCGACCATCAGCTGATTGGGGAGTATTCCGCCAACTATCTGTTGCAACAGGGCCACAGCCGTATCCTCAATCTGCAATGTCTACGGCGCAACACCATGGAGCTGCGGCTGGCGGGGATCAAACAAGCCTATATGCGGCATAATATTCCCTTCGATGACCGCCAGCATCTGGTCACCACTTCAGGTTTTGGCAGCGAAGAAGCCGAGCAGGCCATCACAGCCTTTATCAACGGCGTTACCGATCGGGCACAATTGCCAACGGCGATCCTGGCAGGGGGGGATTATATGGCGGTGGGTGCCGTCAATGCGCTAAAGAAAATGCACATCAGCGTGCCGGGGCATATTTCGGTGATGAGTACGGATGGTTTTAATCTGGCGGAGATCCACGACGTGCCGCTAACCTCGGTTCACGTTCCTCGTGATGAGCTGGGTGCAGAGGCCATAGCGCTGTTGCAGCGCCGTATGCTGCGCCCGGATGCGCCACCCAGCAATATGCTGTTGCATGGGCGTTTAGCGGTACGGGCCTCGGTAAAGCGGCTCAGCCAAAACAAGGTGTCACCAGCGGTCAGCACGCACGACCACCGGCTCTATGATGCATAAGGTCATTCCACCGGTTGATAGCTGAACTTCACCCGCTTTTTGGAGATCAGCCCATGGCCATGCTGGCAGAGATAATCCACGGCACCACAGGCTTTCAGTTCTTGCAACGGTTGCCCGCACAGTCGGGGCACTCGGCAAGCTGCCGGTAATCGCTGTTGCAGTCGTCACAATGATAGTGGCCAT
Source organism: Serratia sp. J2 (assembly GCF_046269175.1). Classification (NCBI taxonomy): domain Bacteria; kingdom Pseudomonadati; phylum Pseudomonadota; class Gammaproteobacteria; order Enterobacterales; family Yersiniaceae; genus Serratia; species Serratia sp. J2. Next base: position 181,294 of record NZ_JBKABN010000003.1, read on the forward strand.
TCACCCAGCTCATCGGCTGGGCACAAACCGGACATAAGGCGTCCATCTTTCCTCCTGGTTTAAATCACGCCCCACGAGCGTAAGAAAGAGATCCCCAACGCGGTGGTAAAGAAGGATCCCACGGTGGTGATCGCAATAATATTGGCGGCCAACGTCGCGTTGCCCCCCATGGCACGCGTCATCACATAGCTGCCGGAGGCGGTTGGCGTCGCAGAGAACATAAAAATAATGCCGAGCGTAGCGCCCTCGAAACCGCAAAGCCAACCCCCAAACGTCATCAACATCGGCACCAAAAACAGTTTAGCCGACGAAGACAACGCCGCGACGTTGGAAGAGCGGAACATTGCCCGCAGATCAAGGCTGGCCCCGGTACACAGCAAGGCCAACGGTAATGACAGGCCTGAGATATAGCTGCCGGTCTGCTTGAGCACTGGCGCAATCCCCAACCCGGTCTGCGCATAGGCCAGGCCACTCAGCAGCCCCAAGATCAGCGGATTAGTCACGATACTGCGCAGCAATGACAAATGTTTGATCTTCTGCCCGTTGCCGCCTTGCAGGCTGCGCGTCAGGGTGATGACCGACAGCACGTTAAACAGGATCACCGTCACGGTCAGATACAGCGAGGCAATCGCGACGCCCTCATCGCCGTAGGCAGTCATAGCATAAGCCAGACCAACAATCGCGGTATTCGCCCGGAACCCTCCCTGTACAAACACGCCACGCTCGCGTGGCTCTTTCACCAGCCACTTGGCCGCGATCTCCAACAGCAAGAAGGTCGCTATCGTCCCTACCGCACCGTAGATCACCAGAGCAAAATTATCGCGCAGTTGCGGGTGGTTAGTGGCAATGCTGAAGAACAACAGGCAGGGCAGCGCCAGATTAAAGACCAGTTTGGTGGCCCCATCGATAAAGCGGTCGTCCATCAGCCGCCAGTGGCGCAGCAGGATCCCCAGCAGCATCATCAATAAGTTGGGTACGGTGACGCTAAAGGCAAAACTCCAGGTTTCCCAGGACATGAGGTTCCTTTGCAGGGTCGGTGAAGAAGTGAGATTGGCAGATAATAGAACGGTTTAAGCAGGATAAAAATAGGGCGCGGTATCAATTCCACGCCCTACGATTGTTATTTTGACTTCTTCAGGTGGCTCATCAAGCGCTTGCGCTTGCGCATCTGGTTTGGCGTCAAAGTATTGCGCTTACCCGCAAACGGGTTCTCGCCCTCTTTGAACTGGATGCGGATCGGCGTCCCCATCACCTTGAGTGAACGACGGAAGTAGTTCATCAGGTAACGTTTGTAGGAGTCGGCCAGATCGGATACCTGGTTACCGTGGATCACCACGATAGGCGGGTTATAACCCCCTGCGTGCGCATATTTCAGCTTCACGCGGCGGCCACGCACCAACGGCGGCTGGTGATCTTCGGCAGCCATCTGCATGATCTTGGTCAGCATCGAGGTATTTACGCGACGAGTAGCACACTCATAGGCTTCGTTCACAGATTCGAACAGGTTACCCACACCGCTGCCGTGCAGCGCAGAGATAAAGTGCACACGCGCAAAATCGACAAAGCCCAAACGCAGATCGAGCATCTCTTTCACGTGATCGCGATCTTCCTCACTCATGCCGTCCCACTTGTTGACCGCAATCACCAGTGAGCGCCCACTATTGAGGATAAAGCCCAGCAGCGACAGATCCTGATCGGAAATGCCTTCGCGGGCGTCGATCACCAACAACACTACGTTGGCATCTTCGATCGCCTGCAGCGTTTTGATCACCGAGAATTTCTCTACGGTTTCGGTAACTTTGCCGCGCTTGCGCACCCCGGCGGTGTCGATCAGCACGTATTCACGCTCGTCACGCACCATCGGAATGTAAATGCTGTCGCGAGTCGTGCCTGGCATGTCAAACACAACAACACGCTCTTCGCCGAGGATACGGTTAGTTAGCGTCGACTTACCTACGTTAGGGCGGCCAACGATCGCCAGCTTGATCGGCAGATCCTGCGGGTTGAAGTCATCTTCCGGATCTTCATATTCACCCTCTTCCAGCTCACCGCTCTGCTCGGCCCAATAGGCGGCATTGGCTTCTTCTTCGGTCAGCTCGACCTCTTCCGGTTTTGCCGGAATGAACGGCACCAGCACGTGTTCAATCAGCTGCGTGACGCCACGGCCATGGGAAGCGGCAATCGCATAGACGTCGCCCAGGCCCAAGGAATAGAAATCTGCCGTCGCGGTGTCCGGATCCATGCCATCGGTTTTGTTGGCAACCAGAAACGTCGCCTTCTGGCGATTACGCAGGTGCTGAGCAATCCCCTGATCGGCAGGCATCAGCCCGGCACGGGCATCGACCATAAACAGCACGATATCGGCCTCTTCGATCGCCAGCAGCGACTGACCGGCCATACGCGTTTCAACGCCATCTTCCGTCCCGTCAATACCCCCGGTATCGACGATAATAAATTCGTTGCCCTCAACTTCAGCACGACCATACTTGCGGTCTCGCGTTAGCCCGGGGAAATCCGCCACCAGCGCATCGCGCGTCTGTGTTAAACGGTTAAACAAGGTGGATTTACCGACATTCGGGCGCCCGACCAGCGCAACGACAGGTATCATGTTGAAGCCTCATTACTTAATAATCAATGCGTTACTATGCAGCGCAATAGACAGCAGCAGCATAGCTTAAAAATACGAAACGGCTCCTGGTATCAGGAGCCGTTATCCCACGAATCTTACAGACTGCACAGCCTGCGATCTATTGGGGCTAAAACGGTTAGCGAGTGAAGGCGTAAACCTTGCCGCCACGCGCCTGGATCAGCAGTTTGTCACCGGCCACAATTGGCGCGGACAGGAAGCCGGAGCTATCCACTTGCTGCTGAGCCACAAAACGGCCATCGGTGGTATTGATCCAGTGCAGATAACCTTCGGCATCACCGACAACCAGGTAGCCGTTGTACAACGCTGGTGCGGTCAGGTTGCGGTGCAGCAAATCGCTCTGACGCCACAGGTTAACACCACCTTCGGTATTCATCGCCACTACACGGTCATTCTGATCGACCACATAGATACGGCCTGCGTCGACGATAAAGTCGTTCACCGAGCCCATATCACGTTTCCACATGATTTGGCCGGAGCGCAGATCCAGCGCCGCCATGTTGCCATTGTAACCCAAGGCATAGACCACGTTGTCAATAATCACCGGCGTGGTGTCTACGTCATTCAGGCGGTCGATCTCAGTCGCACCGCTTGGCTGGGAAATACGCTGCTGCCAGATCAACTGACCCTGCTGCATCAACACGGCGCTGACGCGACCGTTGTCACCGCCAACTACCGCTGCACCAAAGGCCGTTGCCGGAGCAGACTCACCACGCAGTGACAGTGAAGGGATATCCAGGTTGACCGTCCACTTGATGGCACCATCAGACTCGTTCAACGCTTGCAGTTGGCCGTTGGTGGTATGGATCAGCACCAGCCCCTCGGCGACCACCGGACGGGAAATCGCTTCACCCGCCACCTTGGTTTGCCAGGCGACTTTACCGTCTTCGGTATTCAGCGCATACACCACCGCTTTCTCACTGCCAACGTATACGTTGGAGCCAGACACCGTCAGGCCACCAGACAGCAGAGCAGGCAGGTTACTGGAGAAGAAGCCGGTTTTCTCGGAGAGATCGGCCTTCCATTTTTCTTTACCGTCGGCCAGGTCCATCGCTTTCACCGTACCGCGACGGTCGGCAGCATAAACCGTGCTGTCCTGATAAGCCGGACGCAGGTGAGAGTAATACTCGCCAATGCCATCGCCGACTGACGTGCTCCACGCTTTGTTCGGCGTGAACTGATTTTCAACCTTTGGCAGCGGCGACATGGTAACCACGTCTTCTTCGCCACTAAACAGCGAGCAACCACTCAGCAAAGTCACGGAAACCAGTCCGACCAAGAGTGTTTTACGCAATTGCATGGGAATTCCCCTTAGCTGGACAAGTTATTCAATTTCATGCGCATTACTGCCGCAAGCGCCTGAGAAGCATTGGACTCGATGCCTTTGCTGTAAGCTTCGCGCGCACCTTTGCTGTCGCCTTTGGCCAACAGTACGTCGCCGCGTACGTCTTGCATCATCGCCATCCAACCCTCGCCTTTCACGCCATCCAGCGTTTTCAGCGCTTCATCCAGCTTTTTCTCTTGCAACTGAATACGAGCCAGACGCAGGTTTACCAGCGCCAGCAGGTTTTCATCTTTGGCATGGCCCTGTGCCACCACCAGTTGCTGTTCTGCCTTGGCGAAATCACCTTGTTCTGCAAAGTGTTTAGCCAAATCCAGAGCCGCGAACACGCCGTAGCTGTTGTCGTTCGCCTGGATAAACTTCTCTGCCGTTGCCACGTCTTCGGCTTTACCCGATGCCAGGGCAACGTCGACCTGTTGATAAGACTGTGAGGCAGCCATCATGCTGGAGGTCTGGTTGCTCTGCCAATAGCGCCAACCAACCAGGGCACCAATACCGAGCACCACACCCACAACCAAAGCTTTACCGTTTTCGGCAAAAAAGTTGCGCACGGCGTCAAGCTGTTCGTTTTCAGTGGTATAGACTTCCACGGTGTCCTTCTCCTTAACCTAACATCAAAGCCAGACGCGCAGCGACTTCGCTTTGCGCCAGCGTTTCTTGTTCACCACTGCGCAGGTCTTTAATCACCACCTGCTGTGCTGCGACTTCGTTCTCACCCAGGATCAGGGCGATACGCGCGCCCCACTTGTCCGCACGGGTGATCTGCTTTTTAAAGTTGCCGCCGCCATAGTTGGTCATCAATTTAATCTGCGGCGCAGCATCACGAACCTGCTCTGCCAGCAACATGGCCGCACTCTGGGTACCCGCCCCGCTCGATATGACGTACACGTCGATGGTGGCCGGTGCCTTGAAGTCCGGATTAACCGCCTGAACCAGCAGCACCAGACGCTCCAGACCCATGGCAAAACCAACCCCAGGGGTAGCGCGCCCACCCAGTTGCTCAACCAGGCCGTCGTAGCGGCCACCGGCACACACGGTGCCCTGAGCGCCCAGGCTGGTGGTGACCCACTCAAACACCGTGCGATTGTAATAATCCAGGCCGCGCACCAGGCGCTCGTTAACGGTATATGGGATACCGGCCTGAGCTAAAAGTTCACACAGCCCGGCAAAGTGGGCTTTGGACTCGTCATCCAGATAGTCGGAAAGACGCGGCGCATCGTTAAGCAGGGTTTGCACTTCTGGATTTTTAGAATCCAGCACGCGCAGTGGGTTGCTGTACATGCGGCGCTTGCAGTCTTCGTCGAGTTTTTCCTGATGCTGTTCCAGGAAAGCCACCAGAGCGTCACGATAGTTGGCGCGAGCTTCCAGTGAACCGATGGAGTTCAGTTCCAGATTGACGTGTTCGGCAATACCCAGCGCTTTCCACCAGCGGGCGGTGAGCAGGATCAGTTCGGCGTCAATATCCGGGCCTTGCAGGCCAAATACCTCAGCCCCTAACTGATGGAACTGGCGGTAACGGCCTTTTTGTGGACGTTCGTAACGGAACATCGGGCCGATATACCACAGACGCTGTTCCTGATTGTACAGCAGACCATGTTCGATACCGGCGCGTACGCAGCCAGCCGTTCCTTCCGGGCGCAACGTCAGGCTTTCGCCGTTGCGGTCCTCGAAGGTATACATCTCTTTTTCCACGACGTCGGTCACTTCACCGATGGCGCGTTTAAATAACGGGGTCTGCTCTACAATCGGCAACCGGATTTCGCTATAGCCATAGCCGCTCAGCACCTGCTTGAGTGTGCCTTCAATACGCTGCCACAGTGCCGTTTCTTCCGGCAGGTAATCGTTCATGCCGCGAATGGCTTGAATGTTTTTTGCCACGTGAGTTCTCTGTCCGTTTATATAAAATGGATCCGATTATAGGGACTTTGCCACCCGCTATTCAACGCAGATGCGCAATCCAGTCCTCGGATAAACAATCAGCGGGCCAATAGCCGCCGACTTATTCTTCCAGAAGATTGATCGAGATACGCTTGGATTCGTCCATCATGGCCGCTTTGGCCCGGATCTTCGCTTCCAACTGGTCAATCATCTGTTCGTTATCAAAACGCTCTTTCTGGCGCACGCCGTCTTCGTAGAAGCCACTCTTCTTGTGCCCACCGGTTACCCCAATGGTCGACACCAGGGCTTCGCCCGGCCCGTTCACCACGCAACCGATAATGGACACATCCATCGGGGTGATGAGGTCTTCCAGACGTTGTTCCAACGCATTGACGGTGCCAATGACGTCAAACTCCTGACGTGAACAGGTTGGGCAGGCAATGAAGTTGATGCCACGGGCGCGGATGCGCAAGGACTTCAGGATATCAAAGCCAACCTTCACTTCTTCGACCGGGTCCGCCGCCAGCGAAATGCGTAGCGTATCGCCGATCCCTTCCGACAGCAGCATGCCCAGGCCAATGGCTGATTTTACTGAGCCACTACGTGCTCCGCCCGCTTCGGTGATGCCAAGATGCAAGGGCTGGTCAATACGAGCAGCCAGCAGCCGATAAGACTGCACGGCCAGGAACACGTCGGATGCTTTCACGCTCACCTTGAACTGGTCAAAGTTGAGACGGTCCAGAATATCCACGTGACGCATAGCGGATTCCAGCAGCGCTTCCGGCGTAGGTTCGCCGTACTTTTCCTGAATATCTTTTTCCAACGAGCCGCCGTTAACGCCGATGCGGATCGGGATATTTTTGTCACGCGCACAGTCAACCACTGAACGGATACGAGATTCGTTGCCGATGTTGCCAGGGTTGATACGCAGGCAGTCAACGCCGTATTCGGCAACCTGCAGCGCAATGCGGTAATCGAAATGGATATCGGCCACCAGCGGTACGTTGACCTGCTGCTTGATCAGCCGAAACGCCTCGGCGGCGTCCATGGTGGGAACGGAAACGCGGACGATATCAACCCCCACGCGCTCCAGAGCCCGGATCTGATTAACCGTCGCTTCGACATCGGTGGTACGGGTGTTGGTCATCGATTGCACGGCAATCGGCGCTCCATCGCCTATAGGCACGTTACCGACGTAAATACGGGTGGATTTGCGGCGGTTAATGGGAGCTTGGTTATGCATCAGTTACTCTCCACTGCTGCTCTTTTATTCCGACAATAGCCGCGCAATTACTGCGCGGCAACGGTCAGACGAGCAACACGGTTTGACTTGACAAACCGGCTTAAATCGACCGGTTTACCCTGGAATTGGACCTGTACCGAAGCCGGTGCGCCAAGGGTCAGTTTAAACGGCGCCTTGCCAGCCAGATTCAGCCGGGAACCGCTTTTCTGGATGCCGCTGACCAAGGATTTCCCAGTCGCGTCAACCACTTGCACCCAGCAGTCGCCGGAAAAATCCATCACCAGCCCGTTGGCATCAGCCTCCGAAGCACTGACGCCAGCAGCACCGGTAGGCAACTGAGCCTGAGCGACTGGCGCGGTCGATGTCGCATTCGGGATAGTAGCCTGGCTTGGTGCTACCACAGCAGGCTGTTGAGCCGCCTGAGGATCAAGCACGGCCGGGACCTGTTGAGTCGTAGCAGCACTATTGGTTGACGGCGCAGGGCTGTTGTCTGGAACAACTGCCGATGCACCATTATCCACGTTACCGTCGGTCAATGGCACGGGCTGGCCTTCACCATGCTGAGACAACTGTGCGGAAGATTGATCCGCCATGGTGGCGATCTCTTCCTGCTGAGCCTTGTGATTCTGCCACCACCAGGCACCGGTCAAACCCACGACCACAAACACAATCAGCCAGGTAAAGCTCATCAGCCAGCCATCACGCTTTTTACGGCGCTTACCCAAAGAGAAGCTCTGCATCTGAGCCACCTTGGCCGCTCTCACTGGTGCCTGTTTTTCCATCATCGGCAACAGTTCATCTTCTGGCAAATGCACCAGCTTGGCATAGGAACGGATATAACCACGCACGAACGTTGAAGCCAGATCGGCAGACATATTGTCGTCTTCAATGTCGCGCACGGTAGACATTTTTAGGCACAGGCGTTCAGCCACGGCCTGTTGACTCAGCCCGAGTTGTTCACGAGCCTGGCGCAGGCGTTGACCTGTTGTCATAGATACGGTTTTATCTTGGGAATCTTCAGTATTCATTAGCTAAGAACTGCTGGTACTGTTTGGATTGTGGAAAACTTCGCGCTAGCTGTTTGCCATAGCGTTGAACGCTATCCTGACGGCCCGCTAACGCGGCGAAACGAATCTGTAACCATAGACTGTCGGCACTCGCCGGCAGAACATGTTGATAACTGTCCAATAAAAGTTGCGACTGCGCGCGCTTCCCTTCTCCAAATTGCTTTTCTGCTTCCACTAGTAGCGGAGCCCCCTTGTCCGGATCGATCTTCAGCGCTCGCGTTAATAACTTACGAGCTTCATCATTTTGACCGGCCTTGAGGAAACAGTAACCTGCGTTTTCCAGACTGTCGGCAACCTGGCCATATTCTGGCGCCAGTGCCGCAGCGCTAAACTGCTGTTGGGCCGGTACATACTGCCCTAAACTACAGAGAAACGCACCGTAATTATTCAATACGGTACCGTTACCCGGTGCAAGTTTAAGCGCTTGCTGATAACGCTGTTCAGCGGCGGCGTTATCGCCAATCCGCTGGTTGTAGAGTGCCATGCCCAATTGGGTACGATAATCCTGTGGGGCCGCATCGACCGCTTTTTGCAGATTCTGCCTGGCAGCCGGTAGATCGCCCTGGTTCAGATACTCCAGGCCCAGTTGTAACCGGGTCTGGCCTGCTGCCACCGCTGGCCCGTCGTGATCGGGTTGCGAGCTGGAGCAGCCCGCCAGCAAACTGGCCGCCAATATTACACCCCACAGTTTCAGCTTCATGCTTGCACTCATTTCCTTATCCGATGTTACCCGATCGCCTGAAGGATTGCTGCTCACATAACAGGCTGTTAGATAACAAAAAAATCATGCTATAGGATTCAGACCGCTCGTACGTTGATAGGTTCCCCGGCCATTTTCTTTTTCAGGGTACGCTTGGTACGATCGATCACCTCTCCCGCCAACTGCCCACAGGCAGCATCGATGTCATCGCCACGGGTTTTACGAACAATAGTCGTAAAGCCGTATTCCATCAACACCTTGGAGAAACGGTCGACGCGGCTGTTGGAGCTGCGGCCATAAGGTGCCCCAGGGAACGGGTTCCATGGGATCAGGTTGATCTTGCACGGCGTATCTTTCAGCACTTCCGCCAGTTGGTGCGCATCGTCGGTACTGTCGTTGATATGATCCAGCATCACGTACTCAACGGTGACCCGCCCTTGGTTGGCATTGGATTTTTCCAGATAACGGCGTACCGCTGCCAGGAAGGTTTCAATATTATACTTGCGGTTGATCGGCACGATCTCGTCGCGGATCTTGTCGTTAGGCGCATGTAGCGAAATGGCCAGAGCCACATCGATCATGTCACCCAATTTGTCCAGAGCGGGTACGACACCGGAGGTAGACAAGGTAACGCGGCGCTTGGACAGACCAAAACCAAAGTCATCCAGCATGATTTCCATCGCTGGCACCACGTTGGTCAGGTTAAGCAACGGCTCGCCCATGCCCATCATCACCACGTTGGTGATAGGACGTTGGCCGGTGACTTTGATGGCACCCAGGATTTTAGCGGCACGCCAAACCTGGCCGATGATTTCCGAGACGCGCAGGTTGCGGTTAAAGCCCTGCTGAGCTGTGGAACAGAATTTGCACTCCAGTGCGCAGCCTACCTGTGAAGACACGCACAGGGTGGCGCGATCGCCATCTGGGATGTAGACGGTTTCGACCTGTTGATCGCCCACCTTGATGGCCCACTTGATGGTGCCATCGGCCGAACGCTGCTCTTCTGCGACTTCCGGCGCACGGATTTCCGCAACGCGCTGTAATTTATTGCGCAGCACCTTGTTGATGTCGGTCATCTGCTCAAAATCATCGCAGCAATAGTGATACATCCACTTCATCACCTGATCGGCGCGGAAAGGTTTTTCACCCATATTGGCGAAGAATTCGCGCAATTGCTGACGGTTCAAATCCAGCAGGTTGATTTTGGCCGTAGCCGGTTGTTCCGTTTGCACGGTCAGGGAATTATTTTCAGACAAGGTATGCTCGGGCGCGATGGGTTCTAACATAATGATCTCTTAGCCTCGTTATTACACGTTATGGCTTGAAGGAGTGGAAAGTAAGTGTGTCATCAAAAGACACGCCCCAGGCAAGATAGCTTCCCTGGGGCGCGGCATTGTACAAATTTTAGTAGCGGGTTTCTACGTCTGAACGGCTTTCACGACATTTTTTATTGTATCTGCCGGTAAACACCGCTCTCACCAAGTGAAACCTACTTAACCCTAAAGACGGCGGGTATTAGCGTGGGCAGATTTCGCTTTCGTTAAAGAAATAGGCGATTTCACGCTGGGCAGATTCTACTGCGTCTGAGCCGTGCACGGCGTTGGCCGTGAAGCTGTCCGCATAGTCAGCACGCAGGGTGCCGGCCAATGCGTTGTCCGGGTTGGTTGCGCCCATGATGTCACGGTTACGCTGTACGGCGTTTTCGGCTTCCAGAACCTGAACTACGATTGGGCCAGAAGTCATGAACTCCACCAGACCGTCGAAGAAAGGACGGCCTTTGTGCTCAGCGTAGAAGCCTTCGGCCTGTTCGCGAGTCAGACGCAACATTTTAGATGCGATGATTTTGAAACCCGCGCGCTCGAAACGAGCATAGATAGCGCCGATGTCATTGTTAGCTACAGCGTTTGGTTTAATGATGGAGAAGGTACGTTCTACGGTCATGATGGCCTCTATTATGTCTTCCAAAACAGGCCGGGCGATAAGGTGAGGTGCCGGCCTTTCAAGTGGCGCAGATTATATGTGCGCTGTTAACGCTTGCCTACGGGAAAATCAACATTTCATTAAAAAAAAATTATCTTAATCCTCGATAGTCAGCGACAAATGGGATCCTGACCGGTCGGCTTACTGGGTTTTATCGGTCGATGGGATCATATTTCGCAGCCAACTGCCCCAGCGACGCTGATAGAAGGCCTGGGTATGGGTGATCAGGTAATGGCTCACGCCCCGCGCATTCTCTTCTACCAGGCAAAAATCGACTGGCTCATCGTTCGGCGCGGTTTCGCTGGCCACCATGCCGGCTTCGCTGATCAGGGCTTCAATCTCTGCCGGATCGCCATCCACTTCCAGACCCACTAACAGGTTCGGCTTCTCGTCTACGGCGCGATCGTGCATCAACGCCAGGAAAGCGCGGCGTACCGGTTTCCGCTGGCTGAACAAGGTCGTCAGCGCATCCACCATCGCCGCCGGATACTCTTCAGGCTGCCCCAGCAGCAACTGGGTTTCGGTATCGATATAGCGTTCCGCCGGTTTCACTACGCCACCGGTAGCCAACAGCATGGCGATCTCTGCTGGCAAGAATTCTTTGCCGTGGGTGCCTTTCGGGTTCAGGAACAGTTCGGCACCTTGGGTGATTTCAAACAGCACTCTAGCGGGCATGGCGATAAAGGGTTGCTCATCCTCCACCGCTTTTTGCAGCGCCTCCAACGAGGTGAAGAAAGGCACCACGCTGCTGCCATCCTGCTTTTCCCAGTGCTGAATGTTCACCGGCGTCTCGGCATTCAGCGTAATTTCACCGTCGTGCGGCACCTGCTCGCTGTCACCCAGAATGTAGACCGTTGAATCCAGCAGTTCGCGGAAAAACGCCGGGCGGTGTGCCGGTTCCGAGGCCGCCAGCCTCAGCAGGCGCTCAAGCTCGTTTTCGCCTGAAACGGCGTCATCATCATGATGGTGGGAACTCATTGCCGACTCCTCCTATGTATTAAGGGCTCAGCATGCTGAGCCCCTGGAAAGTTTGGGATAATCGAGGTGAGAAGTTTTCCTGCTTCAGTGATCTTCCCCTCACCCTAACCCTCTCCCCAAGGAGAGGGGACTGTCCGTGCCACAATTTAACTCCGCCCTTCACCACGTCACCGTTTCAGCTCCCTCTCACTTTGGGAGAGGATTGGGTGAGGGGCAAATACAGGTTACTTGGCTTTGCTCAGCAACAGGTTGGCCAGCGTACGCACGCCCAGACCGGTTGCACCTGCTGACCACTGATCCACGGCACCTTTGCGATAGGTGGCAGAACAGTCGATATGCAGCCAACCCTGTTGATAATTCTGCACAAAGTGCGACAGGAAGGCCGCTGCGGTACTGGCACCAGCGGTGTAAGCCGGGCCCGCAACGTTGTTCAGTTCAGCAAAGTTTGACGGTAACTGGCTGCGGTGGAATTCCGCCAGCGGCAGACGCCAGAACGGCTCATGCTCTTCATCCGCACTGGCTAACAGCTCTTGCGCCAACGCATCGTCAAAGCTGAACAGCGCGTGGTAATCATTACCTACCGCCGTTTTGGCTGCGCCGGTCAAGGTCGCACAGTCGATGATCAACTGCGGGTTTTGTGCGCTGGCATCGATCAGGCCATCGGCCAACACCAGACGCCCTTCCGCATCGGTATTCATCACTTCAACCGTCTTGCCATTGCGGTAGCGAATAATGTCGCCCAGTTTAAAGGCGTTACCGCTGACCATATTGTCTGCACAGCACAGGTACAGTTTGACACGCTGCTGCAAGCCGCGTGCCACCGCTAATGCCAATGCGCCAGTGATGGTAGCCGCACCGCCCATGTCGGACTTCATCGAGTCCATAAACGCGCTCTGCTTGAGGCTGTAGCCACCGCTGTCGAAGGTGATACCTTTACCTACCAGGCAGGCAAATACCGGTGCATCCGGGTTGCCCGTCGGGTTAAAGTCCAGCGCCAGCAGCACCGGGGAACGATCGGAACCCCGGCCAACGGTATGAATACCGGCGTAGTTCTGCTCACGCAGATCTTCACCTTTGGTGATACGGTAGCTGACGGCATCGCAACCAACAGCACACATCAGATCAACCGCGCGGGTTGCCAGTTGCTCTGGCCCCAGCTCTTCCGCTGGCATATTGATGGTGTCACGCACCCAATCGACAATCTTCAGGCGCTGTTGCAGCTCTTGGCTTTCCGCTGCCGGCAGCTCAGCCCATTCAACGCTACGCTGCCCTTTCGGCCCGCGAAAGCCCTGCCAAAACGCCCAGCTGTTTTCCAGGTCCCAGCCTTCCCCGGCCAGTTTCACTTTCTTGATGCCCTGGCCATCGATCCTGCGTGCCGCGCGCTGGATCAGGCCCAGTTTGCCGGTTGCGGTCAGATGGATGGTAATGCCTTGGTCATTGGTGCTCAGCAGCGCCTTTTCACCCCAGCGCGCATCGGCGGGTTGCTGGGATAGCGTAATCTGCATGATTTCGGTTGTCATAGCCTTACTCCGGATTCCCCCCTTCATTCTTCACTCTATCAAGCGAAATTCATTGGGGATTTTTATTGTATACCCTATGGATTTCAAGTTGCAGCCAGGCGACAAGCTATCTCAGCCTCAGGAGCTTACTTTTGGTAAGTGACTGGGGTGAGATAGCGCAGCTAACAACGCTGCAGCTTGAAAGACGACGGGTATGTCGGATACAAAATAAACGGGCTGCCTTTGGCAGCCCATTTCGCTATTTACTCTGCTTCATCTAACCAGACCAGCAGGATCGCTTCCAGTATTTTTTCATTGGAAGCCTGCGGTTCGTCGTCAAACTCTTCCAGATCGCAAATCCACTGGTGCATGTCGGTGAAACGCACGGTTTTAGGATCGGTATCTGGATAGGCGTCGTACAGGGCTTCGCCGATTTCGCGGCTGTCTGTCCACTTCAGTCCCATTCTTATCTCCTAGTGCTCGCGCGCATGGTTAACAGTGTAACGCGGCATTTCGACTACCAGATCGTCTTCGGTGACGCGGGCCTGGCAGCTCAAGCGGCTTTCCGGCTCCAGCCCCCAGGCTTTGTCCAGCATGTCATCTTCCAACTCGCTGCTTTCGGCCAGGGAATCAAACCCTTCACGCACGATGCAGTGGCAGGTGGTACAGGCGCAGGATTTCTCACAGGCATGTTCAATTTCAATACCGTTACGCAGTGCGACATCGAGGATGGTTTCCCCAACTTCCGCTTCCAGTACTGCCCCCTCTGGGCATAGATCTTGATGGGGCAGGAAAACAATTTTCGGCATGGTTAAACCTCATCCACAGAATGGCCAGCCAGCGCACGGCGAATGGAGGCATCCATGCGGCGCGCGGCAAAATCTTGGGTTGTTGCATCGACTATTTTTATTGCAGCTTCGATCGCTGCAGGATCGGAGCCTTGCATCACTTGCTGGAGCTCGGCTACCGCGTTATTGATAGCCAGGCTTTCTTCGTCACTCAGCAGAGCAGCATCGCTCGCCAGTGCACCTTGCAGGCTTTCCAGCACGCGGGAAGCTTCTACCCGTTGCTCCGCCAGCTTGCGAGCACCGACATCGCTTTGCGCATTGGCCATCGAGTCCTTCAACATGCCGGCAATTTCGGCATCGGACAGGCCATACGAAGGCTTGACCTGAATAGAGGCTTCGACGCCGGTGGATTTCTCCATCGCCGTCACGCTCAGCAGGCCATCGGCATCCACCTGGAAGGTCACACGAATATGTGCCCCACCGGCAGGTAACGGCGGCAAGCCACGCAGCGTAAAGCGTGCCAGCGAACGGCAATCTTGCACCAGTTCACGCTCGCCTTGCAGCACGTGGATCATCATCGCGCTCTGGCCGTCTTTAAAGGTGGTAAACTCCTGCGCACGCGCCACCGGAATGGTGGTGTTACGCGGGATCACCTTCTCAACCAGGCCACCCATGGTTTCCAGACCAAGCGAAAGTGGGATCACGTCCAGCAGCAGCATTTCGCTATCTGGTTTGTTACCCACCAGGATATCCGCCTGAATAGCAGCACCAATCGCCACCACCTTGTCCGGATCGATCGACGTCAGCGGCGTGCGGCCAAAGAACTCGCCCACCTGTTCGCGTACCAATGGCACTCGGGTTGAGCCGCCCACCATCACCACTTCCAGCACATCTTCGGCACTGACGGCGGCATCTTTCAGCGCGCGGCGGCAGGCCATCAGGGTACGTTTCACCAGCGTGGCAATCAGAGTTTCGAACTGTTCTCGGGTCACTTCCCCCTGCCAACCAGCGATATCGACCGTGGTGCTCTGCGCATCGCTCAGGGCGATTTTGACCGCAATCGCGGCATCCAGCAATTGACGTTGCACACCATGATCGCTGCGATCGCTAATGCCGGCCTGTTCACGCAGCCAGTCCGCCAGCAGATGATCGAAGTCATCGCCACCCAATGCAGAATCACCGCCGGTAGCCAGCACTTCGAACACGCCACGGCTGAGGCGCAAAATGGAAATATCAAAGGTGCCGCCGCCCAGATCGTAAACAGCGATCACCCCTTCCTGACCCGAATCCAACCCGTAGGCGATAGCCGCGGCGGTCGGTTCGTTCAACAGGCGCAGCACGTGCAGGCCAGCCAGACGCGCAGCGTCTTTGGTGCCTTGGCGTTGAGCGTCGTCGAAGTAGGCAGGAACGGTGATCACTACCCCATCAAGTTCACCTTCCAGCGCCGCTTTGGCGCGGGTAGCCAGTGCCCTGAGGATATCAGCAGATACGCCAACCGGGTTAACCAGGCCTGCGGCGGTCACGATCATCGGCAAGCCGTTGTCGCTGGCCTGGAACTGATACGGCAGGTTTGGATAGCGTTGTTGCACGTCCGCCAAAGAGCGGCCCATCATGCGTTTGACAGAGCTGACCGTATTGACCGGATCTTGTGCCGCCTGTGCACGAGCACTCCAGCCAACCTGATGTTCGGTGGCCTGATAATGCACCACGGAAGGCAGCAGATAGCGCCCTTCAAGGTCGGCCAGCGTCTCGGCCTGGCCGCTACGCACCGTAGCCACCAGCGAGTTGGTGGTCCCCAGATCAATACCGGCAGCCAAGCGGCGCTGATGCGGCGCAGCCGTGAGGCCAGGCTCACTAATTTGTAATAAGGCCATTTACAGAGCTTCCAAAATCAAGATCAAGAATCTATTACTCAAAACCCAGCAATTTTTCTTCGAGTTGTTCAATCTGTTGCTGGAGCTTGTCCAAAAAGCGTAGCTTGCGCACGGTATCGGCAGCCTGTGACCACTGCTGATCATCCAGCTCCTGCACCATCTGCGCACTACGCTGCTTGAAGGTCTTGTTCAGGCGCGTGGCGAAGGCAGCCAGTGCGTTTTGCGCATCCGGCGAGCGTTCAATGGCATCAAGCTCTTCACGCAGCTCCAACTGCTCCATCAGGAACGCGGTGTCGCGCAGGGTATGTTGCTCGTTGCCCAAATCAAAGCCGTGCAAAGATAACATATACTCGGCACGTTTTAACGGGTGCTTCAGCGACTGATAGGCTTCATTGATGGTCGCCGCCTGCTGTAACGCCATCAGGCGTTCACGCTCCGGTTGGAGGGCATGACGATCGGGGTGGAATTGGCGCTGCAAATCTTGATAGCGTGAGGTAAGCAAGCTGCCGTCTACGCTGTAGCGAACCGGCAACCCGAATAAAGTAAAGTAATCCATAGCGTGCTCGGGGCGTTATCGTGATGATTGAGGTTCCCCCGTGGGTCACGGGGGAGCACGATGGACTGTCAGACGTTAAAGCTTTCGCCGCAGCCGCACTCGCTTGAGACGTTCGGGTTGTTGAACTTGAAGCCTTCGTTCAGACCTTCCTTGACGAAATCAAGCTCGGTACCGTCCAGATAGACCAGGCTCTTGCCGTCAATGATCACCTTGACGCCTTTGTCTTCAAAAACGATATCATCGTCGTTCGTTTCATCAACAAATTCGAGTACATACGCCATTCCGGAACAGCCGGAAGTTCGCACGCCCAGACGCAGGCCGAGACCTTTGCCACGGTGGTCCAAAAATGCCTGAACCCGCTGCGCGGCGCTGTCGCTCATGGTAATCGACATAACAACCTCTTCAATCTTAGCCCGCAAGGCGGGCTAACTGACTCAATAATAACTACTTGGCGCTGTGCTTGCTCTTGTAGTCGGCGATCGCTGCTTTAATGGCGTCTTCGGCCAGAATTGAGCAGTGAATTTTAACCGGAGGTAACTCCAGTTCTTCGGCGATCTGGGTATTTTTGATCGCTTCGGCCTGATCAAGAGACTTGCCTTTCATCCATTCGGTCACCAGCGAACTGGAAGCGATGGCGGAACCGCAGCCGTAGGTTTTGAAACGGGCATCTTCAATAATGCCTTCGTTGTTGACCTTGATCTGCAGCTTCATCACGTCGCCACAGGCTGGTGCCCCTACCATTCCGCTACCGACGGTAGGATCTTCGTTATCAAACGACCCTACGTTACGCGGGTTTTCATAATGATCGATTACTTTTTCGCTGTAAGCCATGACGTTGCTCCTGGATGCTGAGAATTAATGATGTGCCCATTCGATGCTGTTGATATCCACGCCCTGTTTGAACATGTCCCACAGTGGGGAGAGATCGCGCAGACGGCCAATGGATTTACGCACCAACGAAATGGTGTAATCGATCTCTTCTTCCGTGGTAAAACGCCCCAGGGAGAAACGGATCGAGCTGTGCGCTAACTCATCACTCATACCCAGTGCACGCAGCACATAGGAGGGTTCAAGGCTGGCAGAAGTACAGGCAGAACCTGAAGAAACCGCCAAGTCTTTCAACGCCATGATCAGCGACTCACCTTCAACATAGTTGAAGCTGACGTTGAGAATGTTCGGTGCACCGTGTTGCAGATCGCCGTTCAGATACACTTCTTCCATATCTTTCACGCCGTCCCACAGACGATCGCGCAGGATGCGCAGGCGTGCCATTTCGCTGGCCATTTCTTCTTTGGCGATACGATAGGCTTCACCCATGGCAACGATCTGATGCACTGGCAGGGTACCGGAACGCATACCGCGCTCATGGCCACCGCCGTGGATCTGGGCTTCGATGCGGATGCGCGGCTTACGCTGCACATACAGGGCACCAATGCCTTTCGGGCCATAAATCTTGTGGCCGGAGAAGGACATCAGATCCACTTTCAGCTTGCTCAGATCGATAGGCAGTTTACCTACGCTCTGGGTCGCATCGACGTGATAGATGATGCCACGCGCCCGGCACATTTCGCCGATGGCGGCGATGTCCTGCACCACGCCAATTTCGTTATTCACGTGCATGATGGAAACCAGGATGGTGTCTTCACGCATCGCGGCTTCGAGAACCTGGAGATCGATGATCCCGTTGCTCTGCGGTGACAGATAGGTGACTTCAAAACCTTCGCGCTCAAGTTGGCGGCAGGTATCCAGCACGGCTTTATGTTCGGTTTTACTGGTGATGATGTGCTTGCCTTTCTTCTGATAGAAGTTGGCAGCACCTTTGATCGCCAGGTTATCGGATTCGGTGGCCCCAGAGGTGAACACGATCTCACGCGGGTCTGCGCCAACCAGCTCAGCAATTTGGTTACGGGCGATATCAACCGCCTCTTCCGCCTGCCAGCCGAAACGGTGGGAACGGGAGGCCGGGTTACCGAAAGTGCCGTCCAGGGTCAAAAACTGCATCATCTTCTCGGCAACACGCGGGTCGACGGGGGTCGTGGCCGAGTAGTCCAGATAAATCGGTAATTTCATTGCTCTTGTACTCCGTACATCACTTCCAAAAACCAATAAATTAGTCGTCAGCTGCTTATGCGCGCAGATTAACGTTGATCGTTTCTTGCAGACGACCGTTGGCCGTGCGGCGCGTATCACTATTTTGACGGTCTGCCACGTCCAGCACTTCCTGGTTGTTCACCAGTTCGGCCAGCGTAATATTGTTCAAGAACCCGCTGATGCGCTCGCTCAGATCGCGCCACAGGGTATGGGTCAGGCAACGATCGCCTCCCTGGCAGCCTTCTTTACCCTGGCAACGGGTTGCGTCTACTGATTCGTCGACTGCGGAAATCACCGCACCTACGGCGATAGCGTCTGCGTCTTTGCCCAACAGGTAACCACCGCCTGGCCCACGCACGCTGGCCACCAGGCCATTCTTACGCAGACGGGAAAACAGTTGTTCCAGATAAGAGAGCGAGATACCTTGGCGTTCGGAAATATCCGCCAGTGGTACCGGCCCTTCCTGGGAGTGTAATGCCACGTCGAGCATGGCAGTTACTGCATAACGGCCTTTGGATGTCAGTCTCATAGCTAATTGGTTACCTGTTGGTCAAACATGGGCCAAATTCTGACATTCCCGAGTAAATCAGTCAACTATTTAACCTACTAATTTACTCAAGTATTCGTGCTTTTCGTGCGCTTTGCTATCCGATGTATATAAAATACACCTTATAACCCACAGATAAGCAATACTATCTTGCCTAACTGCGGGCGACAGCAAAAATTAATTACCTTGCTGTTTATCCTGTTTCTCGATCGAGGTCAGCATACCACGCAAGATATTCAGCTCCTGCGCTTCCGGGCGTGCTCGGGCAAACAGGCGGCGTAAACGGTTCATCACCTGCCCTGGATGGGCGGCGCGGATAAAGCCGGTGCGCACCAGCGTCTGCTCCAGATGCTGATAGAAGCGTTCAATATCATCCACCAGAGGATACGGCGACTCTTCCACCGGTGCGGCTTCTGCCTGCTGGCGATCGAGGAAGGCAACGCGGACCTCATACGCCAGGATTTGCACCGCCATGGCCAGATTCAGCGAGCTGTAATCCGGGTTGGCAGGAATGGCGACATGATAATGGCATTTCTGTAATTCGTCATTGGTTAGCCCAACGCGTTCACGGCCAAAGACCAACGCGACCGGCCCCTGCTCGCCTTCCTGTACCGCGCGCACGCCACATTCGCGAGGTTCCAGCATCGGCCATGGGAGGGTGCGCGAACGAGCGCTAGTGCCTACCACCAAGCGGCAACCCGCAATGGCTTCATCAAAGGTATCGACAATCGTGGCGTTGCCAATCACATCGCTGGCGCCAGCGGCCAGGGCGATCGCCTGGGAATCGGGTTTCACCAGCGGATTGACCAGATAAAGGTTGGTTAACCCCATGGTTTTCATGGCACGGGCAGTAGAGCCCATGTTGCCAGTATGAGAAGTTTCAACCAGAACAATGCGGATATTGTGCAGCATACAAACTCTGAGCGTTGCGGAAAATCGTAGCATCCTAACACAGTCGTAGGTATTTTGCCGAACACCTGCTATACTTCGCGCCGTTTCCTGTTCTTTAACATCCTGTGGAAGATACCCATGCATCCGATGCTGACTATCGCCGTGCGCGCTGCGCGCAAGGCTGGCAACCTGATTGCCAAAAATTACGAGACTCCAGACGCTGTAGAAGCGACACAAAAAGGTTCTAACGACTTTGTCACTAACGTCGATCGCGAGGCTGAGCGTCTGATCATCGAAATCATCCGTAAATCTTACCCGAAACACACCGTTATTGGTGAAGAGTGCGGTGAGTTAACCGGTGAAGATCAGGATGTACAATGGGTGATTGATCCACTGGATGGCACCGCCAACTTCATCAAACGTCTTCCACACTTCTCCGTTTCCATCGCCGTACGCATTAAAGGCCGTACCGAAGTGGCCGTGGTTTACGATCCAATGCGCAACGAACTGTTCACCGCCACCCGTGGCCAGGGCGCACAGCTCAACGGTTACCGTCTGCGCGGCACCAATGCCAAAGATCTGGATGGCACCATTCTGGCGACCGGCTTCCCGTTCAAAGTCAAACAACATGCACCAGCTTACATCAACGTGCTGGGCAAACTGTTCACCCAATGTGCCGATTTCCGTCGTACCGGTTCCGCCGCGCTGGATCTGGCCTACGTTGCCGCTGGCCGCGTTGATGGTTTCTTTGAGATTGGTCTGAAACCTTGGGACTTTGCTGCTGGCGAACTGCTGGTACGTGAGTCTGGTGGCTTGGTCACCGACTTTGTTGGCGGGCATAACCACTTCAGCTCTGGCAACGTGGTTGCCGGTAACCCGCGTGTGGTGAAAGCATTGCTTTCCAACATGCGTGAAGAACTGAGCGAAGCGCTGAAGCGTTAATAACTCAGATGAAAATCAAGGCGCTGCATTTGCAGCGCTTTTTTTATGTCATCAACGGGCAAAAGGCCGTATCCCGCCACCAAATTCCGGCTGAGCGCTGACGTACAGCAGCACACCGGCAAACAGCAGAATTAACCCTCCGGCTAACGCCAACGCCCCCCAAGCAACCGCACTCCAGGCCGCCGGTGCGCGCTGGCGGCTGATGCGTATCGCCAGCTTACGGCTGTAATGCACCAACAGCGCCAACCCGGAAATCGTGATCGAGGTACCCAGAGCCATGGCAAGTGCCGACAACACGCCCCAGGTAAAAACGCCGATCACTTTAGAAAACAGCAAGACCAGGATCGCCCCGGAGCAAGGCCGCAGCCCCATGGCCAGCACAATCGCCGTTTTGGTGCGCCAATCATTGCCGGCTTGCAGTTCCTCATCGCTCGGTAAATGCCGGTGGCCACAACCACAATTCGCGCTATGTACATGATCGGCAGGCAGAGGCTGCAAGCTGTTGATGCGCAGCGCAGGCCGAGGCCGCATGGCTTTCACCGCCATAAACAAACGCTTTAACGCCCGCCAACTGAGCAAGACACCGAGCAGGATCACCAGAATAAAACTGCCCTTCTCCAGCCAGAAACTACTTTGATGCAACTGCCGGGAAGAAAGTTGCAGCACCACCAGCACTAGCGTGACCAGGGCAATCGCGACCAATCCCTGCACCACGGAGGCGGCAAACGTCAGCTTCAGGCTGCTTTTCAACCGTGCCGGGTGGGTAGCCAGATAGGTGGCGATCACCACTTTACCGTGGCCCGGCCCCAGGGCATGCAACACACCATAACCTAAACTGAACAGCATCAGCGCCACTCCCGCTTGCTGGGGAGCCGCCTTGACCTGTTGCAGCAAGGCCGCCATTTCCTGATGTAGCCCTTTCTGCCACACCACGCTTTGCATCAACAGCTGCGGCCAGTAATGCCAAACCCACTGAGCCACCGCCACCAGCAGAATGAAGAGCAGCAACAACGGCCATAGGCTGAAGGCCCAATGGCGCTGAGGTTTACTGGTCTGGTTGAGGTTTACTGACATGTTAACGTCACCCGCTGGGCAAACTGTTGCCCTAATGCCATATCTTCACCGGGCGAGTCGTTCTTATCGAGAGACAATGCGTAGGCTTGTAATGACGAATCGGGCTTTGGCGTCACCAGGCTGAATTTGCATTGCTCTGCCATCTCTGGCGGCAGATGCAACGCCTTTTGATCCTGATAGGTCATGTCCACAAAATAGGTGGGATCGTAGGTGGCAATCTCAAAGGGTTTCCCCACCAGCAGCTGTGGCTCCGCCAGCGGCAACACAAACTCCAACACGGCTTTATGGCCCTGCCGGGATAGATGGTATTCGGTTGGCAGGTTGAGGTATTTCACCGGTTTGCCTGCGCGGTAAATATCGGTGAAATAGTGCTGCCCGAGGACGTTAGCCATCACTTCCGCCGCCAGTTTTTTCCAGACTTCTGAATCGCTGTTGGCATTTTCTGCGTCATACAGCAGATCCGCCGAGGTGATCTCATCCATTACCCAAACCATTTTTAAACCGGTCAGCTTCTGATCCTTAGCCACAAAGGTGGTGTTCATATCGATAAAACTGTGTGGGTGGGCCAGTGCCCCCATGCTGAACATCATGACCAAGCAGGCCACCAGGACGCGGAGTTTCATCCTCCAAGCATACTTTTTATTGTTATAATATAACATCAACAAAACCTCAACCGGCGTTAACAAGCCGAATAACTGTGACGAAAGTAGTAAGCCGAAGTAAAAGCAGGGGTAACTGCCACGCCCCACAGAGCCTTTTGCTATGCTTAAACATAATTTAAACACGACCTGCCAGAAGGTGATATGAGCCTGGAGACTTCTTCTGCGCCTGAGTTTTCAGGTCAACAACGGCGCTGTCATTTACTGCTGATGCTGTATGCGCCAGTACCCTCGGTACAACTGGAGACAATCGGCCAAATCAACGGCGTAGACCTGCTCATTACCCGGCAAGATATAGCCGAGGTTGCCAGTGAGATCCAGCATTTCCATCATCTGAAAATCAGCGGCGATCCCCACGAAGGCTACCAGATCCAGGGCAGCGAGCTGGATCTTCGCTTGTGTCTGCTCCAATGGCTACGGCGAGCCTTGCGTTGCAGCCCTGAATTTGTCGAACAACACTTTGGCCCTCAGTTTCAGCGGGCGATGCAACTTCAGCACCAACAGCTACCGGCACTGGAATTGTGCATCAACCAATGTGAACAGCGCCTTAACCGCCGTTTTGAGCAGCGTGACCGACTGTTTTTGCAACACTATCTTGGTTATTGCGTCTGGGCTAGCCAGCATCAGCGCCATCCTCAATTTGATCGCCGCCAGCATGAGTGGCTGCAAAGCAAGCCAGAGCACCTGGCGGCAGCGGAACTGCATCAAGCGCTGAATCAGCTAGTTGGCCAGCCCGGTGATAGTAGAGAATCTGACTTCCTGGCGTTGATGTTTACCCTGCTGAAAAGTCACAGTTACCAGAGCAGCGATTCGCCAGAGGACCAACGCCTGATGGCGGCCATTGGACAGGTGGTGGAACGCTTCCAGCAGATCTCCGGCATGCATTTCAGCAGCCAGGAGGGGTTAATCAGCCAGCTGTTTGCCCATTTGGCCCCTGCCGTGGAACGCTGCCGGTTTGCTATCGGTATCGACAATACGCTACTGGAAGAGGTAGTCCGTAAATATCCCCGTCTGATGCGCACCACGCAGGAGGCATTAGCGCCGTTTGAACAGGAATATGAGATTCAATTTTCGCGGGAAGAAGCAGGGCTAGTGGCGATCAGCTTTGGTGCCTGGTTGATGCAGGGCAACGCGCTGCATGAAAAGCAGATACTGTTGCTGACGCTGGATAACCCGCAGTTGGAAGAAGAAGTGGAATATCAGATCCGCGAACTGACGCTATTGCCATTGAACATCAAATATCAGCCATTGCACGACTACCTGCTTGCTGGTGCACCACAAGGGATTACGCTGGTGATTAGCCCCTACGCCACACCGAGCCAGGAGCAACCACCCACACTGATTATTACCGAACTGCCGCTGGAGCGTCAGCAGCGCAAGGCGATCCGTGCGCTACTGGAAAGCCATTAACGGCTATTGCTAACCGCCACCGCCGGTGGGCGAATAAACAGCGCTGGCACCACCACCGCTACCATCACCCAGAACACTCCGCCCTGATAGTGCTCGAACAGGAAGCCCGCCACCACGGTCATAACGGCAATTCCACCGCCCATTGCCAGCGCCGAATAAACCGCCTGCAGACGGATGACTTCCGCCCCCTGACGCGCCGCAATAAAGCGCATTGCCGCCAGATGGCAGACCGTGAAGGTACCACAGTGCAGCACCTGCACCAGCAACAGCCAGCCGATTTCTGTCGTGGTTGCCATCAAGCCCCAACGCAGCAGGCCACATACGGCGGAAAGTAACAGCAGATTACGCGCGTTCCAGCGGCGGAACAGGAAATTGCTGCTGGCAAAGATAACCACTTCGGCGACCACGCCCAAAGACCACAGGTAGCCAATAGTCGCCGCAGAGTAACCCGCCTCTTCCCAATAGATGGAGGCAAAGCTGTAATAACCGGCATGTGCCCCTTGCAACAGCGTCACACACAGCAGAAAACGCCAGACAGGTCCTTCGCTGAGCAGTTCACGCCAGGAGCGGCTGGGTTCATTCTGCGCCCGAGCCTCACCTTGTGGCAGCACGCTCGGTTTCAGCAACATGCCCACCAGCATCGCCAAAATGCTGACCAACAGGCTGATCAATATCGCATTATGGCCCCAAACGGACACCAGCTTGCCGGTTAACGCCGAGCCGATCACAAAGGCCAGCGATCCCCACAGCCGCACCCGGCCATAGTCCAGAGTGATCTGCCGTTGCCAGGTGGCAGCCAACGCATCGGTCAGCGGAACCAACGGGGAGAAGAACAGGTTAAAACCGGCGATCACCAGCATCAGCCAGGCCCAGCCATTACCGAAACAGAAGCCGACGGCAAACGCCAGGGAGAGTAATGCCAACAAACGCAACGCGGTGATTAAATATGAGGGATCTTTAACGCGTGGAGCAATCAGCAAGCTACCCAGGAAGCGCGCTACCAGGCCAGCGCCGAGCAAGATACCGATGGTTTCAGGCGGTATGCCCTCACCTTTTAACCAAACGCTCCAAAACGGTAGATAGATGCCATAGGAAAAGAAGTACGTGAAATAACTGAGAGCGAGCCAACGCGTTGATTGCAGAACCATGTTCCCTCCAGGATGAGGGCAATACTTTGACAGAGCTCACACCTTGCAGCAATCTTCATTCATGCTCAAAGGGCTAGAGTGCAAAGCAGTTCACAGTTTCGCTGCAACAACGCTAAAAAAACCCGCCGAGGCGGGTTTATCTGCAAACCAATCGAAGTACTTAGGCGTAAACCGGGAAACGAGCGCAGATATCCAGCACTTTCTTCTTGGTACGTTCGATGGTGGCTTCGTCGTTCAGGTTATCGAGCACGTCACAAATCCAGCCAGCCAGCTCACGCACTTCAGCTTCTTTAAAGCCACGGCGAGTCACCGCTGGGGTACCCAGACGGATGCCAGAAGTCACAAACGGGCTCTTCGGATCGTTTGGCACGCTGTTCTTGTTAACGGTGATGTTGGCACGACCCAACGCGGCATCAGCTTCTTTACCGGTCAGGTTCTTATCTACCAGATCCAGCAGGAACAGGTGGTTGTAGGTGCCGCCGGAAACCACTTTGTAACCGCGCTCCAGGAACACTTTCACCATCGCTTTGGCGTTATCGGCCACTTGCTGCTGGTAAACCTTGAACTCAGGCTCCATCGCTTCTTTCAACGCTACCGCTTTACCCGCGATCACGTGCATCAGCGGGCCGCCTTGGCCACCAGGGAAGACGGCAGAGTTCAGCTTCTTATACAGCTCTTCATCACCACCTTTGGCCAAGATCAGGCCGCCACGCGGACCCGCCAGCGTTTTGTGGGTGGTGGTGGTCACGACGTGGGCATGAGGAACCGGGTTCGGGTAAACGCCAGCGGCAATCAGGCCCGCCACGTGTGCCATATCCACGAACAGGTAAGCGCCGATGCTGTCAGCGATTTCACGCATTTTGGCCCAATCAACCACACCGGAGAAGGCCGAGAAGCCGCCGATGATCATTTTTGGTTTGTGGGTCTGCGCCTGTTTGGCCAGATCGTTATAGTCAATCTGCCCAGTTTCGTCGATGCCGTAAGGCACCACGTTATACAGCTTACCGGACAGGTTCACCGGTGAACCGTGCGTCAGGTGGCCGCCATGTGCCAGGTTCATCCCCAGGATGGTGTCGCCCGGCTGCAGCAGTGCGGTATAAACGGCAAAGTTAGCCTGGGAACCTGAGTGTGGTTGCACGTTGGCATAGTCGGCACCGAACAGCTCTTTGGCGCGATCGATCGCCAGTTGCTCAACGATATCAACGTATTCGCAACCGCCGTAGTAACGCTTGCCCGGATAGCCTTCTGCGTATTTGTTGGTCAGTTGGGAACCCTGAGCCTGCATCACGCGCGGGCTGGTATAGTTCTCAGACGCAATCAGCTCAATGTGCTCTTCCTGACGCACCACTTCCTGCTCCATTGCATGCCACAGTTCGGCATCATAATCAGCAATGTTCATTTCACGCTTTAACATCCGGCATCTCCTGACTGAAATCAGCTAACTTAATTTACCCCTATGGGTGCTGGGCCACAGTGTAAACCGTTTCGGCCTATCGAAGATAGGTCTTGACAGAGGTTTTTACGCAAACGATTGGCATCGGGTGGCGTAAGGCTTTGAACCCTTAAAGGTCACATTTTGGCAACGGAGTTTTACTCATCAACAAAATGCGCTTTTTTCATGTTCTGTGAAGACGATCGACGGTTAACAACCCCGCAACAATAACAGGGATATTTACAAGCACGGGGTAACTTTATAAGATGCATTTAAAATACACCTACTAAATGACCATAAAAACATCCCCAAGGAGCCTCACCATGCTGGATAGTCAAACCATCGCCACCGTTAAATCTACCATCCCTCTGTTAGCCGAAACCGGCCCCAAACTGACCGCCCACTTCTACGATCGCATGTTTGCTCATAACCCTGAATTGAAAGATATTTTCAATATGAGCAACCAGCGTAACGGCGATCAGCGCCAGGCGTTGTTCGATGCTATCTGCGCTTACGCCAGCAATCTGGAAAACCTGGCCGCCCTGCTGCCTGCGGTAGAACGCATTGCCCAGAAGCACGCCAGCTTCAATATCCAGCCCGATCAGTATCAGATTGTCGGCCACCACCTGTTAGCCACGTTGGACGAAATGCTCAGCCCTGGCCAGGAAGTGCTTGATGCCTGGGGAAAAGCTTACGGAGTGCTGGCCAACGTGTTTATTCAGCGTGAAGGCCAGATCTATCAGGAAACGGAAAAGAGTGACGGTGGCTGGCGTGATTTGCGTGCCTTCCGCATCGTGAAAAAACAGCCGCAGAGTGAGGTGATATCCAGCTTTGTACTGGCTCCAGTAGACGGTGGCCGCTTGGCCGATTACCTACCAGGCCAGTATCTGGCGGTCTATATTAACGATGGCAGCCTGCAACATCAGGAGATCCGCCAGTATTCACTCACCACCGCATCGAACGGGGAATATTACCGTATCGCGGTCAAACGTGAGGAACAGGGCGCCGTTTCCAACTTCCTGCATCAGCAGGCCAAAGAAGGCGATATTATTCATCTCGCGGCACCACACGGCGATTTCTTCCTGCAGGTGGAACCTACTACACCGGTGGCATTAATCTCGGCAGGCGTTGGCCAAACGCCAATGCTGGGGATGCTTAACACCCTGCACGACAATCAGCATCCTGCCAACATCCACTGGCTGCATGCAGCAGAAAACGGCTCAGTGCATGCTTTTGCTGACGAAGTGGCGGATATCGCCGGGCGCATGCCGAATCTGAGCCGTCATGTCTGGTACCGTGAACCTAATGCCGATGATGTGCAGGGCCGCGATTATCACAGCCAGGGCCTGATGGATCTGAGCGCATTGCGTAGCGAGTTGAGCGATCCGCAAATGCATTACTACTTCTGTGGTCCGGTGCCGTTTATGCAGCACGTGGGTAAGCAGTTGCTGGCGATGGGCGTGGAGGCCGAACGTATCCACTACGAATGCTTCGGCCCGCATAAGGTGCTGTAAGGCTCTAGTCTCTTGGTAACATTATCAGGTGCGAATGTTATTGATTAATTTGCGTGCCAAGTGCGGGTGCCGAAGAAACGGTGCCCGCGATAATAATCAATGATATTGTCAGTTTGAGCTCAATCTAAAATCTACAATTTCCTTAATGTTATTCCCCTTTTCGCTATCGTTTTTAATCCGACACTGTGGTAAATCTACGCCCCATTGATAAGGACTTTGCATGGAGCGCAAGGATGATCCAGCTTTCAGCACCTCGCTGTATTTTCGCCAGTAATCTGATCCACCACTCTCGCCATACTCCCGTCAGGCTAATACCTTTTTTGGCAGCCTTACCTGCTCATTCACGTTGTTAATTATGGAAAGTGTACGTTGAACGCATCAGTGGACTCACTATTTGCGTCATCTTCAAGGAGGTACAGAGATGCAACAGACCTTACAGGACTGGGTAAGAGAAACGACGGGCACACAGTTATACGCAGTCCTGGCCAACACCCATGGCGCGCAAGGCATCAAAGCCTATTACCGTGAGGACGGCAGCCGCACGCCGTACGGGCTTTACGCCAACACACCCTATGCCAACTGGTTTGAAGTGATGCCGGTGCTGGTGCAGCTTAACGAAGGCAGCCCATTCTTACGCTGGGTGGCAGATACCCCTTTACGCAACTGGGGCTGGCTGGCACGTTCACCGTTGCCACAGGCTGCCCTGGCGGCCCACCTTGCCGGTTTGACGCAGGTGATTATGCCCAGCGGCAAAGCGGTGTTTTTCCGCTATTGGGATGGGCGTTATCTGCCAGCTTACCTGCGCTACTTTGGCGATGAGTGGCGCACTATCCTGCCGGTGTTCTCCGATTACTGGGTGAACGGCGAGGGTTTTACCTGCCCGATAGATCCTTCCGCGCAGGCCCAGATTAGCCCCTGGTGGCAGGTGCCCCAAGGGATGGTGGATGCACTGCTGGATGAAGATCCGGAGCCGCTGATCGCCAACCAGTTGACCTGGCTGCGCGAGAATGAGTTTGAACTCTATCAAGCCGTGCCGGAACCGGTGTTGCGCCAGATTGCGTTGCGGCTTTACCCACAGGTCTGGCAACAGACACCAGATCCGAAGAAGCGAACCGCCCGGTTGTCCCTGGCTCTGGTAGACGCACTGAGCCGCCGTACCAATCCGTTCGAGGTGATCACCCTCAACGTTTCCTCTTTTCGACCGTGAGTAATGGACTATGACGACCGAATATATTGCGAGTATTGACAATGCCTTACTGGGCTTCAAAAACAAGACCCTGCTGACCAAAGATTATCGGCAGGCTGTCAA
Source organism: Serratia sp. J2 (assembly GCF_046269175.1). Taxonomy (NCBI): domain Bacteria; kingdom Pseudomonadati; phylum Pseudomonadota; class Gammaproteobacteria; order Enterobacterales; family Yersiniaceae; genus Serratia; species Serratia sp. J2. Next base: position 210,863 of record NZ_JBKABN010000003.1, read on the forward strand.
GGAGTGGGCCGTCGCCAGCAAGCTTTCCGGCCTAATCGGTGGGCCGACGCTGGAGATGGAAAAAACCCTACGGCTCAACAATAACAAAACCGTGGCCTCTGAAGATGAGCGTAGTTTCGAGAGCACTGTGGTTACCTGCCCGAAAAACGGTGAGATCAGAGTGGCCCTCGCCTATGAGTCCACGTTTGAACTGCCCATCCCCGATGTGACTATCGAGGTCTATGAAAATACCAGTAAGGATAAGTACACCTTGGTGGGGACGAAGCAAACCGATGAACAAGGTGTGGCGCTCTTTCCTGATCTTACCGCTGGCAAAAAATACCGTGTTATCGCCACTGACAACCAAATGAAACAGCACAACGACCAGATGCTGCAAGCCTATGACGGCTTGATGCTGGATATGCACAGCGCCCTATCGACGCAATGGTTAACGTACAAACCGCAGTGGCAAAAAGATAAGCTTGCTGAGGAGTTGTGGGGGGCCCTAAGAAAGGGAATGTACGCCGGTTTGTTCTCCATGTGGGATGATATCAAGCTGGCCTTCCATGTGGCGACCAATGCAAAAGAGTACGGCCAGAAAATCTATTCGGAAGCCAGCAAGTACAAAGATCTCATTCCCGAACTGGATGAGCAAGACCTGGAGTCACTGCTGAAGGGCAGCATGCAGATGACCCGTGAGTTGCTGGCGCTGTTTAATGACGAAGCTGCGTTGTATCTGCTTATGCGCTCGGTGGAACTGCAAGTGTACATGTACCCGTGGGGCACATTGCTGCGACCGGTGGTGGAGGCCGGAGGCTCGCTGATCAGCGATAGCCTGATTGGCCTGGTTATCGGAGCCGTACTGTCCCTGGTGACCGGAGGGTTAGGGGTCGCGTTCCTGGTCTATAAAGTGGGAGCGGCGCTAAAAAAACTGGGTAGTGTGGGGAAACTCATCTGGGATGGGCTCATGACTATCCTGCAAGCAACCGAGAAACTGGCCAAGCATTTCTTTGAAAAAACTCGTGAATGGAACCTCAAGCGTCAGGCCAGTGCCCGGTTGAAACAGGGGCGGAATAACAAAGTACGCGAATCAAACCATGCACAACTGACTGATAATTCAGGCGCGGTGCATAACAGCGCCGCGAAAGATGCGGCAGGCCACTCCACGGTGAACTCGCAGTGCACCCCCGGCAGCGGCTGCCCGGTCTCGCTGATCAACGGCGAAGAGTTGCTTACTCTGGACGATGGGCAACTGATTGGCCTGACGCCCTTTATCTTCCAGCGTCAGTACCGCACCACCGCTGTCGAACGTACGTCTGTATTTGGTTTTGGCTGGAGCCATAGCCTGCAACATCAGGTGGAGTTTATCGGTGATGAACTGCACTGGACCGATCATCAAACCCTCACCACCATTCTGCCATTACCTACCGAAGTTTCCCCAAGCGGGCTTAACTATGTAGCCGGGGCCGCCGCCTATCTGGACGAAGAGCCCGATAGCTACTGCCTGATGGCCGGTAGCATGGAAGGCTGGGTGTTGCATGTGCATCGGGTTACGGGGCAAACGACCGGGCGCATCACCGGCCTTTCACACCGCCAGTTGCGGTTGACCCTGCATTATCACGATGGCTTACCTGTTCGGCTGGAACATCCGGCTGGTGCGGCCTTGCAGTTCAGCTATCAGGAGCTGCCTCAAGGCTGGCGCCTGACGCAGCTGAGCCTGATCCCAGAATCGGGTCGGGAAGAGGCTCTCCACCCGCTGATGACCTATGAGTACGATGAGCGGGGGCAACTGAGTGCCGCTATCAATGCGGCCGGGGAGGCCGAGCGCTATCAGTATCGTGATGATTATGTGTTCAGCCTGCGGCAGTTGGCCGGCGGGGCTGAGTTTTATTGGGAATGGCAAGGGGAAGGCAAACAAGCCCGTGCGGTGCGCCACTGGAGCAACCTGCCTAACCTTGACCAACGTTTTTTGTGGGATGAGCAACCCGGGGCCGTCACCCTGGTCCATCAGGACGGTTCACGGGAGACCTGGCAACATGACACCCGCTTCCGCCGTCTGATCAAGAAAGTCGACCCGGACGGCGCGACCCACCTCAATGAATACGGTGAACGCGGTGAGCTGCTGAGTGAAACCGATCCGTTGGGCAACCGCACCGAATATGGCTATAACGCTGAACTGCAGTGCACCTGGGTGCGAACGCCTGACGGACAGGAGACCCAATACCGTTATTCGCGTGGCCGAGTAGTAGAGAAAACCACCTGGAGCCTCGATCAGGAGGACAAGCTCCGTGAACGGTATCGCTACGATACGCAGGGCAACCTGACGGAGGAAACCGATGCATTGGGCAATACCTGCCACTACCTGTGGTCTGCACAAGGGGCACTCAACGAGGTGCAATACCCGGATGGCAGCCGCGAGCGCTTTGTCCGCGATGCGTTTGGCCAGGTGCTGGAACACCATCAGCGCAACGGGCTGACCCACTACTACCGTTACAACCTGCTGGGGCAAGTGATCCGGCACAGCGACAGCCCACTGGACGAGGCCGGGGTCAACGGCACCCGTTATACCTGGAATGCCGCCAACCGGCTGGAGGCTATTCACGCGCATGACGGCACGGTGCGCCACTACCGGTACAACGCCTACGGCAAGGTCACCAATGAGCGTGATGAAAAGGGACTGACCACCCAATACGAATACTATCCAAATTCCCGTTTGGTGAGCCGGGTGATTTACCCCGACCTCAGCCAGGTGGAATACCGTTATGACAGTCCGAAGAGTTTAGTCAGCGACATCATCAACCAGAACGGTGAACACCATCGGTTGGCCTATCACCCCAACGGGTTGGTGAGTGAAGAACACACCGTTGACGGACGCCACTTCCTCTATGACTACGACCTGAACGGGCACCTGACCCAGCGCACCGAGTACGGCACCAGCCAGAGTGAACAGACCGCATTGGTTACCCGCTATGAGCGGGATGCTGCCGGACGACTGGTACGCAAAGTGTTGCCGGACGGCAAGGAAATCAGCTACGCCTACGACACCTTTAACCGCCTGCGGCTGGTGGACGACGGGCAGTGGCCGCTGGCTTACGGTTACGATGAAGTCGGGCGGCTGACGGAAGAGTATCAGGGCTTCGCCAGCCTGTTTTACGGCTACGATAGCGCAGGTAACCTGACACGCCAATGCCTGCCCGACGGCAACATTCTGGCCTACCAGTACCAGCAGGGGCAGGTCTCGCGTATTGCACTCAATGGCCAGGTGCTGAGTGAGCACCAGTATCGCGGTGAGCAGGAAACCCGGCGTATCACCGGCAAGGTGGTGAGCGAGTTTGATTATGACGGACAGCAACGCCTGCGCTATCAACGGGCTACCGCCGTGGTACAGGCAGAAATGGAGGGTGACGCCCCAGACGTAACACCGGTGATGCAGCGCCGCTACGAGTACGACCCGGCAGGCAACCTGACGCAGATCCTCGACCCGCACAAAGGCAACCGGGAATACCGCTACGATAAGCAACATCGCCTGACCGAAGCGCTGCACCACCCGATAGCCTACCCTGAAGCCTTGCCGCAGGCGCTGCGCTGGCGGGGTATCAGTGAACGGTTTACGCACGATGCAGCGGGTAACGTATTGGGGAACGATGCTGCCTCCCGTGGAACACAAGTGCGTGGCAACCTGCTGAAGCAGAAAGGCGATGTGCAGTTCGAATATGACGAGTTTGGCAACCTGACACATGAAGTGCGCAGCAACAAGCCACTGTGGGTGCGGGAGTTCCGTTATGACTGCCAGCACCGGTTGGTGGAGTTCATTGAACAGCGCCAGGGGCAGAAAACCCATTTTGCCTATACCTATGATGCCTTTGGTCGGCGTATCCAAAAGCAGGACCTGCTGGCCCAACGGCCTAATGCCATAACCCGGTTCTTCTGGCAGGGCGAGCGGATGGTGGCAGAATGCGCCGACGATGATAATATCTTTACGGCGGATGACCCAAAACCGGCGCACCTGGCGACCTATAAAAGCTACCTGTTCAGCCCCGGTAGCTTTGTGCCGCTGGCGCAGTTACTGGGCAAAGGACGCAAGTCGGAGATTTACTACTACCTGAATGACCATCTGGGCACCCCGCAGGAACTGGTCAACGGCAAAGGACAGATTGCCTGGAGCGCGGCGTACCGCGCCTACGGCAATCTGGCGGTAGCGTTCGTTGAATCTGTGCCGCAACCACTGCGTTTTCAGGGGCAGTACTTCGATGCAGAAAGCGGGTTGCACTATAACCGGCATCGTTATTACTCACCGGAGACCGCAAGGTTTATCACCCCTGACCCTATTGGGCTGGCCGGTGGCCTAAACCAGACGCAGTATGTGCCTAACCCTACTGGGTGGGTGGATCCGCTGGGGTTGACTAGTGTGAAGAGGGGGTGCCCTCCGGACTCAGATATACCGGCTGGGGTGAAGACGGGTGAGCCGGAGATCCCTAAGATCACGCGTGGTGCCGACGTTACACCTGAAGTTATTCACACAGCTTTAAAAGGAGATTCTCTCCAAACAGTACAGGGGATGGTTTCACTCCCTGCTGTTCAACGCTATGTTGACCGATTATTGAAAGGAGACATTGCACCTCCGATCAAAGTTGATGGTAATGTAATCGTTGAGGGTAACCATCGATATGTTGCAGGAAAGGTCGTTGGAGTCCTTCCTGAAATAGGTGCGGGGACATTATCCCCAAGTAATATACCTAGAGTCAAGCCAATGCATGAAACAATAGTTGATCCAACTGATTGGGGCAATAATTAATGTTTATTATTAAATTTGAATCTGGAGAAGTTAAAGTTATCAATGCATCTAGTTTAGAGGGTTTCGATTTCTCTAGCGCATCTTTACATACGGCTATTTTTGAGGGCTATGTATTACGCCAAGCTAATTTTGAAAGCGCCAATTTACGAAGTGCTAACTTCTCCAACTGCGTTCTTGATTTTTCTGACCTTTCCAATTCATTGTTAATGAATGCTAATTTTTTAAATGCATCACTAATTAATTGCAATTTATCAAATGCAAAACTGATGGGAGCTTTTTTTCTTGGTTCAAATATGATTAACGCGAATTTATCTGAGGCTGACTTATTTTGTGTTAACTTTAACAACGCAAAGTTGAGTGGGGCCAACTTATCATCATCAAGAATTGAAACAGCTAGCTTTAATCAAGCTACTTATAATAGGCTTACAATTTGGCCTGATAACTTCGATCCTGAAAGCAAAGGTGCATTATTGATTAAATAAAAATTTAAAGCCAGATTACCGGGAATCCGCCCTATCGCACTTCCGGTAACCTAGCCCTAGCAGCTTTGTGCCACTGGCGCAGTTGCTGGGCAAAGGCCAATTTACTACCACCTGAATGACCACCAGGGAACGCCACAGGAACAGGTCAACGGCAAAGGACAGATTGTCTGGAGCGCGGCGTACCGTGCCTACGGCAATCTGGCGGTAGCGTTCGTTGAATCTGTGCCGCAGGCGCTGCGTTTTCAGGGCCAGTACTTCGACGCGGAGAGCGGGCTACACTATAACCGGTATCGTTATTATTCGCCGGAGACAGCCCGATTTATCACCCCTGACCCTATTGGGCTGGCCGGTGGACTGAACCAGACGCAGTATGTGCCTAACCCGACCGGATGGGTGGATCCGCTGGGGCTGGCGAGTGATCCTTGTAAGGAGCTAAGTAATCCTGGTTATCGTACAGAAATTCCTCATGGTTTTAATTCACTTGAGGAATATAATACATTTAAGAAAGTATTGTTAGATGACTTACCCCCCTAATACTGATGTTTATTTCCAAGGTAGCTCAGCAACAGGGTATAAGCACTCGACAGGCGAAAAATTTGATGTTAACCGCAGAAGCGATTTTGATATTGCGATAGTTAACGATGATTTATACTTAGGGGCTTTAAATGCACCAAAAGATAAAAAATTCAAACAAAAAACAGGCCCTCTACGTATAGGGCCACTTACTGATAATCAGGCAGAATATTTGAAGTTAGATGATCTTAGGCTTAAGCTTAGTCAAATATCTGGTAGAGATGTTGAACTCATGCTTTTTGATAATTCAACTGAGGCATTGAGACGACCTTCATTAAAGGTAAATAAATAATGACTACTGAAAATAAAGTTAAAAAATATGACACCCTAGCGATTAAGAGTAATGACATGGCTCTCTATAGTGAGTTATTTTCATCCATGCTAGATATGGAATATACAGAAAGAGAAGGGAGTTACCTAGGAGAACACAATACTTTCGATTTCGATAATAATGGAAAAATAGACATCATTCAAAATATAGAGGGTGAGGAACAGTATGATGAGGATCTGAAAGATTATGGCCTATATGTTCATGTTAGTAATATAGTTGAACAAGATAAATTCATTAAGGAAGCACTGAAAAACAAAGATGTTACACATGTTAGTAGACATGTGTATTCAAGTGATAAGATTTATACTTATAAATTTGATGATGAAAGTGATGAATTTAATTTACTCAGTGAAGAGTTAAGGTGATAAAATAATTAACTACCAACAAAAATCGCCTTGACTGATGCATTAAGTAAACAATTTCACTCAACGCAACTGGTAACATGTAGTGGAATTGAAGCATTGGTAAGGTCCCGCCGGGGTTGATAATTGATAAAAGTCAGATTGCCGTAGGCGCGGTACGCCGCGCTTCAGGCAATCTGACGGTAGCGTTTGTTGAGTCCTTTCCACAGTCGCTCATTTTGAATGGGTATTTCCATGATGTAGAAAGCAAGTTGTACTAAAGTCGGTATCGTTATTATTCAATCAGAGCTATACTAGCTCAGGAGGACAGTAAGCATTATGGGTCTAGAACTATTTGCTAAAGTAGACAAGATTATTGATGATTTTATAAATAAAATCACTTGTGACTTAATCAATGATTATGACATGGTCTATTCACGTAAAAAGAATATCGGCTTCGTCCACAAAGGTAATTTTTATCAAAATAGCGCCACTCCCCTTTTTTTATCTCTCTATGTCTATGGATATTGTCATACTATTCATTTATGGAAACCTGAACGAGCAAAATGTGATCAAAAATAAAATTGAAACGATTTTTGAAAGAAAATGAATTAAATATCAATCTATTGGAGTGCAGTGAGTTTTGATTTAAAAACTACCAATCCCAAAATAACGTCACACTACAAGTGTTCGGCGTCTACATGAAGCACTATAAACTTTATAACTCAACACATCTCAAAAAATATAGAGAAACATAAAATGAATTCAATAGAGCGTATATGTAGAGATCTTGGCTTACCTTGCGGGGATGAGTTCACCCAAGATTGGGCATATGAATTACCTGAGGGATTTCGTACTGAGGAATGGCTGAAAAATATATCTTAACTTACTCAAATTATAGTTACTCTGAATCTGAGCAAGATTTGCTGATGCAATTGATACTTGATGTTACTAATGATTGTTTAAATATGGGAATGGATGCAAATGATGATGTTATCGTTAAAGCATTAGGTTTTCTTTCAAACAATCATCAGAAGCATTTTCAGTTAATTGAATACTGGGCGTTAGATGGAGAACCGCTGGAGGATTGTTTTGCGTTGACTGATAAAGTAAGGGAAATAAAAAACAATAAGTGGCTGAAGTTATAGGGTTCGAACATGTTCGAACCCTATAAAACAAGCACAGAGTGACACACTGCAACACCCTGTTATTTAGTCCGCTTCCACGCATCCCGTACCTGTTCCGCCGTCACCGGCGCAGCCTGGTTCCCCCAGCTCCCGCGCAGATAGCTCATCAGATCGGCAGTCTTTTGATCGTTGAGCACCCAGCCATAACCCGGCATAACGATCGCCGTGGCATGTTGGGTAACCGGCGTATGCGCTCCTTCCAGCACCACGCGCAAGGCGGTCAGCGGATTTTCCGCCGTCACCGACAGATTGCCCGCCAGAGCAGGTATTACGTTGTCGCTCCCCTCCCCCTTATTGCCATGGCAAGTTGAGCAGTACATCGCATAGGTCTGCCCGCCAGAAGCCATGCTCGCGCTTGATGCCGCCATGGTTGCTACAGGTTTCGGTGCCTCTATCTCCAGGCTGTGCACATACTGTGCGATAGCTTTTAAATCGTCATCGCTGAGGTATTGCGTGCTGTGCGCCACCACGTCACTCATCGGCCCAGCCACTGCCGCATGTCGGCTACGGCCGCTTTTCAGCAGCGCAACCACATCATCCGGCTTCAACCCACGCAGGCTCGGTGCATACCAACCATCCAACTCTGCGCCACTCAGGAACTCTGGAGATTGGTTATCCAGCCCTTGTTCCTGCATCGCCCAGCCGCGCGGAGTATGGCAACTGCCACAGTGACCCAACCCCTGCACCAGATAGGCGCCGCGATTCCATTGGGCGCTTTGCTTACTGTCTGGCTGATAGGTTTGGTCTTCATGGAACAGCATATTCCATACCGCTAACGGCCAACGCATGGACAACGGCCAGCTGATATCGCTTTCCCGGTTGGCAGTGTCTTGCGCCGGGACTTCGTGCATCAGGTAGTCATACAGAGCGCGCATGTCCTGCTCGCTCATTTTGGCGTAAGAGGTATAAGGCATAGCGGGATACAAACGATGCCCATCTTTGGCCACGCCCTGCCGCATGGCACGGTCGAACTCTTCAAAGCTGTAGCTGCCAATTCCCTGCTGTTTATCCGGTGTGATATTGGTGGCATAGATATCCCCCACCGGCGTTGGGAACTTCATCCCACCCGCCAGTTCCTTACCACCCGGAGCCGTATGGCAAGCCGTACAGTCCCCTGCCTTGGCCACGTATTCACCGGCGGACATGGCGTGAGCCGAGCCACCAGCCAGTAACAGCATCAGATACAACGGACGTAATGTCATACCCCCTCCTTGGCAGCCACTTTGCCGTAAGCCAGTTCATTCACTGCTCGCCAAGCCTGATCGATCGCCGAGTTGGCATACGGGCTCCAGTCGGAATCAGAATTGGCAATGACGATCTTGCCGATCGGCTGACGCGCGGTTTCGATGATCTTTTTAGTCTCATCTTCATCATCGAACATGCCGTTGAGGAAATAGGAGTAACCATGCGACCAGCGGTTGACGGTGATCGCCTGAATATCCCGCTGATGATCAAATCCGGCATCACCTAACATGCCCTGCAACTGTTCACGGATCATCTGCTCGTGTACCTCAAACGGGGTTCCTAGCAACAGCGCTCGTCCTTTGCGCGACTGTTCACGCGGGCTCAGGCCGCTGCCGGACAAGGTCGGCACATACACCATATGCAGCCCGATAGGCTGGTTTGGATCGCGCGGGTGCTGATATCCCCCCATGCTTACCGGATAGTCCAGTTTCACCCGGCTGTAAGGCGCGGTAGGAGAATAGACTTCGTGCACCCCCAGTTTGATAAACGGCTGCCAGTTGCGGATCACCACCTTACTGTACACCAACGGCGATTTGACGTTCTGCTTCAGCGCTTCTTGCTGCTCGTGAGGCATTTCCGGGATCAGATAAGGGATCATCATATTGTAACCGGCCATCACCACCTGCCCGGCACGCACTTTGACCATCTTCTCGCCGTTGATATAGGCCACCTCGGCCTTATCACCCACGTTGGCCACGTGCAGCCCGGTGCTGTTCAAGCGTAGTTTCACCGGCGACTCTGGGCGATCCAACTGGCTGTAATCAAACTGCGCCAGGATGACGTCGTTCATATCTTTGCCACCCGGTGCCACCGCAGGGATCAAATGACGCACCATCAGACGAGCCAGCGTAGCGTTGCCATCCGGGAAGTGGAATACATAGGGATCGTCGAGATCGGCCTGCGATTCCTCGTCCAGCGGCGGCAGGTTCATACCGCTCAAGCCTGGCAGATCACAGATGCGGGCATCGCTACAAGAGGTCGCATCAATGCCGACGGCCTGGAAATCGTTGGTGGTTTGCTGGAAATAGCGGATCGCCATTTCGCTCAGCCCCACTTTCTCACGTAGGAACTGGCTATAGCTGTGCTTGTCCAACCAGGCCACCTTCTCTTCCTGGCTCAGCCCCGGCAGGTAGTCTTTTTCGACGGTGTGCAGCGCAATCAAGGCCTGGCGATCGGCCTGCGGCAACGGGAAGTCGTTGATAAAATCTTCATAAGAGCGACCATTGAGGCGATCGCGCGGAATATCATCCGCCACCACTCGGCCCGGATCGCCACTCACCACCTTATCAACGCCAAAGTTCTGGCGATCGAAGTAGACGCCACGGCTGAGATTCAGGTCTGGGTAGAAGGTGGTGTCGAAGGCCTTTTCCATACCGTCCAGGCTAACGCCCAGATTTTTCAGCAACCCCATGGCAACCGGGCTGAAGTTGGAACGCGGCGACTGTAACGATTCGCTGCCCCCATAGCCAAGGAGAGTACCGTTCTCGGTGCTGAATTCGTTACGCTTGGCGTGGCCGCCAAAGTCATCATGGTTATCAATCAGCAAAATACGTTGCTGTTTGCCCTTCATCTGCTGCCAAAAACAGGCCGCCGCCAGTCCGCTGATACCAGCGCCGACGACCACCAGATCGAATTCCTCCTCGATCGGCAGGCTGCCAAAATCAAAGGTTTTGCCATCACGCCCTAGTTGGTGGGCATGTTCAAATGAGCCTGGATGATTGCCACGCAGGCCAGTTAACGCGGGTGGGTAATACAGGGTTTGATGGGCGGCTTGCGGTGATGCGCGCAGGATCTGCATCGGCGTTAGCCCGGCGGCGATGGTGATCGCCACCCCATTAAGAAAATCGCGACGGGTGATAGCCATAAAAGCGTCCTTTTATTCTTTATTATTATCAGGCCAGCCGAAGCCAGCCTGAGAGCCGCGTTATTGTGCGTATAAATCCAGCCAGATCAAGCAGATTAGTGTTTGAACATCACATGGCGAATGGTGGTGTAATCCTCCAGCCCGTACATCGACATGTCTTTGCCATAGCCAGACAGCTTCTGCCCGCCGTGCGGCATTTCGCTCACCAGCATAAAGTGGGTGTTGACCCAGGTGCAGCCATACTGCAAACGCGCGCTCAGGCGATGGGCACGCCCTACGTCACGCGTCCACAAGGAGGAAGCCAAGCCGTAATTGGAGGCGTTGGCCCAGGCCAGCACCTGCGCTTCGTCGTCGAATTCCGTCACCGTCACTACCGGGCCAAACACTTCACGCTGGACGATCTCATCTTCCTGGCGCGCGCCTGCCAACAGCGTTGGTTGGAAATAGAAGCCAGGGCCAGCGACTTTTTCACCCCCGGTGACCACCTGGATATGAGGCAGTGCTTTGGCTCGCTCAACAAAGCCAATCACTCGCTCCAGATGCTGGGAAGTGATCAACGGCCCTAATTCGGTACTGCTGTCTTCCGGAGGCCCGATCTTCAAGCTGGCCACCGCTTCACCCAGCGCTTTCACCAGTTGCGGGTAAATGCCTTTTTGCGCATAGATCCGGCATGCGGCTGTGCAATCCTGCCCGGCATTGTAAAAACCGAAGGTGCGGATACCGTCAACAACCTGCTGGATATCGGCATCATCGAAGACGATTACCGGCGCTTTGCCTCCCAGCTCCATATGGGTGCGTTTAATCCCAGGTGCGGTGTGGGCAATGATGTGCTCGCCGGTAGCAATAGAACCGGTAAGAGATACCATGCGCACCTTGTCATGGCCGGTCAGCACATCGCCCACGCTGGCACCACGGCCAAACAACACGTTGAGTACGCCCGGCGGAAACACGCCAGCAGCCAGTTCGGCCAGCTTGAAGGTGGTTAGCGGCGTCTGTTCAGAAGGTTTGATCACCACGCAGTTCCCCGCCGCCAACGCGGGTGCCAACTTCCAGGCGGCCATCATCAGCGGGTAGTTCCAGGGAGCAATCGAAGCCACCACACCCAGCGGATCGCGGCGGATCATCGAGGTGTGTCCCGCCAGATATTCACCGGCCGCCATACCACTCAGGCAACGGCTGGCACCGGCAAAGAAGCGGAAGACATCGGCCACCGCAGGCAATTCGTCATTCAACGCGCAGTGATAAGGCTTGCCGCAGTTGAGGGATTCCAGTTTGGCGAAGGTTTCCGCATGCTGGTCAATCACGTCCGCCAGCGCCAGTAAGTGCTCAGCACGTTCTTTCGGGGTGGTTTGCCCCCACTGTTCAAACGCCGCATCGGCGGCCAGCACGGCCTCTTCAACCTGCTGTGCGCTGGCCTCGGCCACCTGCACAATCACTTCTCCCGTCGCCGGGTTGTAGACCGGCAACTTTTCGCCCTGGCCGGTAACCAGTTGACCATTAATCAGCAGTTGGCTTTGCATAGGGTTATCCTTTGGAAATATTGGCATCAATTAAGGTGTTATTTACCGCTACCAGCGACGCTTTCTCCGCCTTTGGTCAGGTAGTACGCGCCCAGGATCGGGAACATCGTCAATACCATCACCGACAGCGCCACCACGTTGGTGATCGGCACATCACGTGGGCGGCCCAGTTGATTCAGCAGCCACAGCGGCAGCGTACGTTCGTGCCCGGCGGTAAAGGTGGTCACGATGATTTCGTCAAATGACAGGGCAAACGCCAGCATCCCCCCCGCCAACAGTGCCGAGCCCAGATTCGGCAAGATCACGTAACGGAAGGTCTGCCAGCCATCAGCCCCCAAATCCATCGAAGCTTCGATCAGGCTGTGTGAGGTACGGCGGAAGCGGGCGATCACGTTGTTGAACACGATCACCACGCAGAAGGTGGCATGGCCGATGACGATCGTCATGATCCCCGGTTCGATATTCAGCGCCTTAAACGCCGCCAGCAGCGCCAGACCGGTGACAATCCCCGGCAAGGCAATAGGTAACAGCAGCAGCAACGAAATGCTGTCCTTGCCGAAGAAGTCCCGGCGATACAGCGCCGCTGCTGCCAACGTGCCGAGCACCAGCGCAATCGCCGTGGCCAGGCAGGCGATCTGCACCGAAAGCAGTACCGCATCAATAATGTCCTGCCGCCCCGCCGCCACGCTGAACCAATGCAGGGTAAAACCCCGCGGTGGGAAGCTGAACGCCGCGTCTTCGGTGTTGAAGGCGTACATGGCGATAATCACTATCGGGAAGTGCAGGAAGATCAGGCCACCCCAGGCGGCCAGTTTCAGCCCTAACGGCGCGCGTTCAGAGTGCATCGAAGGCCCCCAGGCGTTTCACAATCGAGAGATAAATGGCGATCAGGACGATCGGCACCAGCGTAAAGGCAGCCGCCATCGGCATATTGCCGATCGCCCCCTGTTGGGCATACACCATGCTGCCGATAAAGTAGCCCGGCGGCCCCACCAGCTGTGGCACGATAAAGTCGCCCAGCGTCAGCGAAAAAGTAAAGATAGAACCGGCTGCGATCCCCGGTACCGCCAGCGGCAGGATCACATAGCGGAACGTCTGCGATGGGCGAGCCCCCAGATCCGCAGAAGCATGCAGCAACGAAGGTGGCAAGCGCTCTAACGCCGCCTGGATCGGTAAGATCATGAACGGCAGCCAAATATAGACAAACACCAGGAAGCGCCCAAGACCGGAAGTGGATAGCGTATTACCCCCTACGCCGGGAATGCTCAGAATGCTCGCCAATACCGGCTCCAGCCCCATATGTTGCAGGAACCACTGGGCCACGCCGTCTTTCGCCAGCAGCAGCGTCCAGGCATAAGCTTTAACGATGTAGCTGGCCCACATCGGCATCATCACGGCGATATAAAAGAATGCCTTCACCTTGCCGCTGGTATAGCGGGCCATGTAATAGGCGATCGGGAATGCCAATACCGCACTGGCCAGCGAAACCACCACTGCCATGGTCAGCGTACGCACGATGATGTCGTAGTTGGCCGGGTTGAACAGCGCGCTCAGGTTGGCGAAGGTCAGATCCGGCGTCACCGTCATGGTGAAATCGTCGAAGGTGTAAAAACCCTGCCACAGCAAGGTCAGCAACGAGCCCAGATACACCGCCCCAAACCACAGCAGCGGTGGCACCAGCAATAACAGCAGATACAGCGTTGGCTTGCGGTACAGGTAGGTTGAAATCGCGCGAATTTTACCGCCGGGCGCTGCCGGCTGCTCGATGCTCATGTCCATCTCACCTCTCCTCCAGCAGCGGTACCATTGCCTCTCTGGCCCAACAGGCGGTGACCGGCTGGCCGATCAGGCGCTGCTGTGCCACGGCCTGCCACTGCGGGTTAGCCTGGCTGACCAGCAGTTTCTCACCGCTGCTGAGGGCGATTTCATAGCGTGTCGCCGCCCCTTGGTAATGGATATCCTGCAAGGTGCCCTGAACCTGAACTTCCCCTTGCGTTGCGCCGCTTTGATCCAGCAGGCGGATATGCTCCGGGCGGATCGAGAAGGTGGCCGATTGCCCCAGCAACCGTTCCGCCAGTTCGCTGCGTACCACGTTGGACGTGCCGACAAACTCGGCAACAAACGGCGTTCTTGGCCGCATATACAGTTCGCGTGGCGCATCTACCTGCTCAATACGGCCATTGTTAAATACCGCCACCCGATCGGACATCGACAGGGCTTCGCTTTGATCGTGCGTGACGAAGATAAAGGTGATGCCCAGTTGGCGTTGCAGCTTCTTCAACTCCCCCTGCATCTGCTCGCGCAGTTTCAGATCCAACGCCCCGAGCGGTTCGTCCAGCAGCAGTACGCGTGGGCGATTGACTAATGCACGAGCCAGAGCCACGCGCTGACGCTGGCCACCGGAAAGGTGCGCCGGTTTACGCTCGGCAGCAAACCCCAATGCCACGCTTTCCAATGCCTGATTCGCCCTGGCCAGTCGTTCACGCTTGGCAACGCCTTTCACCATCAGGCCGTAGGCCACGTTCTCCAGCACTGACATATGCGGGAACAGCGCATAGTCCTGGAACACGGTATTCACATCGCGCTGATAAGGCGGCAGATTGCTCGCCTCTTGCCCATGAATGCGGATGGAGCCGGAGCTCAGTTGCTCAAAGCCGGCAATCAACCGCAGGCAGGTGGTTTTACCCGAGCCAGAAGGCCCAAGCATGGAGAAAAACTCGCCGTCCTGTATTTCAACAGAAACCCGATCTACGGCGCGAACATCGCCGAAAATGCGCGAGACATCGATAAACTGCACAGCAATGGTCATGATGTACGCTCCAAAAT
The DNA here is from genome assembly GCF_046269175.1 of Serratia sp. J2. Classification (NCBI taxonomy): domain Bacteria; kingdom Pseudomonadati; phylum Pseudomonadota; class Gammaproteobacteria; order Enterobacterales; family Yersiniaceae; genus Serratia; species Serratia sp. J2. The sequence goes on from NZ_JBKABN010000003.1 coordinate 226,006, forward strand.
GTTGCCCCTCACCCCAACCCTCTCCCACAGGGAGAGGGAGCCGTCAGGCACTCGTAGGTGAGAACAGTGGTGGTTATCTACCGCCCGTAATGGCGATATAGTCCAGCAGTTCACCCAACCTCTCTCAAAGGGAGAGCGAGCCGTCAGGCACTCGTAGGTGAGAACAGTGGTGGTTATCTACCACCCGTAATGGCGATATAGTCCAGCAGTTCACCCAACCTCTCTCAAAGAGAGAGGGAGCCGTCAGGCACTCGTAGGTGAGAACAGTGGTGGTTATCTACCGCCCGTAATGGCGATGTAGTCCAGTTGTTCACCCCAATGCTCCCAAAGGGAGAGGGAGCCGTCTGGCGCTCGCAGGTGAGAGCAATGAGAGTTATCTACCGCCCATAATGGCGATGTAGTCCTGTGTCCAGCGGCTATAAGGGACGAACTTGCCGCCCTCGGCCTGTGGCGTTTTCCAGAAGGCAATCTTGTCGAACTGGTTGAAACCGTTGGTTTCACACCCTTTGTCGCCGAGCAAGGTGCTGGCCTTGCAGCCTGCTGGAACTGCTGGTAATGAACCAAACCAGGCAGCGACGTCACCCTGGACCTTCGGCTCCAGCGACCAGTTCATCCACTGGTAGGCGCAGCTTGGATGCTTAGCCTCGGCGTGCAACATGGTGGTATCTGCCCAGCCGGTAACCCCTTCTTTCGGGAATACGGTAGCGGTAGGCTGGCCTTCGCCTTTCAGGGCGTTGGCCTGGTATGGCCAGGCGCTGGAGGCCACCACGCCTTCGTTTTTGAAATCGCTCATCTGTACCGAGGTGTCATGCCAGTAACGGTGGATCAGCGCGTGCTGGTTGCGCAGCAGTTTCAGCGCCGCCTGATACTGCTCTTCGTTCAGTTGGTAAGGGTCGGTGATGCCAAGCTGGGGTTGAGTCGCTTTCAGGAACAGAGCCGCATCGGCGATATAGATTGGGCCGTCGTAAGCTTGCACCCGGCCCTGATTGGTCTTGCCGTCCGGCAGGTTTTGCTGCTGGAACACCACGGCCCAACTGTCTGGCGGCATCGGGAAGGTTTTGGTGTTATACATCAGCAGGTTTGGCCCCCACTGATACGGCGTACCGTAGGTTTTCCCCGCCACGTTGTACCAAGGACCGTTCAACAGGCGTGGGTCGATATTCTTCCAGTTAGGGATCAGCGCGGTATTGATTGGCTGCACGCGTTTGCCGAAGATCAGGCGCAACGACGCATCGCCAGAAGCGGTCACCAGATCGTAACCGCCTTTCGCCATCAGGCTGACCATTTCATCCGAGGTCGCGGCGGTTTTCACATTCACCGCACAGCCGGTCTGTTTCTCAAACTGGGTCACCCAGTCGTAGTTCTTGTCGGACTGACCACGTTCGATGTAACCGGGCCAGGCGATGATGTCCAACCGCCCTTCCCCTTTGCCCAACTGCTGCGGCGTATCAGCAGCCTGAGCCATACCGCAAAGGATCGTCATACAGAGCGCGGTGACTGTGGTGATTGCGTGTGTTTTTCCCATCGTAATTACCCCTGTGTTGCAGTAGATATGCGGCAAGGAACGGTTGCCGCCGATTTTTTATCGGCCGTGTGGCTAGAAGGAAGCCTTGAACTTCGCCATCACGTGCCGGACAACGCTGTAATCCTGTAATGAATCACTGGAGAGATCTTTGCCGTAGCCGGAGCGCTTTAAGCCACCGTGGGGCATTTCGCTCGCCAGCGTAAAGTGGGTATTGATCCAGGTGCTGCCATATTGCAAATGCGCCGCGATATGCAGCGCGCGGTCGATATTCTGTGTCCAGACCGAGGAGGCCAGACCGTATTCGGAGTCATTGGCCCAGGTCACCGCCTGCTCCAGGGTGTCGAAACGCGTCACGCTGACCACCGGGCCAAACACTTCACGCTGGACGATTTCATCGGTTTGCAGGCAGCCAGCCAATAGCGTGGGCTGGTAGTAAAAGCCGGGGCCAGAGTGCGCCGCCGCGCCAGTGATCAATTCGATATGTGGCTGGCTGAGGGCCCGTTCGACAAAGCTGGCTACCCGGTCACGCTGGCGGCTGCTAATTAGTGGGCCAATTTCATTATCTTCGTCGCGCTTGCGGGCAAAGCGCAGGCTAGAGACTGCCTCCCCCAAAGCTTCCACCAGCTTCGGATAGATTCCTGCCTGGGCGTAAATGCGGCAGGCCGCGGTGCAATCCTGCCCGGCATTGTAGTAACCGAAGGTGCGGATACTGCTGACGACCTCATCCAGATCGGCATCGTCACAGACGATCACCGGGGCTTTACCGCCCAGTTCCAGATGGGTACGCTTGACGCTTTTGACCGCCGCCTGCAGGATTTTTTGCCCGGTAACAATATCGCCGGTAACCGAAACCAAACGAACCTGCGGATGACCCACCAGATGACTACCCACCCCTTCGCCACCGCCATAAACAATGTTCAACACGCCTGGCGGCAGGATTTCCTGCAACGCAGGCACCAAGGCCAGGATGGTCAATGGGGTATGTTCGGAGGGCTTGAATACTACGGTGTTGCCTGCGGCCAGCGCCGGAGCAATCTTCCAGGCCGCCATCATCAGCGGATAGTTCCATGGCGCGATGGAGGCCACCACACCGATCGGGTCACGCCGGATCATTGAGGTATGGCCCTCAACATATTCACCGGCCAACTGGCCTTGCTGGGTGCGCACGGCCCCGGCGAAGAAGCGGAATACGTCAATGGCTGCGGGGAGATCGTCGTTCAGTGCCTGATGGAAAGGTTTACCGCAGTTCAGCGCTTCAAGGCGCGCCAGATGTTCTGCCTGCCGTTCAATGGCATCGGCAATACGCAGCAGGATTGTTGCTCGGAAAGCGGGAGTGGTCCGTGACCAGTGGGAAAATGCCCGCTGCGCGGCGGCAACTGCGTGACCCACCTGAGTTGGCGTTGCCTCGGCAATGGAAACCAGAGTTTCACCGTTGGCAGGATTAACAATGGTCTCCTGGTGGCCTTCACCCTCGACCGATTCGCCGTTAATGAATTGCCGACAGGACAAACCTGAAACCAACTGTAACTCTGCCATTGCGCCGCCTTATGTGACAAAAACGTTAACTAAATGTGATAAGTTAGTTTTAATCAGACTAAGCGAGCGCACTGCGGACAACAAATTCTAAATACTGAAGGCAGCGTTCGATTAAATCGAAGGCTTGAGGCCAGTCATGTTCGTTTTGCTGTTCTCCCGCGCAATGGTGAGGAATGGCGTCACCAATTCAGGCCGTGCGCTGCCACGCCGCCACGCCAGACCGATATCCAGCGGTTCCAGCAAATCCACCAGCTTGCGCGCTTCAATCATATTGCCTTCCAACGACCAGGCGCGGTAAGCCATATCCGGCAGGATGGCAATGCCCATGCCCGCCGCCACCAGGCTGCGCACCGCTTCGGTGGAGGCAGTTTTCATGGCGATCTCCGGCTTCAGGCCCGCTCTCCCCCAGATACGCCGGGCATGAACGTCCATTTCATCAACGTTGAGTTGGATCAGCGGCTGTTTGGCAACGTCTGCCAAACCGATGCTTTCGTGCTCCAGCAGCGGATGCAGCGGCGGCAGCCACAGGCGATACGGGGAGTGCATCAGCACTTCGGTCTGTAAGGCATCGCGGTCTTCAATGTTCGACAGGATCAGCACCCCGATATCAATCTCACCGCTCACCAGCAAATGCTCGATATAGGGCCGTTCGTCCTCAATCACCTGGATGGTCACGTTGGGATAGGCAGACTTGAAGCGCTTGAGCAGCTCAACCAGGAAATACCCCGCCACCAGGCTGGTGACGCCGATGGTCAATTTGCCACTCAGGCTTTCGGTGCCTAGTTGCAGGCTGCGCTTGGCATTATCCACCGTTGCCAAGATCAGGTACGACTGGCGCAGGAACTGGTGCCCCTGGTGGGTCAGGTTCATTCCCTTGGCGTGACGTTCAAACAACCGCACACCAATGTCGGTTTCCAACTGCTGGATCGCCAGCGTAAGCGAAGACTGTGACACAAACACCGCCTGCGCCGCCGCCGAGATCGACCCGGTTTCGGCCACGGCAATAAAATGGCGGATTTGGCGTAACGTCATCATGGTAACAACCTCAAACAAAACAGTTGGTTTGAGTGTAGATGCTCACCGGAAAGCCATCAGGAAATGTGTGAAAAACGCGATATCGTTCGCTTTTTTAGAACGCAAATAGGGAGGCAGTGCACAAAAACAACAAAGGCGCAGCTAAGCCGCGCCTTTGTTGTGAGCCTGTTGGCTTGTCAGCCGAATGATTAAATCGCTTCTTCGTCCTGCTCGCCGGTACGGATACGCACCACACGGGCCACGTCGAAGACAAAGATTTTACCGTCGCCGATTTTACCGGTCTGCGCCGTCTGCATGATGGTTTCCACACAGGTGTCCACGATATCGTCAGCCACTACGATCTCGATTTTAACCTTTGGCAGGAAGTCGACCATATACTCGGCACCACGGTACAGTTCGGTATGGCCCTTCTGGCGACCAAAGCCTTTCACTTCGGTCACCGTCATGCCGGTGATGCCTACTTCGGCCAGTGCTTCACGCACGTCATCCAGTTTGAAGGGCTTGATAATCGCGTCAATTTTTTTCATTTTTATTCCTTAATTACCAATTTTTACGGCCAAAGCCGGAGGTGATCGGGTAGCGGCGGTCTTTGCCAAAGTTACGAGCGGTAATGCGCGGCCCGACGGCGGCCTGACGGCGTTTATACTCGTTGATATCCACCAGGCGGATCACCTTGCGCACCACGGCTTCTTCAAAGCCCTCAGCAACCAGATCGGCAACCGATTTATCGCGCTCGACATAACCTTCCAGAATAGCATCCAGAATGTCATACGGTGGCAGGCTGTCCTGATCGAGCTGATCCGGCGCCAGTTCAGCAGACGGTGGACGATCGATCACCCGCTGAGGGATCACGTAGGAGACAGTATTACGGTATTCGGAAAGCTTGAACACCAGGGTTTTCGGCACATCTTTCAATACGTCGAAGCCACCGGCCATATCACCATACAGCGTGCAATACCCGACAGCCACCTCGCTTTTGTTACCCGTGGTTAACACGATGCTACCGCGTTTGTTAGACAACGCCATCAGCACCACGCCACGGCAGCGGGCCTGCAGGTTTTCTTCGGTGGTATCCCGTGCGCTATCAGCAAACATCGGGGCGAGCTGGCCCATAAAGGCGTCGAACATCGGTTCAATCGAGACGATGTCAAATTCGATACCGAGGATTTCGGCCTCTTCCTTGGCATCGGCGATGCTGATGTCTGCCGTATAGCGGAACGGCATCATCAAGGCTTGAACCTTGTCTTTGCCCAACGCATCCACGGCGATCGCCAGGGTCAGCGCCGAGTCGATCCCGCCAGACAAGCCCAGCACCGCACCTTTGAAACCGTTCTTGGTCACATAGTCTCGTACGGCCAGCACCAGCGCTTCATACACCTGCGCCAGCTGTGGCAACTCCGCCGCCGGAGCCGTCATCGGCACCACTTCCAGGCCTTTGAACTCAAGCAGAGTCACCTGCTCGGCGAAAGCCGCCAGGCGATGAGTCATATTGCCAGCGGCATCAAAGACTTTTGAACAGCCGTCGAAAATCAGTTCGTCCTGCCCGCCGATCTGATTCAGATAGACCAACGGCAGACCGGTACGCTGGCAGTGGCCCGCCATCAGGGTTTTGCGGATATACGGCTTTTCACGGTTATACGGGGAAGCGTTGATCGACAGCAGGATCTCTGCCCCCACCGCTTTCGCCGCATCGACCGGTTCCGGGAACCACAAATCTTCGCAGATCAGCAATCCCAGACGATAACCTTTCAGCTCCACCACGCAGTTTTTATCGCCCGCATGGAAATAGCGCTTCTCATCGAATACGCCGTAGTTAGGCAGCTGTTGCTTGAAGTAACGGGCCTGCAAGGCCCCCTCAGAGAACAGGGACAGCGCGTTATACAGCTTGCCGTCTTCACGCCACGGGTGGCCGACCAGGATCGCCACATCGGCGGAGGCCTGCTGCAAGCGGCTTAGCTGAGTATCACAGCGCTGGTAGAAATCATCACGGTACAGCAGGTCTTCCGGCGGGTAGCCGGACAGCGCCAGTTCGGTGAACATGACCAGATCGGCTCCCGCCTTCTGCTGCTCCTGCACGGTTTGCAACATGCGCTCGCTGTTGCCTTCAATATCGCCCACCAGCAAATTCAGCTGGGCCAACGCAATGGAAAGTGATCTGCTCATATCTCTATGGTCTGCCATGCCACAACAAAGAAAACGGAGTGTAAATCATTCCGGCTACTTTGTTGAGAACCTGCGCATGCAGGTTCAGAAAAGAAAACATCATTCTTTGAAATCGTTGGCATCCAGTTCATGGCGCGACAACAATTTATAGAACTCAGTACGGTTACGGCCCGCCATGCGCGCGGCCTGGGTGACGTTACCCTTGGTGATCTGCAACAGTTTACGTAAATAGTGTAATTCAAACTGGTTGCGCGCCTCGACAAAGGTCGGCAGCGCCGTGTTTTCCCCTTCTAGCGCCTGCTCGACCAGCGCTTCACTGATCACCGGCGCCGTGGTCAATGCCACGCACTGCTCGATCACGTTCACCAACTGGCGCACGTTGCCGGGCCAACTGGCGGTCATCAGGCGTTTCATGGCATCGGAGGAGAAACTGCGTACAAAAGGTTTGTGGCGCAGCGCCGAAGCACGTAACAGATGGTTGGCCAGCAGCGGGATATCTTCGGCCCGCTCGTTGAGCGCCGGTATTTTCAGGTTAACCACGTTCAGACGGTAATAGAGATCTTCACGGAACTCATTTTTTACCATCGCCTTAGGCAGATCGCGGTGGGTGGCGGAAATGATACGTACGTCAATATCCAGATCGCGGTTGCTGCCCAGTGGACGCACCTTGCGTTCCTGCAACACGCGTAGCAATTTTACCTGCAGCGAGAGCGGCATATCGCCAATCTCATCCAGGAACAGCGTGCCCCCTTCTGCCGCCTGGAACAAACCTTCACGGCTGCTGACGGCACCGGTGAACGCCCCCTTGGCATGACCAAACAGCTCCGACTCCAGCAGTTGCTCCGGCAACGCACCGCAGTTGATGGCGATAAAGGCTTTCTTGGCCCGTGGGCTAGCCGCATGGATGGCCTGTGCCAGCACCTCTTTGCCGGTGCCGCTCTGGCCATTGATCAGCACGCTGACGTCCGACTGGGCGACCATCTTGGCCTGTTCAAGCAACCGCAGCATAATCGGGCTACGGGTGACAAAATCCTCACGCCAGCTGTCATCACCGGCAGGGATCGACGACAGCGACAGCGCTTCATCGATCGCCTTATACAGCGCATCACGATCGACCGGCTTGGTCAGGAAGCTGAACACCCCCTGCTGGGTCGCCGCCACTGCGTCCGGGATGGAACCGTGGGCGGTCAGGATGATCACCGGCATCCCCGGCTGGTATTTCTGGATCTCGGCAAACAGCGCCATGCCGTCCATTTCATCCATCCGCAGATCGCTGATCACCAGGTCGATCTTTTCACGGGCCAGCAGACGCAAGGCCTCTTGTCCGCTTTCCGCCGTGGTAACGTGAAAACCTTCGCTGGTCAGGCGCATTCCCAACAGCTTAAGCAGGCTGGGATCGTCGTCAACCAACAAAAGATTGGCCGGTTTGCGAGCTGTCATTGCGCTGGGGACTCCTTGTTAGCCGCGGGCGGCGTGTAGGTCTCTTCCGGCTCTACCGGCAAGGCGGTACCGGTTTCAGTCACCGGGGCTGGCTCTGCGGGCTCGGCCACTTTGGCGGGTGCTGCGGGCTTGCCTGCAGCATCTGCTTTAGGCTGCGCCACGCTGCTTTCCGGGATTTCCCCCTGCAGTTGCTTGCGTGACGAAAGCTGGCGTTCGATATCGGTCAGGTTCTCCAGTTTGCGGGAGGTCTCCTGCAACTGGCTCTGCAGATGGATCTGGTTCTGGCGCAGCGAATCGATCTGGCTGTCCGAACTTTCCTGCAGGTGCTGGTAACGCGCCCGCTCGTCAAACAGGTTCACTTGCAACGCCTGCTGCTGACGCCACAGTTGCAGCAATGGACGCAGCGAGTTAGGGAATTCGAGGCGATAGCTGTTCAGACGATCGATGATCTGGCGGCGCTCGCTCGAGCTTGGCTCAGCGCTGCCCAGCAAAATGCTTTGCTTGAACACGTTCTGCCAATCGTTGCCCGGCAGGGTTTTCGCCAACGCTCTGGCCTGCGTGGAGCCAATACGATCGGCGCAGTCCATCGCCCTTAGCCAAAAGAGTGAGTTTTCCAAGGCTTCTTTTTCGTCAAGTTGCCATAGCGTATCGCAAGGCGCAATGCGGTAATCCACCACCTTGGTATCCGGGATCGCTTCCTGTTGCTGCTGGGCCGGGCCGCTACTGACGGCACGATCGACACAGCCGATCAGCAGAAACGGGGCAAAAAGGATCGTGCCCAAAAAAGAAAGCGAATGTTTGCCGAGCGGTGCGCGTAGAGAAACACGCGGTGAACCTTCGGTCTGCGATTGATAAGCGCGATTAGACCCTGTGTACATTATTTATTCATTCTCGGCGGTTAATGGCAATTCAATACGGAAGCAGACGTCGGCATCGGCGAGATCCACCAATGTCAATTCGCCACGCATACGGCGAATACAGTCCTGTGCAATGCTCAGCCCCAGTCCGCTTCCTTTAACGGCCCCTTTTCTCTGGTGACTCCCCTGGAAAAAAGGCTCAAAAATCATGGTGCGTTCCGCTTGCGGGATCGCGCTGCCGGTATTGGCAACGTCAATCTGTACCCGTTGGCCGACCTGGCGGCTGCGGATCCAAATGTTACCGGATTCCTTGCCGTAGTGCACCGCATTGGAGTAGAGATTATCCAGTACGCGCATTAATAGCGTAGGCTCTGCCCAGCAGATTTCCGCCTCAAGTTTGACTTCCGTACGGATCATCTTGGCACGAGCTGGCAAACTGTGGGCGGCGACCACCATATCCACCAGTTCTTCCAGCTCGACGTTTTCATGTTCCGACGGGCCATCTGCCAGTTTGCGGTTGTAATCCAGCAGTTGCTCAATCAGCAATTGTAGATGGCGGCTGCTCTGATCGAGGATCGCCACCACCTCTTTCTGATCGGAGGTGAGCGGGCCTGCCACACCATCAGCCAACAGCTCGGTGCCTTCACGCATGCTGGCCAGCGGCGTTTTCAACTCATGGGAGATATGGCGCAGGAACTCATGGCGCTGCGATTCCAGCCAGGCCAGGCGCTCGCTCAACCAGACAATACGCTGAGCCAAAGAACGCAGTTCACGTGGACCTTTAAAGGACGCCGTCATGCCGATGGGTCGCCCTTCCCCCAAACGGTTAATCATACGCTCAACGGCCTTGACGGGCCCGATAATCATGCGGGTAAACAGTACCACCAACAGCACGCTGACCAGGAACAGCAACAGCGCCTGCCAGCCAAAGTATTGGCCGCGCTCGGCGATCGCCTGTTGCAGTTGCTGCCCACGGGAAAAAATCACGGTGCGCGTGGCCTGGACCATTTCGGCGTTGGAATGTGAAAAAGACTCTAACAGTTGTGAAGCGTCCTTGTCCGGCCCGCTGCTCTGGCACTTGATGGTGGCAAGCTGAGTCAGCAGTTTACGTAGTGTCTGGTAGTAACGTTCGTCCGGCAGGATCGGGGCGTGGGCATCCAGCATTTGTGAATACTGTTTACGCTGGTTCTGGTACAGCCGCTCCAGGGTCGGATCGACCAGTACGCAATACTGGCGATAGCTGCGCTCCATTTCCAGCGCCACGCTGGTCATTGCCTCACTACGGCGGGCATCCACCAGCGTCGTACGGTTGATATCTGCCGCCTGCGCGCTGAGATGATCCAGGCTTTGGTAGGCCTGATAAGCCAATACCAGCAGCGGTAACAGCACCAGCAGGAACGCCATTACGACCAATTGGCGCAACGAGCGTGGAAATAGACGCCATCTTTTCAAAGAAATCATCTCATTATCTCTAGTCTGCCCAGATGCTAACCGACAATCCGGGGAGAGAAAAGCCCGGCAGCGGATTAATGGCGCTTAGATAAGCAAAAACGCGTTATCCCCAAAAGAGGAAACTGATGTGGTTTGAGAACGTATCGAGGGAAATAACGAAGGCAATGCGGTTTGGATATTGACGCTGGGGCATGATGCCCCATCGCAAGGAATATGTGGATGCCCTTACTCCTCGTCCCCAGGTGATGTAGCACTAGGCTGGCATCTGATCAGGACGAATAGCATCCAAAAAGTATCCGGGATTGATGAACGCTTCATCACAGTTGGATACTAGGCGGTGCCTCACTCCACGTGTCGTCCGATGCTTGATAAAGTCGCTTGCGCGTCTGTTATCGGTTTGGTTGGACGATAGGCACCATTTCTTAGGCATCATTCGGAGGCTTATGAGGCGCTGTTCCGTACTAGACGGGGCCAATCATAAAAAGGTGAATGAGCAACTGATAGTTATAATGCACCATCCGTGCCAACTTTATAAAAATATTTTCATCATATTGTTTATTAACAATAAATTATTTTAACGTCACGTCCAGCGCGCTACCTGGGTAGTCGAGTTTGAGTATTAATCCGACACACCGTCGCCAAAACACGACAACTAAATCCAATCGCTTTAACCCTGATTAAAATCAATGAGTTAAATGTCTCTTTTTAGAGACAGGCAATATGGCCTTTGTCTCAAAAAACCGACATATTAGCTAACCACTTAAAAAATAAAGAAATAAAAAAAGGCGCCAACGCGGCGCCTTAGTAAACTTTCACGCAAACCTCAGGTTAAATCACCCCAGTTGCTTGCGAGCGTTGCGGAACATGCGCATCCAAGGGCTGTCTTCACCCCACTCCTCTGGATGCCAGGAGTTGCTGACGGTGCGGAACACGCGTTCAGGATGCGGCATCATTACGGTGGCGCGGCCATTGCGGCTGGTCACTGCGGTAATCCCATTCGGTGAACCATTCGGGTTGGCAGGGTAAGCTTCGGTCACTTGACCATGATTGTCGACAAAGCGCAACGCAACCAGGCCGTGATGTTCCAACGCCGCCAGATGCGCCGCATCGCGCACTTCTACATGACCTTCACCATGAGAAACGGCAATCGGCATGCGCGAGCCTGTCATACCCTGCATAAACAGCGACGGGCTACTGGCCACTTCCACCAGACTGAAGCGCGCTTCGAAACGATCCGACAGGTTGCGCACAAAGCGCGGCCAATGCTCAGCCCCCGGGATCAGTTCACGCAGGTTAGACATCATCTGGCAACCGTTACAAACGCCCAGTGCCAAGGTCTGCGGGCGATGGAAGAAATCGGCAAACTCATCACGTACGCGCTCGTTGAACAGTATCGATTTCGCCCAGCCTTCCCCGGCACCCAACACGTCGCCATAAGAGAAGCCGCCACAGGCCACTAACGTGTGGAACTCTTGCAGATCGCGGCGGCCTGCCAGCAGATCGCTCATGTGAACGTCAACCGCATCAAAACCGGCACGGTGGAACGCCGCCGCCATCTCAACGTGGGAGTTAACCCCTTGCTCACGCAATACCGCAACCTTGGGGCGTGCGCCCTTGGCGATATAAGGTGCCGCGATGTCGTCATCGGTCGCGAAGGTCAGCTTGACGTTCAGGCCCGGATCGCGTTCATCCTGCTTGGCCTGGTGCTCCTGATCGGCACATTCCGGGTTATCACGCAGGCGCTGCATCTGCCAGGTGGTTTCAGCCCACCAGGTACGCAGGGTGTTGCGGCTTTCGCTGTACACCGGTTTGCCAGCGCTGGTGATAACGAAACGATCGCCACTCAGCGCCTGGCCAAGGTGATGCACGTTATCCGTCAGACCGTGTTGGGCAAATACTTGCTGTACGGCTGCCAGCTGCGCAGCAGGCACCTGGATCACCGCACCCAGTTCTTCGTTGAACAAGGCAGCCAAGGCGTCGGAACCCAGCGCCTGAATATCGACTTCCACGCCGCAATGCCCGGCAAACGCCATCTCGGCCAAGGTGACCAACAGGCCGCCATCGGAACGGTCGTGATAGGCCAACAGCGCACGATCCGCCACCAGCTGCTGCATCGCGTTGAAGAAACCGGCCAATTGCTCCACGTTGCGTACATCGGCTGGCTTGTCGCCCAGTTGGCGATAGACCTGCGCCAACGCCGTTGCCCCCAGGGCATTGTGACCATTGCCCAGGTCGATCAGTAACAGCGCACTTTCACCCTTGTCGGTACGCAGTTGCGGCGTCACGGTGTGGCGCACATCTTCGACGCGAGCAAATGCGGTGATCACCAGCGACAGTGGTGACGTCATTTCCCGCTGTTCATTGCCTTCCTGCCAGCGGGTTTTCATCGACATCGAGTCTTTGCCCACCGGAATGGTGATCCCCAGCGCTGGGCAAAGTTCTTCCCCCACCGCCTTCACCGCTTCATACAGACCGGCATCTTCGCCAGGGTGGCCCGCTGCGGCCATCCAGTTGGCGGAAAGTTTCACCCGCTTGAGCGAACCGATTTCCACCGCGGCCAGGTTGGTCAACGCTTCCCCTACCGCCAGGCGGCCAGAGGCGGCAAAATCCAGCAATGCGACGGGAGCACGCTCACCGATCGACATCGCTTCCCCGTAATAGCTGTCCAGGCTGGCCGTGGTTACTGCACAGTCGGCTACCGGGATCTGCCACGGGCCGACCATCTGGTCACGCGCAACCATGCCGGTGACGGTACGGTCGCCAATGGTGATCAGGAAGGTTTTCTCCGCGACGGCTGGCAAGTGCAGCACCCGCTTGACCGCATCGGCAATGGAGATACCAGCACGCTGCAACGCTTCGCCGCTCGCCTGTTGACGTTTCACGTCGCGGGTCATTTTTGGCGTTTTGCCCAGCAGCACATCCAACGGCATGTCGATCGGCTGATTGTCAAAGTGACGATCGTTGAGCGTCAGATGGCGTTCTTCCGTCGCTTCGCCAATCACCGCGAAAGGCGCGCGCTCACGGCGGCAGATTTCCTCGAAGGTCGCCATCTGCTCAGGCGCAACCGCCATCACATAACGCTCTTGGGATTCGTTACACCACACTTCCAGCGGGCTCATGCCCGGCTCGTCGTTGAGAATGTCACGCAGTTCGAACCGGCCACCGCGGCCACCGTCGCTAACCAGTTCCGGCATCGCGTTCGACAGGCCACCGGCACCCACATCGTGGATAAACAAGATCGGGTTGCTATCGCCCATCTGCCAGCAGCGGTCGATCACTTCCTGGCAGCGGCGTTCCATTTCCGGGTTATCACGCTGCACCGAAGCAAAATCCAGATCGGCATCAGACTGGCCAGAGGCCATCGACGAAGCCGCCCCGCCGCCCAAACCGATGTTCATCGCCGGGCCACCCAGCACCACCAGTTTGGCACCAACGGTGATCTCACCTTTTTGCACATGATCGGCGCGGATGTTGCCCAGGCCGCCTGCCAGCATGATCGGTTTGTGGTAGCCACGCAGCTCAACGCCGTTGTGGCTATTGACGCGCTCTTCATAAGTACGGAAGTAACCGACCAGCGCCGGACGACCAAACTCGTTATTGAATGCCGCGCCGCCCAATGGGCCTTCGGTCATGATATCCAGCGCGGTGACGATGCGATCCGGTTTGCCGAAATCCTGTTCCCAAGGCTGTTCGAAACCCGGAATACGCAGGTTGGAAACCGAGAACCCTACCAGGCCAGCTTTCGGCTTCGCGCCACGGCCGGTTGCGCCTTCGTCGCGGATTTCACCGCCAGAACCGGTCGCAGCTCCTGGCCAAGGCGAGATCGCCGTTGGATGGTTGTGGGTTTCCACCTTCATCAGGATGTGTGCTTCTTCCTGATGATAGTCATACAGACCGCTTTGCGGCGCGGCAAAGAAGCGCCCTACCTGGGAACCTTCCATCACCGCTGCGTTATCTTTATAGGCAGAAAGCACGTAGTCCGGCGTCTGCTCAAAGGTATTTTTGATCATCTTGAACAGCGACTTCGGTTGCTGTTCGCCGTCGATGACCCAGTCGGCGTTGAAAATCTTGTGGCGGCAATGTTCGGAGTTGGCCTGTGCGAACATGTACAGCTCAATATCCGTTGGGTTGCGCCCCAACTCGGTAAAGGCGGCCAGCAGGTAGTCGATCTCGTCCTGCGCCAGGGCCAGCCCCAGTTTGGTGTTGGCCTGTTCCAGCGCGCTGCGGCCTTGGGCCAGGATATCCACCGTCTGATACGGTGCGGGCTGATGATGAGAGAACAGTGTTTCCGCCTGTTGCAGCTCGCTGAATACCGTTTCCATCATGCGATCGTGCAGCAGGGTGGCAAGCTGTTGCCACTGGGCCTCGTTCAGGGTCGGCGCTGTGACATAAAATGCCAGGCCGCGTTCAAGACGAACCACCTGCGTCAGGCCACAGTTATGGGCGATATCGGTGGCTTTGGAAGACCACGGCGAAATGGTGCCCGGGCGTGGCGTCACCAACAGCAGTCGGCCTTGCGGAGCATGTTCAGCGAGAGAAGGGCCGTACTTGAGCAGCCGCTGCAGCTTGGCCTGCTCTTCGGCGCTTAACGGTGCGCTGACATCGGCAAAGTGAACGTACTCAGCATAGATATCAACGATCGGGAGTTGAGCATCCTGGCAGCGGGACAGTAGTTTGGTAATACGAAAAGCCGATAAAGCGGGCGAACCACGCAGTATTTCCATAATCAAAGTTCTCTCGTCTTCGAAGCAACTGGGTTCAGCACTTCATTGGGCGCAACAGGGGGAAAACGCGCGCCATTATAGATAATCCAAGCCGCCGACGAAACCGTTTGCGTAGCTATTATTGATAAAAGCTATTCCCGTTGCCGAATTCTCATAACCTATCAATAAAGTTGCGCGCTGGCGTAATGTTGCGCAAAATGCCCCGGCACTGGTGATTTAACCATGAAAAAATCCTGATTACGGTCAACATAAAGCGTGCATTTATTTGAGATAACTATTTGAAGCGCCTAAAAATAAATTACATTCTAATCGGTGTTGTGGCCCTGCTACTGGCGCTTGCCCTGTGGCCCAATATCGCCTGGCGTGGTGGACAGGGAGGCCAGCTCGAGGCGATCAAATCGCGGGGAGAATTGCGCGTCAGCACGTTAAACTCACCGTTAACCTATTTCACTACCCCGCAGGGGCCGAGTGGCTTTGACTATGAGCTGGCCAAAAGCTTTGCCAACTACCTGGGGGTCAAGCTGGTGGTGATCCCACACCAAAACATCAATGACCTGTTTGACGATCTCGATGATGACAATGCCGATATTCTCGCCGCCGGGCTGATCTACAACCGGGATCGCCTCAGCCGCGCCAGTACCGGCCCAGCGTACTATTCCGTTTCCCAGCAGTTGGTTTACCGGCTGGGAACCACGCGGCCAAAAACCTTTGCCGATATCAAAGGCAAGCTGGCGGTGGCCTCCGGTTCGGCCCACGTCAGCACGCTAAAGCAGCTCAAACAAAGCAAATACCCCGATCTCAGTTGGGAAGCATCAAGCGATATGACCTCGAAAGAGCTGCTGGAACAGGTGGCCGATGGCAAGCTGGATTACACCATCGGCGACTCCGTGACCATTGCCCTGCTGCAACGCATCCATCCACAGCTGGCCGTCGCTTTTGACATTACCGATGAAGAACCTGTGACCTGGTATCTGAAGCGTAGCAATGACGATAGCCTGTACGCCGCGCTGCTGGATTTTTATAGCCAAAGGGTAGAAGACGGCACGCTGGCCCGGTTGGAAGAGAAGTATCTGGGGCACGTGGGCAGTTTTGACTACGTTGATACCAAAACCTTCCTGTCGGCCATCGACTCGGTATTGCCCACTTTCCGTTCGCTGTTTGAAAAGTATGCCAGCGAAATTGACTGGAAGCTGCTGGCCGCCATCGCTTACCAGGAATCGCACTGGAATCCGCAGGCGACCTCCCCCACCGGTGTCCGTGGGCTGATGATGCTGACCAGAGCTACCGCCGACGGCCTGGGCGTCACCGACAGGCTCGATCCGGAGCAGAGTATTCAAGGCGGGGCGCTCTATCTGCAACGTCTGATGGAGAAGGTACCCGACACGGTGCCGGAAGATGAACGGATCTGGTTCGCATTGGCCGCCTATAACATGGGCTGGGGCCATATGCTGGACGCGCGTAAACTCACCAAAAGCCAACAAGGCAACCCCGACAGCTGGGTCGATGTGAAACAGCGCCTGCCGATGCTGAGCCAGAAGCGCTACTATCCGTCACTCACCTATGGCTATGCCCGTGGCCGCGAAGCCTATAACTACGTGGAAAACATCCGCCGTTATCAGGTCAGCCTGGTGGGCTATCTGTTGGAAAAAGAGAAGAAAGCGGTAGAAGCGATGAAACAGGCCGAACTGGCCAAGGGCTATCCGGCCGTGGAGGCCGAACTGGCGCTGGCCCTGTAGTTATTCCCGATAATTCGTTACTGCGGGTCTTTTGCGGCCCGCTGCGCCAGTTTCAGCGCTTTTTTCTGCTCGCGACGCATGCGGAAAAAGTTGCTGAGCGTGGCGGCGCACTCTTCTGCCAGCACGCCCGAGACGATTTCTACCTGATGATTCATGCCCGGATGGCGCAGAATATCCACCAGCGAACCCACCGCTCCGGTTTTTTCATCGGCCGCACCGTATACCAAACGACGGATGCGGCTATGCACCATAGCCCCGGCGCACATCACGCAAGGCTCCAGCGTGACATACAGCGTGGCATTCAGCAGGCGGTAATTCTGCAATACCGCCCCCCCCTGCCGCAGCGCCATGATTTCAGCATGAGCGGTGGGATCGTGGCGGCCGATCGGCCGGTTCCAACCTTCGCCAATCACCTGATTGTCCAGCACCAGCAGCGCCCCAACCGGCACCTCACCTTCTTCCTGCGCACGTTGAGCCAGGCTTAACGCCTGACGCATCCAATACTCATCACTATATTCATTCACCACATCAGTCCTCGTGCGCATCGCGGCGGGCATTATACACACTAGTCCCTTTTGCCGCAGCCACTCGGCCTTGTTGATGCAAATAAGCTTGAACCTGCCACGTTTGTCGATCGCTCAAAACGCCACCAACAAATCAATAACATCATATTTAATGATGATTAAATTTTGTTCACCTCTTAAAATTTCAGATAAACGTTATAAACTGGTGGAAAATCAAGCTGTAAAATTAAGCAAATTTTTTCTAACTAAATTGTGATAGATCATATTCTCTTATGCATTAGCACGATAAGGTTTACCTCACGCAAAAAGCCTTTATAAGGAGTAGGTTATGGCTGCCTCAACATTCTTTATCCCTTCCGTCAACATGATTGGTTCCGGCTGTCTGGAAGACGCGGCAAAAACCATGAAAGAGCATGGTCTGCATAACGCACTGATCGTGACCGACAAGGTTTTGAACGGCATTGGCGTCGTCGCTCAGGTGCAAGCCCTGTTAGCGGCACAGAACATTGAAAGCTGCGTCTATGACGGCACACATCCCAACCCGACCACGGAAAACGTAAAACAGGGCCTGGCACTGTTGCGCGAACATCGCTGCGACTGTGTCGTTTCTCTGGGTGGCGGTTCGCCGCATGACTGTGCGAAAGGGATTGCCCTGGTCGCCGCTAACGGCGGGGAAATCAAAGACTATGAAGGGGTTGATCGCTCAGCTAAGCCACAGCTGCCGGTCGTCGCGATCAACACCACTGCGGGTACCGCTTCCGAGATGACGCGTTTTTGTATCATCACCGACGAAGCGCGCCACATCAAAATGGCGATTGTCGACAAGCATGTCACCCCGATCCTGTCGGTAAACGATCCTCACCTGATGGCTGGCATGCCAAAAGGCCTCACCGCCGCCACGGGTATGGATGCTCTGACCCACGCTATCGAAGCTTACGTCTCCAGCGCCGCCAACCCAATCACCGATGCCTGCGCGCTGAAAGCCGCCACCATGATTGCCGAGTCTTTACGTGATGCGGTCAACGATGGGCAAAACATGCAGGCGCGCGAGAACATGGCCTATGCCCAGTTCCTGGCCGGTATGGCATTTAATAACGCCTCATTAGGTTATGTGCACGCTATGGCGCACCAGTTGGGTGGTTTCTACAACCTGCCACATGGCGTGTGTAACGCCGTGCTGTTGCCGCACGTGCAAGAGTTCAATACTCAGGTGGCCGCAGGGCGTCTGAAAGACATTGCCGCCGCTATGGGCGTAAATGTTGCAGGCCTTAGCGATGAGCAAGGGGCTGCCGCTTGTATCGCCGCCATTCGCCAACTGGCGAAAGACGTGGGAATTCCTGCTGGCTTACGCGATCTGCAAGTCAAAGAAGAAGACTTTGCTACGTTAGCCACTAACGCCCTGAACGATGCCTGCGGATTTACCAACCCAATTCAGGCAAGCCACGAACAGATCGTTGCAATCTTTAAAGCAGCCATGTAACCGCTGCCAGGCTCCCTCGTTTTACTGGGGGAGCTTTATTTAATCCAACTGCTGTAACTCACCTTCTTTACCCACCCGCCAGCGGTGTTCGCAAAAATAGAGCAAAGGGTTATCCTGCTTGCTGTCACTGTAGCCACTGAACAATTTCAATGGCGCTCCCAGACGCTGCTCCAGTTGCACCACCTTTTGTACTCCCAGACAGCGCATGGGCAATACCCAGCCCCCGTAACGACGCACAATGCTGCTCCCCACCAGTTGTACCCGTGGCAAGAACGCAGAGTCCCGATAAACCTGCTCCACCAGCCGTTCCGGCGAGCCGGTGATCAACCATACTTGAGCATCCTGGGCATCCAGGTACTGACGCAAACGCATCTGCACGACCGGAAAGGCGGTGACCTTACGGCGAAAATAGTCGACGAATTTCGCCTCCAGCGCTTTCAGCCTGGCCTCTGAACGGCCAAAAGTCATTGCCCACAATAGCAGGCTCATGGGCCAGCGCGTTGCCCGCCCACCGATCAACAAACCCAATCCGATAATGGGCAACAGCGGCACCACCAGCACCAGGTTCAACGGCAGATGCCGTAGCAAAAAGCGCAGGAAACTGCCAAACATGTCTTCCTGATGCAAGGTGCCATCCAGATCGAAAAATACCACGCGCTGGGCCTGTGCAACCGCTTTGTCAGTCAAGCGTTACTCCTCGGGATCGTTGACCCCATTATGCAGGTGAAAATACAACCGGCTATTATCGTAATCACTAGACCAACCAGATACAACCGACATTGGTCAACGCCAAAGGCGCGTTAACTCATCAAGTCATAGTGTTGCTGCTCGCAAAAATGATTGCTGCCCGTTTTGCCACCGGCGTGGCAGAATGCCAGTTGGCTCAAAGGAAAAAACCATGAGTACCCTTCTTCGCATTCGTCAGATTTACCCAACGCTGGCACAAAACGATCGCAAACTGGCGGACTTTCTGTTGGATAACGCCGAACAGGCCCTTCACCTCAGCTCACAAAAGCTGGCCCAGTTGGCCGGTGTCAGCCAATCGAGCGTGGTCAAGTTCGCCCAGAAACTGGGCTACAAAGGATTTCCGGCGCTGAAACTGGCATTGGGTGAGGTGTTGGCTCAACCGCAGGTCGCACCGGTGGTGACTGTCCATAATCACATTCTGAGCAGCGATCCACTCAAAACCGTCGGCGAGAAATTGCTGCTGGAAAAGCAGGCCGCATTACGAGCTACTCTGGATATCAACAGTGAACAGCGGCTGCTTACCGCCCTGGAGATGCTGCGTGCGGCGAGGCGGGTGATCTTGGTCGGCATCGGGGCTTCCGGGCTAGTGGCCAAAGACCTGTCGTTCAAGCTGCTAAAGATTGGCGTGATGGCGGTGGCAGAAGCGGATATGTACGTTCAACTGGCGACGATAAAGGCGCTGAGTAAGGATGACCTGCTGCTGGCGATCTCGTTTAGCGGCGAACGGCGTGAAATCAACCTGGCCGCCGAAGAAGCACGTATTGCCGGAGCCAAGGTGTTGGCTCTGACCAGTTTCTCGCCTAATGGCCTACAGCAACGGGCCGATCACTGCCTTTATACCATTGCGCAAGAGCCCAATATCCGCAGCGCGGCGATATCTTCCAGCACCGCGCAGTTCGCCCTGACCGACCTGCTGTTTATGGCGCTGCTCCAGCACGAGTTCGAGCTCGATCATGCCCGCGATTGCCTCCACCACAGCGAACAGTTAGTGAAAAAACGGGTGTAAGACGTATAATCTGCGCGCTCAGAAATCCCCCTGTAACTAATTAGAGCAGGTGAAGTTATATCCGGTACACAGCAGAAAACCAGCCCACAGGGCTCGTGCCACCAAGACAGGATCATAAAATCAACATTTCATTCCCAGCACGGCAATTGCTGCTTTTTCATCTAACCAACAACGGCTAAGATGCTGGGTAGCTAGAGTAAACACCAAAAACAGGATCCTAGAGTGGGCCAGCCATCCAAAATATTATCATTATTCGCCAGGTATACATCAATAGGGTTAATTAATACACTGATCCACTGGTTGGTATTCGCGGCTTTATACACGCTGGGAGCCAGTCAGTTACTGGCCAATTCAGCAGCATTTTGTGTCGCAGTAACCTTCTCATTTTTTGCCAACGCTCGCTGGACATTTCAAGCAAAGGCAACCTCTCTGCGCTATATACTGTTTGTGCTCTTTATGGGGGCAATGGCGGCAACTATAGGGTGGTCGGCTGATAAAATGCATACTCCTCCCCTGATCACGCTAGTCGCATTTTCCTTTATCAGCCTTATAGCAGGCTTTGTCTATTCTAATTTCATTGTTTTCAGGGTGAAAAAATGAAAATTTCATTAGTTGTTCCAGTCTTCAACGAAGAAGATGCAATACCTATATTCTATCGTACAGTAAAAGAAAAGCTGTCCGAATATGATATCGAAATTGTCTTCATTAATGATGGTAGCAAAGATGCGACCGAGCAGATTATTCAATCACTTGCAAATGCGGACCCAGCCGTAAAGGCCCTCAGCTTCATAAGAAATTTTGGCAAGGAACCCGCCCTCTTGGCTGGCTTGGAACATGCCATCGGCGATGCGGTCATCCCGATTGATGTTGACCTTCAGGATCCTATCGAAGTCATTCCTCAGTTGATCAATAAATGGCAGGAAGGCTGGCAGATCGTGCTAGCCAAACGGGCCGATAGGAGCACCGACAGTCCTTTCAAGCGTAAAACAGCCAGATGGTTCTATAAACTTCACAATAAAATAAGTTCTTCCAAAATTGAAGAGAACGTAGGCGATTTCCGACTGCTCTCCCGAGAAACAGTAGAAAATATCAAATTGTTGCAGGAGAGAAATTTGTTTATGAAGGGGATCCTCGGTTGGGTGGAAGGAGATACTGCGGTCGTGGAATACACCCGTACCGAGCGAATCGCAGGTCAGACAAAATTTAATGGCTGGAAGTTATGGAACCTGGCACTTGAAGGTTTTACCAGTTTTTCAACACTCCCGCTCAGGATCTGGTCATATATCGGCTTTTTTGTGGCAGCTTTATCCTTTTTCTATGGGGTATGGATGATCATTGATAAGCTGATTTGGGGAAATCCCGTTGCTGGGTATCCTTCGATTCTTGTTTCAATACTGTTTCTTGGTGGTGTGCAATTGATAGGGATCGGTGTACTCGGCGAGTATATTGGCAGGATCTATATCGAAACTAAAAAAAGACCACGCTATTTACTGAAAGGCAAAAAATGAAAAACCATAGCCATTTAAAACTCCTCAGCTATGCTATAGGACTACTCATACTGCCAGTTCTATTGGCAAACCTGTATTATGTCGATGATATGGGCAGAGCCACCATTGGTTATACCAACTGGGGGGCCGATGGGCGACCTATTGCCGATTTAGTAATGAAAATCATTAACTTCAGAAGCCATCTTGTTGATCTTTACCCATTGCCGTTAATATTTGGCAGTATCATTCTCGTCATCTGCCTCAATGCCTATGCAAAAGTCTATCTACCCAGTCACAAAATTTATGCGATTATTCCACTAACCTATCTGCTAGCTCCTTCCACGCCAGAGATATTGTTATATAGATTTGACAGTCTGACACTACTCATCAGCATTTCATTGCCATTGATAGCTTACAGCTATAGATATCAGCAAGAATATAAAAACTTTCTGCTTGGTGTTGCTGTCGTTGTGGGCACCTACAGCACTTATCAAGCTTCGGTTAACCTCTTCGTCATTCTTGCAGCGATAGAGTTAATTAAGTCTTACAGTGATAATGAGAGTAACAAACTTACGCTGCTGAGATTGGCATCCAGAACAGGCCAATTTGTCATCGCATCTTTGCTATACCTATTGGTAGTCGTTCCAAAATACTTTAGTGGCAACCATACAGAGGATCACCCAGGGCTTGCCAGCGAGAGTATAACAAAGCTGATTGTTGATAATTTCATTTCCTACTATACATTCATTAATAATAGTTTCATGAAAGGCAATGGAACTATAATGGTTGCCTTATTTTTAGTTTTGACGCTCATAGCCATCACATTGATTCTTCTTTCAAGAAAAAAGAAGGAGTGTAACATTCAGGAGATTTCGTTAAGAGCCATTATCTTAATTTCACCATTTGCCGTATTGATAATGAGCGTGGGCTCTCTATTGATTCTTGAAACCCCTATTAGTAACTTTCCACGAATTTACGTTGGTATCGGTGGCGTCGTCCTCTTCTTTAACATGGTTATCATGCTGGCACTCAAGGAAAAGACGAAACTCTTCCTTATTGTTCCCCTGGCGGCATTCCTTTATACCTTAATCATGGTTAGTGCCGTTACTAATGCAATAAAATCGCAAGAGTACTTTACCAGCATTTTAATTCAAGAAATTAAAGCAAGCGCTGCTAACCTGGTCTATAAACATATTGTAACCGTAGGCAGCTTTCCTCAATCAGAAGTCTTTGCCAACAGCGAAAAAAACTTCCCCATTATTTCCGCCATTAACAGATACTCCCCGGGTTGGTGGTGGACCAATAAACGCTTTGAATTTGAAGGCATAAAGCGAGAGTGGCTTCCAGCTACGTCGGCAGCCCAAGCCGATGCCATAAACTCTCGTTGTTCAACAGCCTTTAAAGCTGAAACCGACCATTTTATTCTTTATCAAATAAATAACATACTGGTAATGGATTTCACCAAAGGTTGCAACTAATTATTTCCGCCGCCTCTATCTAGAGGCGGCATTTTATAAACTATGCTAGACACTAGTGATTTTGGGGTTGGCCGTATTCTGTGTTACAGTGCGCGGCGTTGAAATTCCTTATCCATTAGTTCCATGGGGTAAATAACAAGGAAAGCAAAGAACACTTAACCAATTGATTTATTTAAGAAAAGGCAATCAGTTGATATGGCTCTATTAATCACCAAAAAATGTATCAATTGCGATATGTGCGAGCTGGAATGCCCGAACCAGGCGATTTCGATGGGGGATGAGATTTATCAGATCGATGCCAACCGCTGCACCGAATGCGTGGGGCATTACGAGACCCCAACCTGCCAGCAGGTGTGCCCGATCGATAACACCATCATTACCGATCCGCAGCACGTAGAGAACCAGGAACAGCTGTGGGACAAGTTTGTCGTGCTGCACCATGCCGATAGCCTGTGAGTTAAATGCCCTCTCCCAAAGGGAGAGGGGGCCGATCGAGCTATTTATCGTTACTGAGCTCACCTTTGCTCTTCCAACGAATGTGCCATAGACTTACTTCTGTAACAGACGGCGACACCTAACTAGCTCCTTCTCCCTGTGGGAGAAGGTTGGGATGAGGGGACTAGATTGACTCCGGCACCTGACAACCACTCAGGGCAAATCCTTCCTTATCCCTCGATGATCACCGTAGCACAGGCATAGCGGCGTTCATCCGCCAGAGAAACGTGGATCGACTTCACCCCCATCTCCTGCGCCAGCTCGGCAGCACGTTCATGCAGCCGGATATTGGGTTTCCCCAGGCCATCATTGAACACTTCGAACTGATTGAACGCCAGGCCGTTGCGGATGCCGGTGCCGAACGCCTTGGCGGCGGCCTCTTTGACCGCAAAACGTTTAGCCAGGAAGCGTACCGGCTGCTGATGCTGCTGATACACCTCCCATTCGGCCGGGCTTAACACCCGGCGAGCCAGGCGATCGCCGCTACGTTCCACCACCGCTTCGATACGCGCCATCTCCACGATGTCGGTTCCCAAGCCCAGTACCGCCATTAGCGACGCGCTTCCCGCATCAGCAGTTTCATGTCCGTCACCGCGGCCGGTAGACCGCTCATCACCGCCTGGCCAATAATGGCATGGCCGATATTCAGCTCATGCATCTCTGGCAGCGCGGCGATCGGTTGCACATTATGATAGGTCAAACCGTGGCCCGCATTCACCTTCAGGCCTTTGCTAGCCGCGTAGGTAGCCGCTTTGGCAATGCGCTTGAGCTCGGCTTGAATGGCCAGATCGCCCTGCGCTTCAGCATAGGCACCGGTATGGATCTCGATATAAGGTGCACCTACGGCCACCGCCGCGTCGATCTGACGGTGATCGGCATCGATAAACAACGAAACCAAAATGCCAGCCTGTGCCAGGCGTTCAACCGCCACGGCCATTTTGTCCTGCTGCCCGGCCACGTCCAGCCCACCTTCAGTGGTCACTTCCTGACGTTTCTCTGGCACCAGACAGCAAAATTGAGGTTTCAGCTCAATGGCGATATCGAGCATTTCATCGGTGACGGCCATTTCCAGGTTCATACGTGTCTGGATGGTTTGGCGCAGGATACGCACGTCGCGGTCGGTGATATGACGGCGATCTTCACGCAGGTGAACGGTGATGCCATCGGCCCCCGCCTGCTCGGCAATAAATGCCGCCTGCACCGGATCCGGGTAGTTGGTGCCGCGCGCGTTACGTAACGTGGCAATATGATCGATATTGACGCCCAGCAGTAAATCAGCCATGACAACCCTCTACTAATTCATTTTCAGTAGCAGCAGTTTACACGGGCGAGCAAAACGGCAAAAGCAGAAACCACTCAGGCTTCGTCGACGGGGGTATCGGGTTGTTTGCGCACGAACTGACGAAACAGTTCACGGCTCTTCAGCGGCTTACCGCCGAGATAGGGTTTCAGCGCCATGCGGGTAAAGCGCTTGGCTGCACGCAGGGTTTCTGCATCGGGAAATTGGCGTTCATCCAGAGCACGGAGTTCACGGCCGGTAAAACTGTAATGATCCACCACCAAGCTGGCGATAAAGCCTTTTTCTTCGCGATAGCGATAGGTCATGCCGTCATCCACCGGTTCGCCGCTGCCAGCACAATGGAGAAAATCCAGCCCGTAACCCAAGTGCCCCAACAGCGCCAACTCGAACTGCCGCAGGGCATGTTCCGGGGAACTGTCCTCCGCCGCCAAAGCCTGTAAGCATTGCAGATAATCGAAGAACAACACCGAATAGTTGCCTTCCTGCTCCAGCACCCGTGACAACAGTTCATTCACGTAAAGGCCGCTGTAAAGCATCATGCCGCTGAGGGGTAAACCAAGGGAAACCGCTTCGGCACCGCGCAGCGTTTTGACTTCGCCACGACCGCCCCAGCGTACTAACAGAGGAGTAAAGGGTTGCAAGCAACCCTTTAGATTGGAACGGCGACTGCGTGCGCCTTTTGCCAGCAAGCGCACCCGCCCATGGCCTTCCGTGAACAGGTCCAGCATCAGGCTGGTTTCACTAAAGGGCCGCCCATGCAGGACGAAAGCGCGCTCCCAGCCATCCATTGGATAGTTTATTTCAGGTCGTCGGTATAGCCCAGGCTACGCAGCGCACGTTCGTCGTCCGCCCAGCCGGATTTCACTTTCACCCACAGTTCCAGATGCACTTTGGCCTCAAACATCTGTTCCATATCCTGACGAGCTTCAATACCGATGGTCTTGATCTTCGAACCTTTGTTGCCGATAACCATCTTCTTCTGGCCTTCACGCTCAACCAGGATCAGACCGTGCACGTCGTAACCACCGCGCTCATTCGGTACGAACTGTTCGATTTCGACCGTCACCGAGTAAGGCAGTTCCTCACCCAGGAAGCGCATCAGCTTTTCACGGATGATTTCCGACGCCATAAAGCGCTGGGAACGGTCAGTGATGTAATCGTCCGGGAAATGGTGTTCCGCTTCCGGCAACACTTTGCGCGCGATAGCCGCAATAGTGTCCACATTCATGCCTTTTTCGGCAGAGATCGGCACCACATCGAGGAAGTTCATCTGCTGACTGAGGAACGCAATGTGCGGCAACAGCTTGGATTTGTCGGTAACGTTGTCGACCTTGTTGATCGCCAGCAGCACCGGGCTTTTCAGGCTGCGCAGCTTATTGACCACCATTTCATCATCAGCAGTCCAGTTCGTGCCTTCTACGACGAAGATCACCAGCTCGACGTCGCCGATTGAGCTGCTGGCCGCACGGTTCATCAAACGGTTGATGGCGCGCTTTTCTTCGATATGCAGACCCGGGGTGTCGACGTAAATGGCCTGATAAGCGCCATCGGTATCGATACCCATAATACGGTGACGGGTCGTCTGTGGTTTACGCGAGGTGATGGAGACTTTTTGCCCCAGCAGTTGGTTCAGCAACGTGGATTTGCCCACGTTGGGACGACCTACGATCGCAATAAAACCGCAGTATTGTTTTTCTTCGCTCATTCAAGCTCCAGCTTTTTCAGCGCTTGTTCCGCTGCCGCCTGCTCGGCTTTACGGCGGCTTGAGCCGGTGCCCACGACGGGCTCGCTCAAACCACTCACCTGACAGTGGATAGTAAACTCCTGATCGTGCGCCTCACCGCGAACCTGCACCACCAGATATGTTGGCAACGGCAGATGACGACCTTGTAAAAACTCCTGCAAGCGGGTTTTCGGGTCTTTCTGCTTATCACCGGGGCTGATTTCGTCCAACCGGCTACGATACCAGTCCAAAATCAGTCGCTCAACGTTTTGAATATCGCTATCCAGGAACACACCGCCAATCAGTGCCTCCACCGTATCCGCCAGGATTGACTCGCGGCGGAATCCACCACTTTTCAGCTCGCCCGGCCCAAGGCGTAAACACTCGCCCAGATCGAATTCGCGCGCCATCTCCGCCAACGTATTGCCCCGCACCAGCGTGGCACGCATGCGGCTCATGTCTCCCTCGTCTACGCGAGGAAAACGCTGGTAGAGCGCATTGGCGATGACAAAACTAAGGATCGAATCACCCAGAAACTCAAGACGTTCATTGTGTTTACTGCTGGCGCTACGGTGAGTTAACGCTTGCAGTAAGAGCTCCTGCTGTTGAAAAGTGTAGCCCAGCTTCCGCTGCAGCCTGTTTATTACGATGGGGTTCATGAGTTACCAATAGATCAAGAATGCGTCAAAAACTTGCAGCATACGGAACAGGCCTGCTTTGCCAAAAGCCAATCCAAAGCTGTTTCGTTTGCAGTGGCGCCCAAAAGGGGCCAACTTTTATCGCTCGAGGGACTATTCTACAACGAGTGGAAATATATTGCTGCGTTTTTCCCGTCGTCTTTCAAGCTGCAGCGTTGTTACCTGCACTATTTTCCCCCAGTCACTTACCCAAAAGTAAGCTCCTGGGGATTAAATAGCGTGTCGCCTAGCTGCGACTCGAAATCCATAGGGATCTTGACCATATAAACTGCAACCTAATTGGCTGCAGTTTGCAAAACGCTATTAGTGAATACCACCGATACGGCTCAATCTGACGCCCGTTGGCCATTCACCTTCCTGCTTTTCGAAACTCATCCAGATCGCAGTGGCTTTACCTACCAGATTCTTCTCAGGCACGAATCCCCAATAACGGCTGTCTGCACTATTATCGCGGTTATCGCCCATCATGAAGTAATGGCCAGCGGGTACTACCCACTCGCCCAACGGCTGGCCTGCTTGCTGATAGTAAGCGCCGACCTGATCTTGTGCACCGGGCACGGTCAGAATGCGGTGAGTTACGTTGCCCAGAGTTTCCTTGCGTTCGCCAAGGCGAATACCGCCCTGTGGCACGTTATCCGTCAGAGGGATCTGGAAGAAACCGTTGCTGGCTTCACCCATGCCGCTGCGGGTAAACATCTGCACAAAATCGCTCGGTTGCATATCGCTGTAGGTGACCGCCAATGCGGTATCACACGCCTGGCCACTATTACAGGACTCTTGCACCGTCACGCGCTTATTCACCGGATCATAGGTCACGCGATCGCCAGGTACGCCAATCACGCGTTTGATGTAATCCAGTTTGGTGTCGCGTGGATATTTAAAGACCGCAATATCGCCACGCTTGGGATGACCGGTTTCAATTAGCGTGGTCTGGGTGATCGGATCCTTTACGCCGTAGGCAAATTTTTCCACCAGAATAAAATCACCAATCAACAGCGTCGGCATCATTGAGCCTGAAGGGATCTGGAACGGCTCGTAAATAAACGAACGCACCACAAACACCAACAGCAATACCGGGAACACCGAAGCCCCGGTTTCAACCCAACCCGGCTGCCTGGCCACTTTCGCCAAGGCCGCTTCGTCGACCGTTCCGGCCGCCTGTGCATTGACCGCCGCGATTTTCGCCCGGCGTGCCGGCGCCCATTTAAAGCGCTCAAAGCACCAGATGATCCCGGTCACCAAAGTGGCAATCGCCAGGATCAAGGCAAACATATTCGCCATGCAAACTCCCTAGTTACGCGAGCTTTCGCTCTTACTTACCGTCTTTACCCACGTGCAGAATGGCCAGGAACGCTTCCTGCGGCAACTCAACGTTACCCACCTGCTTCATGCGTTTTTTACCGTCTTTCTGCTTCTGCAGCAGCTTCTTCTTACGGCTGACGTCGCCGCCGTAGCACTTGGCCAACACGTTTTTACGCAGCTGTTTCACCGTAGAACGAGCGATGATATGCGTGCCGATCGCCGCCTGGATCGCAATATCGAACTGCTGGCGTGGGATCAGCTCTTTCATTTTCTCGACCAGTTCACGGCCACGATACTGTGCGTTATCACGGTGAGTGATCAGCGCCAGCGCATCTACGCGTTCGTTGTTGATCAACACGTCAACGCGCACCATGTCCGAGGCCTGGAAACGTTTGAAGTTATAGTCCAGCGACGCGTAACCGCGCGAGGTGGATTTCAAACGGTCAAAGAAGTCTAGCACCACTTCGGCCATTGGAATTTCGTAGGTCAGCGCCACCTGGTTACCGTGGTAAACCATGTTGGTCTGTACGCCACGCTTCTCAATACACAGCGTGATCACGTTGCCCAGATATTCCTGCGGCATCAGCATGTGACACTCCGCAATCGGCTCACGCAGTTCAGCGATGTTATTCAACGGCGGCAGCTTGGAAGGGCTATCGACGTAGATGGTTTCATTGCCGGTGGTTTCGACTTCATACACGACCGTAGGTGCCGTCGTGATCAGTTCCAGATCGTATTCACGCTCCAGACGCTCCTGAATGATCTCCATGTGCAGCAGACCCAGGAAGCCACAGCGGAAGCCAAAGCCCAGCGCGGTGGAGCTTTCTGGCTCATAGAACAGGGAGGCGTCGTTCAGGCTCAGCTTGCCCAGCGCATCGCGGAAGGCTTCATAATCGTCGGAACTGATCGGGAACAGGCCGGCATACACCTGTGGCTTCACTTTTTTGAAGCCTGGCAGCATTTTGTCTGCCGGCTGGCGAGCCAGCGTCAAGGTATCGCCCACCGGTGCGCCGAGGATATCTTTAATTGCGCAGACCAACCAACCCACTTCGCCACAGTTCAGCACGTCGCGATCGACACGTTTCGGGGTGAAGATCCCCAGACGATCGGCGTTATAAGTTTGGCCGGTGCTCATGACCTTAACTTTATCGCCCTTGCGCAGAGTACCGTTTTTCACCCGGATCAAGGAGACAACGCCAAGGTAGTTATCAAACCAGGAATCGATGATCAGTGCCTGCAACGGAGCATCCGCATCACCTTCTGGTGGCGGGATATCACGCACCAGACGCTCCAGCACTTCAGGCACGCCAACGCCGGTTTTTGCCGAGCAGCGCACCGCGTCAGTCGCATCAATGCCCACGATATCTTCGATTTCCTGTGCAGCGCGATCCGGATCGGCGGCAGGCAGGTCAATCTTGTTCAACACCGGCACCACTTCCAGATCCATGTCCAGTGCGGTATAGCAGTTGGCCAAGGTCTGGGCTTCTACGCCCTGCCCGGCATCCACCACCAGCAATGCACCCTCACAGGCGGCCAGTGAGCGGGAAACCTCATAGGAGAAGTCAACGTGCCCAGGAGTGTCGATAAAGTTAAGGTGGTAAACCTGCCCATCCTTGGCTTTATAGTCGAGCGTTACGCTCTGCGCTTTGATGGTAATACCACGCTCACGTTCCAGATCCATAGAATCCAGCACCTGTGCGGCCATTTCACGTTCGGTCAGGCCGCCGCAGATTTGGATAATACGGTCAGACAGCGTCGACTTACCGTGGTCAATATGGGCAATGATAGAAAAATTTCTTATGTGTTTCATTTAATTAGTTTTTCTGCCTTGGTATTTCTGAATTACTCGCCTATGGAACCCGCATGGACATAAAGCGACGGTGAATGGGTCGGCTATTTTTCGCCTGAATCGCAGCATTCTACATGCCACAACACTGAAAACCTAGCAATCGGTGTAGGGAAGCTATTCGATTATACGTAGTTTAGTGTTACAACGCGCCGCAGTTGATGAAAGCAGATATTAACGCGGCGAAGGCCTGATAAAAATTGTGGGTTAATTGCGCCAATCCTGTTGGCCAGACAATATTAACCCGGTGGTAATACATATTATGCGATTACGCAATAAACCCAATCTCAATTACCTCATAAATAATATTTTTATCAATAACTTACATTTAAACGACACGACACCTGCTTTCGGATAAACCCCCATATACGCTCCCTCGCCCCTCGGTTACAAGTGACAAGAACTTTGGATAAAAACAGACTTCAGGGCACTACGACATCGGCAAGCCCACCAGAGTTCACCAGCATCTCCTCTGAACATTGATTGGAAGGTTTATCATGATCGATAAAGGGCAAATGCTGAGCCGGCACGATTTTTCCAAGGTCAACTGGGGCATTTTGGCAGCGGTAACGCTGCTGTTCACACTCGGTGCGGTGCTGTTGTTAATGCCGTTATTGAGCAACATGGAAGATCCTCACGTTCTGGCCTTACTGCAAGCCGGCGCGGTTACCATTCTGTTAGGCACTATGTTGCTGGCATTGCGCCATTATCTGCGGCCAATGCTGACCTATCGCCTGTATGAGCACGGCGTGCGCGTGCTGGATCACCACAGTCATAAAGAACGGTTTATTGCGTTTGAAAAGATTGCCGATATCTACCATTCTCGCGGTAGCAGGCTGCTTGGCGGGCTGAACGACAATATGGCGTTTCGCACCTCGGAGGCGGCGTTCTGGTACAACATCAAGAGCAATATTTCTCACTCTCGGCAGTTGATTGAAACCCTGATCCAACAACAGATCCAGCAGCGTGGGCCGCTGGCATTAAATTCGCTTTATCAGGGGGAAATATTGACCTTCGCCTATCTCAATAGCAGAAAGGGCTGGCTTGGTTCATGGCAAGAGAAACCGACCCAAACATTACGGCTTAGCGCTACGACGCTGAGTACCGCCCAGGCCCAGGTTCAGATCGAAAAGATCCACCGGCTGGAAAACAATCTGCAGCGTGGCACCCTTCGTTTGCTGGATCTACAAGGCAATGAACTGTTTTCGCTGGGTTATGACTCGCTGTTCAGCGCCGATCTGTTTATTGCACTGATGGAGCATATGATCAACAACCGCATCCCCGCCTATAGCAACCCGGCGATGACGCGGCCGCCGTATTAAATCGGGGATTCAGTTTCGGTGTGCAACCGCAAGGCACCCGGCGGCAAGCCGATTTGCAGCACTACGGGTTGATAATTGGCCTGTTCGCCGAGGCGTTTAGCCAATGCACGTGCGATCAGGAAAGCGAGGCCGCCCCCTAAAATCCCACCGAGTGCCGCCGCTGCGTCACTGCCCAACCACCATTGCAGCAGGCCACCGCCTAGCATCATGCCTAATAATGGGGTCAGATAGACCAGCATCGCCGAGCGCAACAGGCTGCCTTCGGCGATACCGACTTCGACGCGCTGGCCGGGTTCCAGAGGCTGGGCGATTGCCACCTGCAGGTGATGTTCACTTTCAGGCACCAGTTCGTCGAATGCGCGAGCACCGCAGCCAGAACGCGCGGTGCAACTGCCACAGCCGGCTTTAGGCTCACAACGCAGCTGTGCCACGCCCTGTTGCCACGAGACCACCGTGGCCCACTCTTTCATCATTGCGGCGCTACCTTGAAAGTAATGCTGTCGGCAATGCGTTTCGCCGTTGAAGGAGGTAATTCTCCAACCACGGTAATTTCATTGCCATTACGAATTTCGGTTTGGATGGTACGGCGGCCCTGACGATAAAACTGTTGGCTGGCATTGCTGCCCGAAGGGCTGATGTTAACCGAGAAGCTGAACAAGCCATCGCTATAAAGTCGCGATTCAACCGGCACTGCCACATTCGGTAACTTGCGGCGATTACGCGCCACCTCGTTAACGCCAGCAGGCAACCAACCAGCTTTCCAGGCAAGCTTAACGTCTTCAGCCGCGGGTAGGGTCAATAGCGGTGGCAGATTGGCTTTAAGCAAAGGTTGCATGACGCTTTTCACCTGATCGCCCACCACTACCGAGATGACCCGATACTGTTCCAGCGTTTCGCCATCACGATCGAGCAGATCGACCCGCAGCGGTAACTTGGTCTCCATATCCATCCAGACCACATAGCTGTAACGGGAACCGTCACGAGCCACGACGCGGTAAACGTCACAAGGCCGATCGGAAATGCGGGTGCGGCCAACGGAGATGAAGTCGTAGTATTTCGCCAGATAGTCGAAATCGGCAAATACGATGGCGGGCAAGGCGTCAACGATGTGATCGCCAGACAGCGTGAACGGTTCCAGACCAGGCTCAAAATAGCTGATCCCACCGCCACGTTGCAGCACTTCCCGACGAGGGCCGTCCATATGCAGCAGCTGCCCCAAGGGCTGTTTATCGATCACTGCATGGCGATAGCGTAACGACTCTATCCCCTGCTTGCTGATGCTGATATAGGCGAGTTCATAATTGAGTGAACGGCTGGCGCTGCTCATTTGTTGCAATAACGCCCCGGACGCAGGTTCCTGCGCCGAGGCGATATTTGAATTGAGCAGGCCGCCCGTTAAAAGACAAACGGAGAACCAGATTTGCTTCATTACTGCTGTTGCATTCCTAAAGACTGAGTTCCAGGAACCTGAACTGCGGCCTGCTGTGGCCTGCTTTGTTCAAGTTGCAGCTGATCGGAGTGCAAACGGCGTTGCAGCTCATAATCCTGCAGCATGGCATTGATACGCTTACGCTGTTCCTGCACCTGCTGCTGTTGACCGCTGCCGGTTGAGAAACTGTCTGCCGGGACGCCCAGGCTGACCGGGGAAGCTTGCCCCATGATTGGCAACGTATTGAACGCTGGTGTTTCAGCCGCGCCTGATTGGGCAGTTGGCTGATTGTACTGTTGCACACCCACGATCACTGCCAGAGAAACACAAGCGGCAACGCCGACTTGAGTTAGCTGACTAGCCCAAGGACGAACCTTGTGCCAGAACGGCAGTTTACCCCAGGTGTGAGGTTGCGGTTGAGATTCGGGGATTGCCGAAGGAACCAGACGAGCGGGCTCTTTTTCCAATGCGGCAGCAACACGGTCTGCGATATCGAAATGCATGACTTGCCCGATATCACCCCGTAACGTGTCACGGATTAGGTGATAGCTCTGCCAGCTTTGTTGAAGCGCCCGATCTTTACTCAATGAACTCAGCAGCTCATTGTCGAGCATTTCACCATCCATCAGAGCGGAAAGCTTTTCTTTCTGCATGCCTAAGTACCCTTCCAGTGTCCGCTATCGCTAACGTTGGATCAGCGGTTGAACTTTATTATCGATAGCCTCCCGAGCACGGAAAATACGTGAACGTACGGTTCCGACCGGGCAATCCATGATGGCGGCTATCTCTTCGTAGCTTAGACCATCCAACTCCCTCAGGGTAATCGCCATGCGAAGATCCTCTGGGAGTGACTCAATGGTACGGAAAACTATCTGTCTCAGTTCTTCTGACAACATTAAGTTCTCAGGGTTCGAAATTTCTTTCAGTGCGCCCGCACTTTCGTAATTTTCGGCATCATTGGCATCCACATCGCTTGATGGTGGGCGCCGGCCCTGAGCAACCAGATAATTTTTTGCTGTATTGACAGCAATTCGATACAACCAGGTGTAAAAGGCGCTATCGCCACGGAACGACTCCAGTGCGCGATAAGCTTTAATAAACGACTCCTGCACCACATCCGGCACGTCGCCCTGTGGTACGTAGCGCGAAACGAGACTCGCCACTTTATGCTGGTAACGAATTACCAGTAAGTTAAACGATTTCTGATCGCCCTTCTGGACCCGCTCAACCAGAACCTGATCCGTTAACTGCTCGCTCATCCGAGGTAAATTCTCCCCAAATCTATCTCCACGCGTGAAATTGTACCGCCAGCCATACATTATTTTCCTGAGCAAGCACTCGCTTGGAGTTCATACGGAACGCTAAGTTCCATACCGCCATTGTTTTTTTGTTGATGTCACCTTGTCCGTGGCTTTTGCCCGGACAAGTAGGCTAACATGAATTTCACTCTTCTTCTGCACACATCATACGTTATGCAACCATCATCTGAACATGTTAGCGATGTATTGATCGTCGGTAGCGGTGCTGCTGGCCTCTCCCTGGCGTTGCGCCTGGCGCAACATTGCAAGGTTACTGTACTCAGCAAAGGTCCGCTCAATGAAGGCGCCACCTTTTATGCCCAAGGCGGGATCGCCGCGGTGTTTGATGAAACGGACAGCATCGCCTCACACGTTGATGACACGCTGATCGCCGGAGCCGGCCTGTGTGACAAAGACGCCGTCGAGTTTATTGCCGGCAATGCACGCCACTGCGTACAGTGGCTGATCGATCAGGGCGTCCTGTTCGACACCGAAACCAACTCCCAAGGTGAAGAACGCTATCACCTGACGCGGGAAGGCGGACACAGCCATCGGCGCATCCTGCACGCTGCCGACGCCACCGGCAAAGAAGTAGAGACTACCCTGGTAGCGAAAGCAAGTGCTCACCCCAATATTTGCGTGATGGAGCGCCGCAATGCGGTCGACCTGATCACCTCCAACAAGATCGGCTTACCGGGCACCAAGCGCGTAGTGGGCGCTTACGTCTGGAACCGTGAGCGGGAACAGGTGGAAACCTACCGTGCCAAAACGGTGGTGTTAGCCACCGGCGGAGCAGCCAAGGTTTATCAATATACCACCAACCCGGATATCTCTTCGGGCGACGGCATCGCCATGGCCTGGCGCGCAGGCTGCCGGGTCGCCAACCTGGAATTCAACCAGTTCCACCCAACCTGCCTGTTCCACCCACAGGCGCGTAACTTCCTGTTGACCGAAGCGCTGCGCGGTGAAGGTGCCCACCTGAAACGCCCGGACGGCAGCCGCTTTATGCCAGACTTTGATCCGCGTGGTGAGCTCGCGCCGCGCGATATCGTCGCCCGCGCGATTGACCATGAGATGAAACGCCTGGGTGCTGACTGCATGTATCTGGATATCAGCCACAAGCCGGCGGAATTCATCACCCAGCACTTCCCGATGATCCACGAAAAGTTGATGACGTTGGGCTTTGACCTGACACAGCAGCCGATCCCGATCGTCCCTGCGGCGCATTACACCTGTGGCGGCGTGATGGTCGATCAGCATGGCCGCACCGATCTGGACGGCCTGTATGCGATCGGCGAAGTAAGCTACACCGGCCTGCACGGAGCCAACCGCATGGCGTCCAACTCACTGCTGGAATGCCTGGTTTATGGCTGGTCCGCCGCCGAAGATATTCTGACGCGTCTGCCTGCCATCAAGCTGGCCAAACAGTTGCCACAGTGGGATGAGAGCCGGGTGGATGATTCGGATGAACGCGTGGTGATCCAGCATAACTGGCACGAACTGCGGCTGTTTATGTGGGACTACGTCGGGATCGTGCGCACCACCAAACGCCTGGAGCGGGCGCTACGCCGCATCAATACGTTGCAGCAGGAGATTGACGAGTATTACGCCAACTTCCGCATCTCCAACAATCTGCTGGAGCTACGTAATCTGGTGCAGGTGGCGGAACTGATTGTGCGCAGCGCGATGGAGCGCAAGGAAAGCCGTGGGCTGCATTACACGCTGGATTACCCGGATATGTTGCCGGAGCCAAAACCCACCATTCTGCAACCCTGAGGCTTCAGTAGTTCAGATAGAAATCGGTAATCAACTGGCGGAAATCGGTGGTGTAGCTGCCATCCGCCAGTTTTATTGCCAGCTCGGCCTCTTTTTTCGCCACCGGTTTGCGCGCTAATGCCAGCATCAAACGGTGCTTTGGCGTGTCGGCCCGGTCGCTGATGTTCAGCCGCCGTGCGGTGTGCCAGCCACGTTGGTGGGCATTCACTTCAAAAGCTTCGCCAATCTCATAAGGCAGCACCACGCAGAACTGCCCCTCGGCCGTTATCAGCCTTTCGGCGCTATCCAGCAAGGCGTCATGAGTCAGGGTTTCGGTATAGCGGGCGTTGGTGCGAGCCAGATCGCGACAGGCGACAGAAGGCTCAAAATACGGTGGATTGCTGACGATCAAATCGTAACAATGAGCATGCTGCTGGGCAAAATGATGGATATCCTGGCTGTGCACCTGGATCTTCTGCGGCCAAGGCGACTCCAACACGTTATCACGTGCCTGCAAGGCGGCGGCGTTATCCAGCTCAACCGCATCGATGGTGACCTCGCCAGCCGTGCGCTGCGCCAACATCAGGGCGATCAGCCCACTGCCGCAGCCAATATCCAGCACTCGTTGCACGTTTTCCACGGCAGCCCAGGCGCCGAGCATAACCGCATCGGTACCCACCTTCATCGCGCAACGATCGTGGGCGACAAAGAACTGCTTAAAGGTAAAACCGCCGCGGCGCGGGGTCGATTTAGTTTTAATTTGATTACTCACAATAGCCACCAGCAGACAAAACTGGCGTAGCATAAGGCAAACTGATCTAGGGTAAAAGTTAAAAAGGGTGAACCCTGCGGCCATCCCGTCTATAATCGGCGCCCCAAGTAGAGGTAGATAATGACAGCAACCAATTTTTCCGAACTCGAACTCGATGAGCGCCTGATCCTCGCTTTGCGTGATAAAGGCTACGATCGCCCCACCGCTATCCAGGCCGAGGCGATCCCGCCAGCCATGGACGGGCGCGACGTATTAGGTTCGGCACCGACCGGCACGGGCAAAACCGCCGCATTCTTGCTGCCGGTTCTGCAGCATCTGCTGGATTTCCCACGTAAGAAGTCTGGCCCACCGCGCGTACTGATCCTCACCCCGACGCGTGAGCTGGCAATGCAGGTGGCCGATCAGGCTCGTGAATTGGCTGCGCATACCTCGCTGGATATCGCCACCATCACCGGCGGCGTGGCGTATATGAACCACGCCGAAGTCTTTAGTGAAAACCAGGACGTGGTGGTTGCTACCACCGGCCGCCTGCTGCAATACATCAAAGAAGAAAACTTTGACTGCCGTGCGGTAGAAACACTGATCCTGGACGAAGCCGACCGCATGCTCGATATGGGCTTTGCGCAAGACATCGAGACCATCTCGGCGGAAACCCGCTGGCGTACCCAGACGTTGCTGTTCTCCGCAACGTTGGAAGGCGAAGCTATCCGCGAGTTTGCCGAGCGCATCCTGAAGGAGCCGGTTGAGGTTGAAGCCGATCCTTCCCGCCGCGAACGTAAAAAGATCCTGCAATGGTATTACCGCGCCGATGACGTGAAGCATAAAACCGCCCTGCTGGTGCATCTGTTGCAACAGCCGGACGTGCAGAAGTCAGTGATCTTTGTACGTAAGCGTGAGCGCGTGCATGAGCTGGCCGCCTGGCTACGTGAAGCGGGCATCAATACCTGCTATCTCGAAGGGGAAATGGTGCAGGCCAAGCGTAACGAAGCGGTAAAACGCATGATGGATGGCCGCGTCAACGTGCTGGTCGCCACCGACGTTGCAGCGCGCGGGCTGGATATCCTGGATATCACCCACGTGTTCAACTTCGATATGCCGCGCACTGCCGATACCTATCTGCACCGCATTGGCCGTACTGGCCGTGCCGGGCGTAAAGGCACCGCCATTTCGCTGGTAGAGGCGCACGACCATCTGCTGCTGGGCAAAGTGGGGCGTTACCTCAATGAGCCACTGAAAGCCCGTGTGATCGACGAACTGCGTCCATCCACCAAGGTGCCTAGCGAGAAGAGCAACGGTAAACCTTCGAAGAAGGTGCTGGCCAAGCGCATCGAAGACAAGCTGAAGAACAAAGAGAAGGCCAAGGTGAAGGTACGCCATCGCGACGCGAAAAACGTCGGTAAGCGCCGCCAGCCAAAAGCCAAACCAGACGCACAATAATCTCTCTGCCATCAAAAAACCGCCATCACTTTGAAGGCGGTTTTTTTATTTTCAAGGCTGAGTATAGTGCCCAGCCAATTTCTGACTTTTGAGCCAGCTCTCCAATTGACGGTACTGCTCACGCAACTCGCTATTCTGCAAATGCACTGGCGTCTGGGCAAAGTAATACTGGAACGTCCTCCCTTGCTGATTTAGTGCCTTGGCATCAGCCCCCGTTTGTAACAGGAGCAGCGCCAACTGTGGTGCGTTGATTTTTGCGGCCAGGTGCAAGGGCGTATCCCCTACTCTGTCACTCAATGTACTGTCGGCCCCGGCATTCAACAGTATACGTACCTGCTCCTCCCGCCCCGCCAGCACAGCGGCGGCTAATGGCGTAGCCCCAGTGACCAGATTACGCATATTAACCTGGGGAGCCTGTTGCAATAGCAAGCGTAAATATTGCGCATCCTTGACCATCGCCGCCGTATGCAATGCCCCGTTGCCCTCCATACCAGGTTGCCCAATATCTGCCCCCGCCTGTATCAATGCCTGCACACTGCCTGGCCTCTGCTGCAGAATCGCCCACTGCAACAGTGTGATCTGCAAATCTCCCCGCACATGAAGCCGTTCAGCTGTTGCTTGCTGGCTAATTTGCCAAACATCACCTTCAGCCACCGCCTGTGATAAAGACAGGCTATCGGTACCCGCAAATGGCGAATTTTGCTGTTCCATATAGTGCTCCTTGGCTACCATCAATAACCCAGCGATCCCAAACAGGGGCAAAACGAGAGCCGCTATCCAGCAGCCTCTGCACCACCTTTTAGGCATTCGCCTTGATCTCCCACGGCTTCTGTTCCGCCATTGAGCTGATTACCTTATCGATGCCATGTGCCGTCATGCTGCGATCGAAATATTTGCTTGGCCGCCAAGCATCAGTGCCGCTCAGAGTTTCATTGTTGGCAATGGTGATTTTATGCCCGATAGCATCTGGAAGCAGAGAGGTCGACTCCTGTGTCCCCGTCAACATATCGTATTGTTCACTGTAATGACGGATCCCGCCAGATTCTGCATCTTGCTTTGCCGCAGCGGGATTAATACCGAAACGGTTCAGAGTATGATCGGAAACCCCAGCGGCGTTGAATGTTACCGCCAGAGAACCGGTTGCCAACGCCGCCGTTGCCGCCAATCCTCCCCCCAACGAATGGCCGGTGATCACTAACGCTTCACCAAACGCAGCTTTGGCATTCTTGGCAATCGCCACGGCATGATTGTACTGCACATCGTCGTACCCGGTAGCCTGGCGCACATTGCTCAGCCAATCGCGCATATCATTAGTACCAGCGAAAGCCAGCACATAGTGCTGCTTATTCGAATAAATACCCGCCTGTAAGCCCGAGGCTGTATCCAATAGACTTGCGGGGTCAATGCCAACACTCAGCAAATCGTTATCACTCATGCGCGAAAAACCCTCTGCACCATGCCCCGTTAGGTTGTAGACATCCTTGGCCAATAACGCCAAAGAGTAATCGCCCTGCTGAGACTCTTGCCCACGAGACACCTCCCGCCTAGCAGCCAAAGGGACCGCAGCAGAGAGATCGTGAGTCAGTGAATTCAACAGGTTTTGTGCATTACGACTATTTTCAGAGGGGAGCGACACAGCAGTTTTTGTCACCTGTGGCTCGTCGGTTTGGACTGGTTTTATTGCGTTTTGAGCCGGGAGTGCCGCAGCAGATACAGCGGATATGGGCGTCATCGTCGAAATGAAACTCAAAGGCAAACTCATAGAGACTCCTTATCAATAGACAGCCCCAAATGGAACTGATTTAGCTATCGGCGAGTCATACGAGTTCTGTAATGGGAATGATTATTTTTTGCAGGTAATGTGATCAAAATCTATTTTCTGCCGTGAAGGCAATAGAAAAGGGAGCCAAAGCTCCCTTTTGTCTACCTAGCCGAAAATTACAGGCTTTCGGTAAAGGTACGTGCGATAACGTCACGTTGCTGTTCTGGCGTCAGTGAGTTGAAACGCACCGCATAACCAGAAACACGAATGGTCAGCTGCGGGTATTTTTCTGGGTTCTTAACCGCATCTTCCAGCGTTTCACGGCGCAGCACGTTCACGTTCAGGTGCTGACCACCTTCTACGCGCACGGTAGGTTGCATTTCCATCGGCACTTCGCGGTACTCGATCTGGCCCAGTTCGCTAACAGGCACGATCTGATCTTCCGCATAATCCGCTTTGGCACATACACAGCGCGCTTCTGATTTCTCTTCATCCAGCAGCCAGAAAGAGTTCACCAGTGCTTGATTGTTCGCTTTAGTGATTTGAATACCAGTAATCATTTTGTTGCCTCCGTAATAGGGAGAAAAATTTCTACGTCGCCGAAAACTCGGTTGTGGTTTCCGGCCATTTGGTAAAACCAATGTTGTCTTGTTGTTCTGTATACCAGTCAAACCGGGTCAATTCTTTGACTAAAATCAATTTTTACGGGGTACTGAAATGAGCGGTAGAGGCAAATTTATGTTTTATATCAATTTTACCTTTTTGCTCATTAAAATTATTTTTGTAAATTTTCAAAAATATTTGTATACCTCGCTCGCCATACCTATTGAAAATAGCGGGTTTCGCCGAGCGGAGGTTAACGGTAAGCTATGCACCATGAATTGCTAACAAAAACAAAGGAGAGTGCTTATGTCTACCTCCCTCACCTGGCACGACGTCATCGGCAAAGAGAAAGAGCAGCCCTACTTTCTGGATACACTCGCCTTTGTAGCTAATGAACGCCAGGCTGGTAAGACCATTTATCCACCGCAGAAAGACGTGTTCAACGCTTTCCGCTTTACCGAGTTGGCAGACGTCAAAGTGGTGATCCTGGGGCAAGATCCCTATCACGGCCCGAACCAGGCCCATGGCCTGTCGTTTTCCGTGCGCCCAGGCATCCCTGCGCCGCCTTCACTGGTCAATATGTACAAAGAGCTGGTGACGGATATCCCCGGCTTTGAACGCCCGACACACGGCTGCCTGCAAAGCTGGGCCGAGCAAGGCGTACTGCTGCTCAATACCGTATTAACCGTTGAAGGTGGCCGGGCGCATTCTCACGCCAATCTGGGCTGGGAAACCTTTACCGACAAGGTCATTGCCGCGTTAAACGAAAATCGCGAGGGTGTCGTGTTCCTGCTGTGGGGGTCACACGCACAAAAGAAAGGGAGCTTTATCGATCGCCAGCGCCATCATGTGTTGAAAGCGCCGCATCCCTCCCCGCTTTCTGCCCATCGCGGTTTCCTGGGTTGCCACCACTTTTCGCAAACCAATCAGTTACTGGAACAACAAGGCCTGGCACCGATTGACTGGGTACCGCACCTGCCGCAGGAATGATCCACCAGGCACAAAAAAGGCACCA
Organism: Serratia sp. J2; assembly: GCF_046269175.1. Lineage (NCBI taxonomy): Bacteria > Pseudomonadati > Pseudomonadota > Gammaproteobacteria > Enterobacterales > Yersiniaceae > Serratia > Serratia sp. J2. The sequence continues at coordinate 267,953 of NZ_JBKABN010000003.1, forward strand.
CGCGGGTGCCTTTATCCTCAGCAGGTCTTATTAGGACTTGGCTTTGGATACCGCTACCATCGCAGGGCGCAGCAGGCGGCCATTCAGCGTGTAGCCTTTCTGCATCACCATCATCACATGGTTCGGCTGATGGTCGGCTGATTCCATCAGGCTCATCGCCTGGTGAACGTCCGGGTTGAATGGCACGTTGAGTTCACCTACCACTTCGATGCCGTACTTGCGTACCGCGTCCAGCAGTGACTTCAGCGTCAGTTCAATCCCTTCGATCATCGCGACCAGTTCAGGGTTGTTCTTGTCCGCCAGCTCCAGTGCACGCTCCAGGTTGTCGATCACAGGCAGCAAATCACCGGAGAATTTTTCCAGCGCGAATTTGTGAGCCTTCTCGACATCCAGCTCGCTACGGCGACGAACGTTTTCCATTTCGGCCTTGGCACGCAGCACACTATCACGCTCGCGTTGCTGAGCTTCAGCCAGTTGGGCTTCCAACTCGGCAATGCGATCATCGCGCAGATCGGCGCCTGCCGCCATGGCTTCCTCGTGCTGTGCTTGCTGTTCCATTTCTTCCGAGGCTTGCTCGTTTGGCGTCTTCTGTTCTTTACTACTCATGAATATCTCCGCGTTTTAGCATTAATCTCGCAACTTGGCTTATTATGGGGATCAAAACCGGGGTTTCAAGTCAACCGGTCACAATGTGGGGCATAAACCGTCCCTGGTGAGGAAAATGGCAGCGATGAAGAAAAAATTTGCATGTATTGGCATTGTTGGGCACCCGCGTCACCCTTCCGCATTGGCTACTCATGAAATGCTGTTCGAATGGTTGGTTGCCCGTGGCTACAAGGTGATCCTTGAACGCCAGATTGCCCACGATTTGGGCATGAAAGACGTAGATACCGGCAGCCTGGCGGAGATTGGTCAACGGGCCGATCTGGCCGTCGTGGTGGGTGGTGACGGTAACATGCTGGGCGCAGCGCGCGTATTGGCGCGTTATGACATCAAGGTGATCGGGGTCAACCGTGGCAATCTCGGCTTCCTGACCGATCTCGACCCAGACAACGCACTCCAGCAGTTGGCGGACGTGCTGGAAGGGGAATATATCGACGAGAAGCGCTTCCTGTTGGAAACCATCGTCCATAAAGAGCACCAGCAATGCCGCGTCAGCACCGCAATTAACGAAGTGGTGTTACACCCTGGCAAGGTGGCGCATATGATCGAGTTCGAAGTTTACATAGACGATCGCTTCGCCTTCTCGCAGCGTTCCGATGGCCTGATCATCGCCACGCCGACCGGTTCTACCGCCTACTCGCTTTCCGCAGGCGGGCCAATATTGACTCCATCGCTGGAAGCCATCGCATTGGTGCCGATGTTCCCGCACACGCTTTCCGCCCGGCCGCTGGTGATCAACGGCGACAGCACCATTCGCCTGAAGTTTTCCCATATCGGCAGCGATCTGGAAATCAGCTGCGACAGCCAGATCGCCCTGCCCATTCAGGAAGGCGAAGAGGTACTGATCCGCCGCAGCGACTTCCACTTAAACCTGATCCACCCCAAGGACTACAGCTATTTCAATACGTTGAGCACCAAATTGGGCTGGTCAAAAAAATTATTCTAAAAATGGCGCCAACCGCTTTACTGTATATAAAACCAGTTTATACTGTATGAAATCACAGTTATGTGTTTATACACAGGAAGGTCCCTATGTTGGCGCAATTAACCATCAGCAATTTTGCTATCGTTCGTGAGTTGGAGATCGACTTTCAAGCGGGTATGACGGCAATCACCGGTGAGACCGGTGCCGGTAAGTCGATTGCTATTGATGCGTTGGGCCTGTGCCTCGGCAACCGCGCAGACGGCAACGTGGTACGTCTGGGGGCCTCCCGTGCCGATATCTGTGCCCGCTTCTCACTGGCAGATACCCCATCCGCCCGCGAATGGCTGGAACAAAACCAGCTGGATGACAGCAACGAGTGCCTGCTGCGCCGCGTGATCGGGACAGATGGCCGCTCCCGTGGCTTTATCAACGGCACCGCCGTTCCCCTTTCCCAATTGCGGGAACTTGGCCAGCGCCTGATCCAGATCCACGGCCAGCACGCTCACCAGTTGCTGCTAAAACCCGAACATCAAAAACAGTTGCTGGATGCCTATGCTGGCGAACCGGCCTTGCAGGCCGCCATGCACCAGGCTTACCACCAATGGCATCAAAGCTGCCGCGAGCTGGCACACCATCAGCAGCAATCTCTCGAGCGCGATGCCCGCAAGCAACTGCTGCAATACCAGTTGAAAGAGCTGAACGAATTCGCCCCACAGGCCGGTGAATTTGAGCAGATCGACAGCGAATACAAGCGTCTGGCCAACAGCGGCCAGTTGCTGACCCTCAGCCAGCAGGCGCTGCAACTGCTGGCCGATGACGAGCAACACAACATGCTCAGCCAACTCTACACCACCAAGCACCTGCTGCTGGACCTGATCGGCATGGATGAGAAGCTAAGCGGCCTGCTGGATATGCTGGAAGAGGCCTCGATCCAAATCAGCGAAGCCAGCGATGAACTGCGCCATTACGCAGACCGCATGGATCTCGATCCCAACCGCCTGCATGAGCTGGAGCAGCGCCTGTCGCGCCAAATCAGCCTGGCACGTAAGCACCATGTTTCACCGGAAGAATTACCCGGCCTGCATCAACAACTGCTGGATGAGCAACAGCTGCTTTCCCAACAGGCTAGCGATCAGCAACACCTGAGCGAAGCAGTCAACCTGCATCATCAACAGGCGCTGGCGCTGGCTGAGCAGTTGCACCAGAAGCGGCAGCACTATGCAGCCGAGTTAACCACCCTGATCACCGAGAGCATGAATGCACTCTCGATGCCGCACGGCAAATTTAATATCGACGTCCGCTTTGAACCGGAATACCTGAGCAGTGAGGGGGCCAGCCGCGTTGAATTCTGCGTCTCCACCAACCCGGGGCAACCGCTGCAACCATTGGCAAAAGTGGCCTCCGGCGGTGAGCTTTCCCGCATCGCATTAGCCATCCAGGTCATTACCGCCCGTAAAATGGAAACTCCGGCGCTGATCTTCGATGAGGTGGACGTAGGTATCAGTGGCCCAACAGCTGCCATTGTTGGCCGCTTGCTGCGCCAGTTGGGTGAATCAACCCAGGTTATGTGCGTAACCCACCTGCCGCAGGTCGCCGGTTGCGGTCATCAGCATTTATTTGTCAGCAAGCAAACCGACGGCACGGTAACCGAAACCCAGATGTCCCCCTTGGACAAACGCGCCCGTCTGCAAGAGTTGGCGCGCCTGCTTGGCGGCAGTGAAGTCACTAAAAATACGCTGGCAAATGCAAAAGAATTGCTGGCCGCATAACTTTTTTACTTTCCTGAGGTCATAATGAGGCCCTGTAAAGGTTCCCAACTGCTGCAAGGTCTATTATCATCGGCATCCTATGCCCTAAAGGAATGTGATTATTATGCGCTGTAAAATGCTGACAGCTGCCGCTGTGGTTCTTGTGATGCTGACCGCAGGCTGTTCTACTTTTGAGAAGGTGGTTTACCGGCCTGATATCAACCAGGGTAACTACCTGACACCAACCGACGTGGCAAAAATCCACAAGGGAATGACGCAACAACAGGTTGCTTACACATTGGGCACGCCAATGATGCAGGATCCGTTTGGTACCCAGACGTGGTTCTACGTGTTCCGCCAAGAGCCAGGCCATGAGAAGATCACGCAGCAAACGCTGACGTTGACGTTCGACAGCGCAGGTGTGTTGACGGATCTGCAGAATAAACCGGCACTGACTGAGTAAGCCGAGCCGGAGCTGTCATCCGGCCCATGGGGGAAGAGTGAGATCCTTCATGACAGTCGCAGGCTGCAACTCGGAAGACAACGTTCTGATGAAGATAAGGCGCATTGAGCGCCTTATTTTTTTGCCTTTTCTGCCCGCTGACGGCGCAGTTCTTTCGGATCGGCAATCAATGGCCGATAAATCTCTACCCTGTCGCCATCATTGAGCACATCGTTCAGCTTAGCCGGTCGGCTGTAAATACCCACCTTGTTGCTGGCCAAATCGATATCGTTCCGTAGCTCTAACAACCCAGAAGCCAGGATGGCCTGCTCAACGCTGCTGCCTGCTACCAACTTAACCTGGCGCACATATTGGCGTTCTGGCAACGCATAGACCACCTCAACGCGTATCTCAGACACTGTAGACCTCTTTGGCGCGCTGAGTGAACGCTTGCACCATGCTACCGGCCAGTTCTTTAAACACTTTACCGAAGGCCAGCTCGATCAGTTTGTTGGTGAACTCAAAATCCAGGTGCAGCTCTACCTTGCACGCCTCGGGGCTTAACGCAGTGAACTGCCAGCCGCCCATCAGCTTGCGGAACGGGCCATCGACCAGTTGCATATTGATGCTTTGGTTATCCAGCAGCGTATTGCGCGTGGTAAAGGTTTTGCTGATGCCGGCTTTTGCCACCTCTACCGCGGCGGTCATTTCATTAGGGGAAGCGGCAATCACCCGGCTGCCGGTGCATCCTGGCAGAAAATCGGGGTAAGAATGAACATCGTTAACCAACTGATACATCTGCTCAGCGCTAAACGGCACTAAGGCAGAACGACTGATCTGGGGCATATCATTTCCTGAGAGGCAAAAAACGTACAGATAATACCATTTATCTGGCGCCAAACAAAAAATCTGCTACGCGCGGCACGGATCCAAAATGCGAGAAATTGCGCAGGTGCTGAGTGGGAAAGGATTTCTTTCGCTGCGTCATCCAGTATAATGAGCGCACTATGACAAAGAAAAAAGCATACAAACCCGGTTCCGCAACCATTGCACAAAACAAGCGAGCACGTTTCGAATACTCCATTGAAGAGGAGATCGAGGCGGGTTTGGCCCTGCAAGGTTGGGAAGTAAAATCACTGCGTGCTGGCAAAGCTAACATCAGCGACAGTTATGTAATGTTCCGCGACGGTGAAGCCTATCTGTTTGGCGCCACCATTTCGCCGCTGAACGTTGCTTCAACTCATGTGGTATGCGATCCAACACGTTCCCGTAAACTCCTGCTGAAAAAACGTGAGCTAGACTCACTGATCGGCCGCGTTACCCGCGATGGTTATACCGTCGTCGCCCTCTCCATGTATTGGAAAAATGCCTGGAGCAAGGTGAAGATCGGCGTAGCCAAAGGTAAGAAAGAACACGATAAGCGCGATGACATCAAAGATCGTGAGTGGCAGACGGCGAAAGCCCGTATCATGAAGCATGCCAATCGTTAAGCCGCTGGCTTAACAGGGTAATCTTCTGTTATACTGCACAAAGTACTTGGGGCTGATTCTGGATTCGACGGGATTTGCGAAGCCCTAGGAGCATGCCGAGGGGCGGTTTGCCTCGTAAAAAGCCGCAAAAAAATAGTCGCAAACGACGAAAACTACGCACTAGCAGCTTAATACCCTGCTTAGAGCCCTCTCTCCCTAGCTTCCGCTCTTAAGACGGGGATAAAGAGAGGTCAAACCCAAAAGAGATCGCATGGAAGTCCTGCCTGGGGCTAAAGTGCTAAATCTAATCAGGCTAGTTTGTTAGTGGCGTGTCCATCCGCAGCTGACCGGCGAATGTAAAGATTGGACTAAGCATGTAGTGCCGACGGTGTAGTAATTTCGGACGGGGGTTCAAATCCCCCCAGCTCCACCAAATAATGATCCGGGTATTACCAGATAAGTCCGGAGAAGTACGGAAAGCCCGCATCCCACCTAGGTTTGCGGGCTTTTTTGTGTCTGTAGTAGTCCGAGGATATCCGCCTGAATCCAGAGATAATTGGTACACGTTTAGGTACACGCTATAATGTGTACCAATAATCGTGTACCAATTATGGAAGAAAGCTAGCTATGGCGCGCCTAACACGCCCCCTGTCCCACAATGAAATCCTCAAAGCCAAGCCTTAAGACAAAGACTACACGCTGCACGATGGCGACGGTCTGTTCCTCCTGGTCAAGACCAGCGGCAAAAAGCTGTGGCGGTTACGCTACCAACGCCCAGGTACTGACAAGCGAACCAACGTAAGCCTAGGTGCCTACCCTGCCCTCTCGTTAGCTGATGCCCGACAGATCCGTGATGAGAAGATTTCGCTACTCGTTCGGGGTATCGACCCACAGGCCAAAGATGCCGAAGAAACCGAACAGAAACAGATTGCACAGGAAAGCATTTTCCTTAACGTGGCAAAGCAGTGGTTTGCATTGAAACAAGCCCACGTGAGCGCGGATCACGCGAAAGATATCTGGCGTTCTATCGAGAAAGATATTTTGCCTTCCCTGGAGAATGTCCCTGTTCAGGAAATTAAGGCCCGTTTGCTAATCCAGGTGCTGGAGCCTATCAAAGCGCGTGGAGCTTTGGAGACAGTTCGCCGTCTGGTACAGCGCATCAACGAAATCATGATTTACGCCGTCAACACCGGCTTGATTGAGGCGAACCCTGCCTCAGGTATTGGTAATGCGTTTGAACGCCCTAAAAAGCAGCATATGCCGACTATACGCCCTGAAGAGCTGCCTAAGCTGATGCGCACTATCTCGATGAGTAATCTATCGATACCAACGCGCTGTTTGCTGGAATGGCAGTTGCTAACGCTGATACGCCCTGCGGAAGCCTCGGCAACGGCCTGGGCCGAGATCGATATAGAGAAAAGGGAATGGTGCATACCGGCAGAACGTATGAAGGCAAAGCGCGATCACATTGTTCCGCTCTCAGACCAGGCATTAGAGATACTCGAAATCATGCGCCCTATCAGCGGTAGACGTGAGCATGTTTTCCCAAGCCGTAACGATCCACACAAGCCGATGAACAGCCAGACGGCAAACGCGGCCTTAAAACGTATCGGATATGGTGGAAAATTAGTCGCACATGGGTTACGTTCTATAGCTAGTACAGCAATGAATGAAGCTGAGTTTAATCCTGATGTGATAGAAGCAGCTCTTGCACATTCCGACAGAAATGAAGTTCGAAAAGCTTACAATCGAACGAGTTATTTAGAACAAAGAAAAAAATTGATGTCCTGGTGGGGACAATTTGCATCAAAATTATGAATAAGGAATTTTATGACTATCTATCTTCACTCTGAAGAACCATCTTCTAAAGATTTATTTGATGGTAAAAACCATGAAAATATTGCTAACCAAATAGCTAATATATTAAGCAAGGAAGATGTGGATATCGTTGGGCTTGAAGGTTGTTTAGGCTCAGGGAAATCGACTGTAATAAAATTATTGAAGGAGAAGATAGAAAGCCCAGAGTGTATATTCATTGATTTCGACGTGGAACTTTACCACCAAGGTTCAACTAAAAAAGCACTGATAACTAAAATATTTAATGGGATGAATAAAAAAATACCTCATGACTTACGAGAAAGCCTAACAGAATATAAAGATAACGCTTTGGGCAATACTATAAGCTATAAAAAAACACAAAATAGCTCTATGAATTTATGGACTATAGGTTTCATAAGCCTATCCATATTCTCAATGCAGTCCATTAGGTTTTTACTTCAAGATATAAAGCATCTTGACGATAAAGATTTCTCATGGTTATCATTCATGGCTAATTCTACCTTAACTCTATCACCTGCTCTTCTTTTTATTGCATTTTGTTATTTTAACAGAAAGAACACCTCAATAAGTTTTGGTGATATTATAAAAAGAAATACAGTGGATACTATAACAGAGAAAATGCTAGTATCAAAAGAGGTCGGCAGCATAGAATTATACGAAGCAATAAAGGGTTTTCAATCCTGTATACCTCCAGGAGTCACTTTTATTTTAACTATCGATAATCTTGACCGCGTAAACCCGGATAAAGTCAAAGAAATCTGGAGTGATATAGAGTTAATAGCTAATACATCAGAGAAAAAATTTAAAATATTATTGCCGTATTCATCTAAACATGTTGCATTATCTTTATCAGAAGATTTTGATGAGGGTTTAGAGTTTATATCAAAAAGAATTCCAATCAGCCTTCAAGTTCCACCAATATTATCTGCTGGCTGGAGAAATGCATTTTATATTTATTGGCAGAAGAGCTTTCCAAACCATGATAGTAGCATATCTAGAGAGGCTGCGGAATTTATCGAGATGTGGCTCCCAAAAAGCATTCAACAAATAACCCCCAGACTATTAAAGAAAATAACAAACGACGTACAACTCACCTTGTTAATTACACCAATTGAAGTTAACCCTATAGTTGTTACTTATTATATACTGGCAGTGAAATATAATAACATAGATTTTAAGAAATTGACTTTTGATTATGACGAGGAAGGAAGTCATACATATGAAAATGACAATTATTTAATCGAGCGAATGAAGAAAACCAATAGGAAACTAAAGCGTATTTTTGATGGAAAAAAAGATGAGTGGATCGGCCAGCTTTTATGTATTAATTACCAGACTTCTGTGGAACTAGCTAAATGTGAACTCATAGATGAGCCATTAATGTTGTCAATTAAACGAAGTGATAGTGATTCATTTATAGAGCTATCTAAATCATTTGGCTTTGGCTCTTCTTGGATAAAAATACTTGACAATACTGATCCTATGGAGTGGTGTGTGTTACTATCTCGCGTGATGGACAAAGAACCGGAAATAGTCAGTGAGATACTACCAAATTTAATCAAGACATTAAACGTAGACTTCAACAATAACAATGAGATACCGTTTATTACAGAATTCCTTTTATCATTGAAGCTATTTAAAAATAAAAACATACCATTTCATGGCGACTACCTTCAGAGTTATAAGGAAAATTTAGTCAAAAAAGCTAAAAATTCTTTCCCAACACCATTCAATAACGTAAAGGACCCAACTACTAACAATCAAATAAAGTCTGTTCTTACTGAAGTTGATATGTTTTCTGAATTGATTGGTGAAAATATTTTTGAACTGATAATGCCAGACATTGATGGAGTGTTTTATGCTTATTATTTGACCGACCACGGCAATGATTACCCACACTTAGCCACTGATAGTATTGCGCTTAATGACTATGAAACCTGTCGGATGATTTTTGAGACAATATCATCCAGCGAACTAATGGACATAACTAATAGTTATATAAGTAAGCACGTACATTTCGGGAATGAATTTATTCAGACAGAAATAGATCAAGATGCTCATAATAACATCAGGGTTATATATAGCAATTTTTTAAACAATATAAGCATGGATTGCAAAGAAAAACTAGAGTTACTAGTTTTAAATAAAACATGGCATACTAGTAATTTAACAGGTTACTACCCAGCACTAAATAACATATCTAATGACTGGCCAAACCACTATATCGCGCACATGACAGCCCACATGGTAGCAACAGGTACTTATCCATCAACTGATATTTTCGCTGATAAAATTCAAGATTTTGATGAATTCACAGAACTATTATCGATTTACTTATGTTATATCAAAAATGAAAAGAAACTAATAAACGCATTGAAAAACAAAGTCATTAACGAATATATTTCGCCTGCAATAGATTTAATGCTCAAGCTTGATAAAATAAAAAAAATAGAACCAATACACATTATTAGCTCATCATACTCGATTATAAAGCAATCCTTATCCCCTGAGGCAATGCAAATAATAATTAATAATAACCATGATGAATTGGTAACTGAAATAGAAAATACATATATAAAAAATATGGACGAAGCATTTATTATCGATACTTTAGAAAAGCGTAGCCCTCTTCCCATTTGCCTCGCTATCTATGATTGTCTCGATATGGAAATTGATGAGAAAAACTTCAATATATTCACTTCAACTAAAAATAGAAAGCATGAATTTATAATTACTCAAGCTAAGCACTTCAAAAGAAGTCTAGAAAATAAAAAAGAATATATTTATGATTTTTATTCAAAGCTAGATATAAACAAATTAAAAGATAATTATAACAGAATGATTTTTGATGCATTCTCCGATGTTGCTAAAAATAAATTACTCAGAGAGCTGTCCGATATAATATACCAAAGAGACATAGAGGTTGAAAGACAGATTAGCTTAATCAAAGACTTTGGAGACTTATTGAATTGTAATGACAGCGAACTATCAACAGGTTCACGATCGCTGTCAAGATTGTTTGAACATATAGAAAAGAATTCATTTATTGCTGAATGGTTAGATAAGCAGAGCTTCAATTTCTCAAAATGGAATAACATTGATAAAGAGAATGCTTACGAGAGGATTATATCTTATTCGGAACAATTCCCGCAGTTATCACAAAAAGATGCAATACGAAGTCGCATTCGTCAATTAGAAGATAAAAGTCAAGTCGAGTAGGGTTTACTATACTCGCGCGCAATGCTATCCCCGCCTCGCCTGCCCCGCTTTATGTGTCGCATTTCATGCAGATGCATAGCGGGCTTGAAGCCGCGCCAGCACTGGGGCTAGGTAGGCTAAACACGCACATTATACGCATGCAAAATCATGCACTCTATGCATGCACGCGCAGTTTGAGACAGGCTAGCCAGAAAAAAGGCGGGGTTTGGGAGAGCGGTAGAAAGCAAAAAACCACATCCTGGTAAAAGATGCGGGGTGATTAATCAGTGTGGGTGATTATTGTTACCGTAACGGTTTAACGTTCGGCGTTCCGGTGGGGGCGGTGCCGCAATAGTTTCCGGTGGCAAGGGCCGCTGAATAACATACTCAATACTTTCCCGCGTTTTAAAGGTGCTGGAACAGTCGATATTCTGGCACTGGTAATACGCCTCTTTGGTCTGTTCGGTTAAATACCGGCTGGTGCGGGTATGTGAACCACTGCGGCAAAAGGGACAACGCATCATGATTTAATCCCCCGCTCCTTAAATTTCTTGCGTTTTTCCGCTATTTCCGTTGCCAACTGCCAGCGTTTGACTGGGCTGTCGCGCAGCGCCGGTAATACCCCCGTTTCCTCGGGCTGTGCCAGTCCGATTTCACTCAGCACCGGGTGCTCAATGTTCTTTTGCGCCGTAGCCGTAATAACATGCGCAGTCAGCGCCCCCAATACGCTCTGTTCAATCACTCTCATCGGGTTATCGTGGTAAACACTGTAGGCTTTCTTTACCAGGGAGCAGGCATTGACAACATCGGCGCTCAAGAGCGCTTTCCCCAGGGAGTCCACGGCCTGAGCCATTGCGTGCTCGGCAAAGGCGTTCAAAGCATCTCGGTGCGCGTCGACCAGCTTGGGGGCTGTCGTTCCACAGCAAAGGTGGAGGTACATTTTATCCACCTCCATTTCTTCAATCAGGCCGTCGAACTCTTTGGTCAGTTCCCGCTTGGAGATCCGGCTGTGGTGCTGCGCTTGCAACTCCGGGGTCATTTCCCCATGTAGTTTGAGAAAAATTCATCATAACACATTGAATAGTATGACCAATTATTACATTTATCTAAAGGTTAAAATTTGATGTAATTAAACTATTGACCTACTTTTTATAATGGTTAATTATATTGTTGTTTACGGCTTCGTTTACATTGTGTATAGGATAAAAATCACGGCATAGCAGTTACAAATTATGGAGTGGGAAATTGAAAGCGACTACGGAGTCACAAAGGAGACGATTAATTGCTACGTTGCTAAATGATTTAGCAGAAGAGAATTTAGCAATCTTTGCAGGAGCGGGCCTTTCAGCCCCCGCAGGCTTTGTAAGTTGGACTGAATTACTCCGTCCCATAGCTGAAGACCTAGAACTCGACATTGAAAAAGAAACAGATTTAGTTGCTTTAGCTCAATATCACTGCAATTCAAATTTAGCAAACCGAGGTAAACTCAACCAACTCTTGATAAATAAGCTATCTGATGATGTTGAAATAACAACAAATCATAGAATTCTTGCAAGACTTCCAATATCTACATATTGGACAACTAACTACGATAAACTTATTGAGAAATCGTTAACTGAAGCAGGGAAAATACCCGATACAAAATATCGTGTCAAACAACTGAGTTTCACAAAGCGGGGCCGAGATGCTGTTATTTACAAAATGCACGGAGACATAGAGAATCCTGATGAAGCTGTAATCACGAAAGATGATTACGAGAGTTATCATGTCAAGATGCAACCGTTTATTAATGCTTTAAGCGGTGATCTAGTATCTAAGACATTTTTATTCTTAGGTTTTAGTTTTACAGATCCAAATCTTGATTATATTCTGAGTAGAGTGAGAATTGCTTACTCAAATGATCAAAGACAGCATTATTGCATTCAGAAAATTGTGGCGTCAACAACCGGTGAATCTCAGGCAGACACAGAATATAGAAAACGGAAACAAGAGCTTTTCATTCAAGATTTGCTTCGATTTGGTATCAAAACAATACTTGTATCTGACTATTCAGAAATAACAGACATTCTTCATCAGTTGGAATGGGCATATAGAAGAAGAACTATCTTTTTATCTGGATCGGCACATGAGTATGGCCGGTGGAAATCAGATGAAGCCCAACATTTTATTTACTCTTTATCAAAAGAGATCGCAGTTTTAGGATTCCGAATAGTTTCTGGCTTTGGGTTAGGTGTTGGTAGCTCAGTTATTACCGGCGTATTAGAAAATGTGTTTATGAGCGGTAAACGCTTAGACTCTGAACAGTTAATACTTAGGCCTTTTCCACAGTATGAAGTTGGTAAACGTCCGATTTCAGAAATATGGAATGAATATCGTACAGATATGATTTCGCATGCTGGGATAGCTATTTTTGTTTTTGGTAATAAAATCAGCGATGGCAATGTTGTTGTTGCTGATGGTTTAATGAAAGAGTTTGAAATAGCAAAAAACAACGGACTTTTGTTAATCCCTGTCGGAGCAACTGAGTATGCGACAAGAGAAATCTACAATAAACTTTCTCAGGATGGGTACTTTGACAGCGCTGAATTCCCTAAGGAATTAAGAGAGCATATAAACAAACTTGCCGATCATAACTCAGATTTTGAAACAATTAAGGGTGTTTTAATCGACTTACTTGGCTCATTGAAATAAGGATTCAATCATGACTAAACGTAATTGCTTCTACAGCTTTCATTATATACCCGATAATTGGCGGGCTGCCACAGTGCGTAATATCGGAGCCATTGACGGTAATAGTCCCACTTCAGATAACAACTGGGAAACAGTTAAAAGAGGCGGAGATGCGGCGATAAAGAAATGGATCGCAGACGAAATGAATGGAAAGTCATGCATTGTTGTGCTCGTTGGTAGCGATACAGCTGATCGCAAGTGGATCAATCATGAAATTATCAAAGGATGGGATGACGGAAAAGGTGTTGTAGGTATTTATATTCATGGTCTAAAAGATAGTGATGGAAATACCTCTACTAAAGGTGATAATCCTTTCGATTATATTGGGTATAGTAATACTGGAAAAAAACTTTCAGCTATTGTGAAATGTTATAACCCCACTGGTTCTACAAGCCAAGAAAAATATAACTGGATAAAAGAGCACCTAGAAAATGCTGTTGAAGAAGCAATAACCATTAGAAAAAACAATTAGTCTTTTAATCCGTATAAAATAAAGGAGGCATAGTGCCTCCTTTTAAATATTTGATGTTTCATGCTTTGACCTTCTTCTTGTTGTGATGATTTTCATGCCTAATATTTTAGCTCAATTTAAATTTATATTTGAATCTCTTTTCACACTCAATTATATGAGATGACTTTATATTTATTTCTTCATGAATATTTCTTTATTTATTCTTAGAGACTACAATAAGCTTCCTTATTCCTAATCGCTTTCTAATTTATTCGTTCTTAGTTGTTCTACTATTGATGTTGTAACGGATTTTAATCTAAATTTACTGGTCGCTGTTGTTGCTGTTTCTGCATGCTCAAGCATCCTACTAATAGAACTGCTGCCACATTTAGTATTCCCACGACTGAGACAGCTTTGATTATAAGGCTTGATTGATTTTTTACTGTGTTGCTTTTTCAACTCTGCTGCGTATTTGTGTAGCTTTCTATGCTGTTCTTCTAATTTTTTTGTCTGTTGGTCTATGATGTTTTTCACTGAGTTTAAAGCTGTTATTGCTGTTTCTAATGATTTATTCACTCTTGTTAATGTCTGCTGTGTCTAATTTAATGCTGTGCTGACTGATTCCGATAATATCATCATTGATTCCGTCAACGGCTCTACTGTCATTGACATTTGGTTCATAGGTGATCGACTAATACTATTTTCGTCATCTTTTTTTCTTGCTGAGAAACTTCTAACGAGACTGATCTGCCTACCTCCTTTAGCGATTTCAAATCCAATCTGCTACCGTTCAGCAACCCACTCCACTCTCGAGCAAATACGCATGACCAACAAGTTTTCCGGCGGCTGCCTGTGCGGAGCCATACGCTTTAAGGCAACCAGCCCAGCAAATCCACACACCTGCTCATGCGATATTTGCCAAAAGCATACCGGTGCCCAATCCGCCGTATGGATTGAGTTTTCAACCTCCAATGTGCAATGGATCGGGGAAGGTGGCAAACCCGCAACCTACCGCTCCTCACCAGCCTCAAGCCGAGCCTTTTGCCCACGGTGTGGCAGTTCCATTGGAGCCATAGATGACGGACCCATAATCGCATTACTGAGTGGAGTATTTGATAATCCAAACGATCCTGCGCTGACACCGGAGTATCATTCGTTTGAAGATATGAAACCCGAGTGGTGGCAGAAACTGTTTCCTGATAGTCTGACCTGCTCCCCGTTGATTCGCACACCTTGATGGTTTTAACGTCCGCTTGCTTTTGGCACGAAGCGGCCCATGAAGAACCGCTACGATGACAGACAAATGCTCCAATTGAGTTATTGTCATTCAAACCGCTATTCGTATTGTCGGTCTTCTTGTTGTTCTCGAATTCTTTGATGTTCAACCGAAAGGGGCAGCTTTTTACATATCTTTTTGGCTGCGTCTGAAATATTGCTTCGTTCGTGTTTGATAAGTTCGCCCAAGATGCCAGCTCTGTTTTGTTAGTGTTTATCACGTACGGTGACCAACATCCCCCTACAGCCCCTTAGTCAGAGGGAGCTGATGCAAAGCCAAAATCAGGCGAAATGGTTACCCGCGGCCTCATGCCCAACTTAACGTGTTTTTCGCCGCCTAAATCCCTAGTCTTGATGTGTATTTAATGCGTTTTTTCCGATGGGTTAAGCAGTAAATTTTTATCGCATAATAAATAATTTTCATTATCATTGCGCTTTCGCAGTCAACATTCATTCCGTTAAGAGTTGTGTTAAATGAAAAAGGTCATCTGTGCGTTAGGAATGGTGCTCGCCTCGGCCAGCTCTGCTTTGGCAACCACGTATCCTCTAACGATTGAGAATTGTGGGTATAAAGAGACGTTTACCAAAGCCCCCGAGCGCGTCGTCGCACTGGGACAAAATACCGTCGAAATTCTGCTGCTATTGGGGTTGCAGGACAAGATAGTCGCCAGTGCGTTTTGGCCAACCAAAGTGCTACCGCAACTAGCTGAACAGAATGAAAAAATCAAAACGCTGACGGTAGAAATACCGACGTTGGAATCTATTCTTGCGCAAAACCCTGATTTTGTTCCCGCACAACTGCCTTTGCTGCTCGGCCCAGAAAGTAAAGTCGCCAAGCGCGAAGATCTCGCCACCGTTGGCGTGAATAGCTACATGTCTCCTGGCATGTGCGCAACCAAAAAAGACATTGGCGATATGTACGGTAGCCGCCAAAAACTGTGGGACATGACATTCCTTTATCAAGAGATTGCAGACTTTGCCAAAATCTTCAACGTCGAAGATCGCGGCCAGGCGCTAATTGCCGATTTTAAACAACGCGAAGCAGACCTTCGCCGAGAGTTCGGAAAAAACAACCAAGACCTTTCGTTTGTCTTCTGGTTCTCTAGCTCTTCCCCCTCCTCTGATGCCTATGTCGGCGGCAAGAACAGCGCTTCCGGTTTTATCGCTAATCTGTTAGGCGGCCATAACGCCATCACCTCAGAGACTGAGTGGCCAACCGTCGGTTGGGAAAGCATCATTGCCGCTAACCCCAATGTGATAGTAGTTTCAAGCCTTGACCGAAATCGCTGGGCGCTCGATAACGCAGAAGAAAAGATTAAATTTCTCAAAACCGATCCTGCGGTTAGTCAATTAGACGCGGTGAAAAAAGGCCACATCGTCGTGATGGATGGTCAGGCAATGAACCCAACGATTCGCACCATCTATGGTGCAGAACAAGTTGGCGAACAGCTCAGAAATCTTGGGCTAGATAAATGACAGTAGTGTCACAGCCGATGAAACAGACGTTTCTGCTAGCCGCGTCGAGTGTTTTTTCAGTGGTGTTGTTATTCCTGGTGATCGCGATTGGCGTTAGCGTAGGTGAGCTTTCTATCCCGCTGCGAAGCGTGTTCTATGCCATAAGCAATAAACTCGGACTGACAGAGGTACCCCTTAGCCGCATTTACGAAAGTGTGATTTGGGACTTTCGCCTGAGCCGTGCGCTTGTCGCGGCCTGCTGCGGTGCCGGGTTGGCAATATGCGGTGCAGTGCTGCAAAGCCTGCTGAAGAATGCTCTGGCAGAACCTTACGTGCTTGGCGTTTCTGCTGGCGCTTCAACCGGCGCGGTTTCAGTGGTCGTTTTGGGTATCGGCACCGGTGCCGTGTCGCTCTCCGCCGGGGCATTTGCAGGGGCATTTGCCGCCTTTGCCTTTGTCGCCTTTTTGACCAATGGCGCACGCGGTGGTAATGAGCGCACTATTCTAGCGGGCGTTGCTGCGTCTCAACTCTTCAACGCGATTACTGCTTACACCATCAGCACATCCGCTAGCGCGCAGCAGGCGCGTGACGTGATGTTTTGGTTGCTGGGCAGTTTCAGCGGCGTGAGATGGCCTGAGTTTCAACTGGCGCTGGTCGTCGTACTGGTAGGGCTTGCGGTATGCCTTTACTATTCTCGAGCGTTGGATGCTTTTACTTTTGGCGATGATGCAGCCGCCTCGCTGGGCATTGCCGTGCCCTGGGTTCGCCTGATCCTGTTCACCATCACTGCGCTGATCACAGCAACCATCGTCAGCATGGCAGGTTCTATCGGCTTTGTGGGCTTGGTCGTTCCACACGTCATGCGCTTCTTCTTTGGGCCATTGCATCGCAGGTTACTTATCACCTGCGCATTGGCAGGTGCCATCTTGATGGTGCTGGCCGATATAGCTTCGCGCTTATTGATAGCCCCGCAAAGTCTTCCGGTCGGCGTGGTCACCGCGCTGGTTGGCGTGCCATTCTTTGCCGTTATCATCTACCGCTCAAGGAATAAGTGATGAGTATCGCCGCTGAAAATATTACCTGGAGTGTGGGTAAAAAAACCATCGTCAACAACATCTCGCTGAGCGTTTCGAGTGGAGAAACCGTCGGGCTACTGGGCCCTAACGGCTGCGGAAAGTCATCACTGTTGCGGATCCTCGCTGGATTACGACGCCCCCACTCAGGTACTGTCACGCTGGACGGGCAAAATATCGCCCAGATAACCAAAAAGCAGTTGGCACGCCGGGTAGCTTTTGTAGAGCAGCACGGCATGACCGAGGCCAATATGCGCGTTGTCGACGTGGTCAAACTGGGGCGTATTCCTCATCACTCCCCGTTTTCTAACTGGAGTACGCAGGATGACGATACTGTCACCGCCGCACTCCAGCGTGTCGATATGCTTAGCAAAAGTGAGCAAGGGTGGCAGAGTTTATCGGGTGGCGAACGCCAGCGTGTTCACATTGCACGAGCTCTCGCACAATCGCCGACGGAGATCCTCCTGGATGAGCCGACCAACCATCTGGATATCCGCCATCAGATACAGTTGATGAAACTCGTCAGCGAACTGCCAGTGACCAGCATTGTGGCTATTCATGACCTCAACCACGCCTCCATGTTCTGCGACTCGTTGATTGTGATGCAACAGGGCCAGATCGTCGCCGCAGGTAGCCCGCAGGAGATCCTCACAGAGTCACTGCTTTGGGATGTATTCAAGGTAGAGACAAAGATTGAAATCTCTCCCTTCCACGGAAAAAAACATATCCACTACATCGCTTAAGACCAGGTCACTAGCATGTCTTTGCCAATTTTGCGCTCAGTGACTCAGGTCTGGCCGCCTGTGTTACTGGGCAGCCAGTTTGTTTTTAACATTGGCTTTTACGCCGTTGTGCCGTTTCTGGCCGTGTTTTTACGCGACGATATGATGCTGTCCGGTGGACTCATCGGGCTGATATTAGGTTTGCGAACGTTTTCTCAGCAAGGCATGTTTATCGTTGGCGGCGCGTTGTCCGATCGCTACGGTGCACGTATCATTATCCTCTGCGGCTGTATGATCCGTGTGGCGGGCTATCTGCTACTGGCACTTGGGCAGTCACTATGTCCGATTATCATTGGCGCCTGCCTTACAGGCATTGGCGGTGCCCTGTTCTCTCCGTCAATCGAAGCGTTACTGGCAAAGGCTGGAACGCAAAGCGAATTACAGGGCAAACGCAGCCGGGCGGAATGGTTTGCGTTATTTGCGGTTTGTGGAGAGCTGGGGGCAGTTCTGGGGCCGGTGGCAGGGGCTTTGTTGACAGGGTTGGGTTTTCGTCAGGTGGCTCTGGCGGGGGCTGGTGTCTTCGTCGTCGCACTGGTGGTGTTGTTTTTCTGCCTTCCCGCTGCGAATGTCAGGAAACAGACACTAAACATCTTTCCGTGGTGGACGACATTCCGTAAACCACGGTTTGTCGCCTTTATTATCGCCTATAGCTCATGGCTGTTAAGCTATAACCAGTTATATTTTGCGCTGCCTGTGGAGATCCAACGTGCTGGCGGCAGTGAAAAAGATCTTGGCCCGTTGTTTGTGCTGGCATCGCTGCTGATTATTGCCCTACAGCTACCGCTTGCACGCTTTGCTCGCCACATCGGAGCTGCGCGCATCCTGCCCATGGGTTTTCTGCTTATTTCCGTCTCGTTTCTCAGCGTCGCGCTGTTTGCTGCCACGCCTCCGCCAGAAAACGGTTCCCGGCTTTTGCCTGCCGCCTGTTTTGTGACGTTACTGACCCTGGGGCAAATGCTGCTGGTACCTTCAGTGAAAGATTTGATCCCATGGTTTGCTAACGAATCGACGCTGGGCGCACACTATGGTGCACTTGCCTCAGCCGGAGGATGTGCGGTATTAGCGGGAAATTTCTTTCTCGGCAACCAACTTGACGCCGCATTGGTCCCTTCCCATGAGGCCATTTTCCCCTGGCTACAACTGGCATTTTTCCCATTTTGCAGCGCGATAGCAATGGTTGTGATTTGTCGACCTATGCGAAAATAGTCTACACAACCTTCATCCGATCTTGGGATCGTCGTGACACTAACTTAAGGAAGATACTATGGTGATTTACAGTTTTTTCGTGAAGGGCGAGCAGATTGTGGTACTGGATAACTCTGTACCTGATTTCACAGACAATCAGAAACACCTGTTAGATAAAGGCTATGCCAAGCAATTTGAAGAGTTGCAATCCACTTCCCCGCAAGCGGCCCTTGCCAGATTTAAAGACATCAGGGGTGAGGAATACAAAACAGCGCATGCCTTTACTACTGGGGGCGTGTTTACCTCACTGATTGGTGCCTTATTGCCGAAAGGCTGAAGGCACAGCTTGCTGGGGGTTCAGGCGACTGACTTATGCCCCCACTTATCTATCAAAGACTGTCCCAGTCCGGCAGCTTGTTTACTCGCTTTCGCCAATAGTGATATAGCGCCATCATCAAGCCAAACAGTCCACCAGCCAACAAGCTTGTCTGCAGCGCCATCAATACGCTGTAGCATTCGCTTTTCCAAGTCGTAAACCACATAAACAGGCCCCACACAGAGCCAAAAAAGCCACCGAAGCAAAGCACATTCAACCAGAACGGCATAAACGGTGGCGGTGGCATCTGGACGCCAAACTTCCACAGCAGGCGCAGGAGCGGTGGAGCATAATTGCTACGCCACATTTTTTTCTCTGCCATCAACGCTAATGCTCGTTCTTTTTTTTCATCAAACTTCATCGTCGAGTCCTTTCACTAACAACAAGTCTATTTTTTATCAGATTGAGCACAGCTTGAGAACTGCCAGTTAAGAGCTTTTCACCGTTTAGATCCTCGCCCTACAGTGGCCAGAGATGGTTCTATCATTACCTCAGCTATAGATGTGATGCGATTCGCATCGCCGGTGCAGGACTAGCCATATCATTGGGGTTTGAGCACAGAAAGGATAGCCGAGATGGAACCACTACATGCAATCACCCTGACGATCGGCCTGTTTGTGTTAACGTTTTTCAACCCTGGCGCCAACCTGTTCGTCGTGGTGCAGACCAGCCTGGCCTCCGGTAGCCGTGCAGGCATGCTCACCGGGCTTGGCGTAGCGCTGGGTGACGCCGTTTATTCCGGGCTTGGCCTGTTTGGCATGGCAACGTTGATCACCCAATGCGAGGGGATCTTCTCATTCATCAAGATCGTCGGCGGGTTATATCTTCTATGGTTTGCCTATAAGAGTATGAATAAGCAGGCAACGCCACACTCCCCTGCGCTGCAACAACCACTCAGTGCGCCTTGGTATATCTTCTTCCGCCGGGGCCTGATCACCGATCTCGCTAATCCGCAGACGGTGCTGTTTTTCATCAGTATCTTCTCCGTAACCCTGAGCCCCAATACACCCACCTGGGCCAAACTGAGTGCCTGGCTGGGAATAGTGCTCAGTTCGGTTATCTGGCGCGTTTTTCTCAGCCAGGCATTCTCCTTGCCAGCGGTACGGCGCACCTATGCCAGCATGCAACGGATAGCCAGCCGAGCGATCGGTGTGGTGATCGGGGCTTTCGCCATTAAGCTGATTTACGAAGGCCTCACGCGCCGCTCCCTATAGCCGCTATATATCCAATGGTGTGAGTGAGATCAAGTTTGGACCTTTGTCTGCCGCTTGAAAAAACACGTGCATTTTCCCGTCAATTACTTTAGTGTTTACTAAATTTAGCAAATACTAAAGTAATTAATGACTGACGAAAACGCCTCGCTGCTTGCCAGCGCCAATGCCGCCGCGACGTTGCTCAAAGCCATGAGCAACCCCCGCCGCCTGTTGATCCTTTGTATGCTGGTTGATGCTCCAGGCACCAGTGCCGGCGAGTTAGCACTAGCTACCGGGCTTAGCCCATCAGCGACATCACAGCATCTAGCCAAGATGCGCGAGGAAGGGCTGATTGAAAGCACCCGCGATCGGCAGCGCATCAACTACTCGATTAAAAATAGCGCCGTGCAGCAGGTCATCAGCACGCTAAAAGCCATCTATTGCCCCTGAGGACACCATGAACATAGAAACGATAACTGCCCAGCAAGCGCAAAAATTTATCATGCAGGGAGCGCAGCTGCTGGATATTCGCGGAATGGATGAATATGCCCACGAGCATATTGCCCAAGCCAGCTTGCTGTCGCTGACTGATATTGAGAAAGGTGGGAAACCGCAGGCGGTTAACGAGGAGGATGTAGTGATTTTTCACTGTCAGTCTGGCCGCCGTACGGCAGAAAACGCAGCGCTATTGGCAGGGGCCGCAACACCTGCCAAGGTTTACCTGCTTGAAGGCGGTATCAACGGCTGGAAGCAACAGGGATTACCTATCGTGAAGGGTAAGAACCAGCCACTTCCCATCATGCGACAGGTGCAGATTGCTGCTGGCTCACTTATTCTGGCAGGGACAATCTTGGGGTATGTCATATCCCCCCTGTTCTTCCTGCTGTCCGGCTTTGTAGGTGCTGGGTTGCTATTTGCTGGCATCAGCGGATTTTGCGGAATGGCGACGCTGTTGGTCAAAATGCCTTGGAACCAGCCCAAATAGCGAGATGCTCAACCGTAGGGGCGCCGCTGCGCCCGTTTAACCGCTACGCCACTAGGCAAGACCCAACGAATAGACCCGTGACGACTCGCCCCACGGGTGATAACCAAGCCCATCAAAGCTGAAACCCAATTTCTCGTAATAACCGACATGATCGGTACACAGATGCAAACGGGTAAATCCCAGCTCGCTTGCGGCCTTGGCTACGTGGTTGACCAACAATGCGCCGCAACCTTGCCCACGATAATGCTCATCGACGTACAACGCACATAGCCACGGATACAGTTCCATGCGGCTGATAAAGTCATTGGTAATCAGACCCGCGCAACCCACAACGGTTTCCCCATCCAGCAACAAATACCACTGCGGCAGCGGATTTACCGCGTCGATACAACGGGTTATCGAGTCTTGATACAGCATCATGGTCTCTGGCGATGCCCACTGTCGCTGGAAATAATCGATAGCCACATCGCGATAGGCTGGCTCCTGACGCACCGAAATAATTTTCACCCAATCTCCTGATTTATTATGTGGTAGCTACATTATGCCCTATTTTTGTTGGCAGTCTGTTTGCTGAACGCATACCATTAACGCGCCGCGCTGTTATGCGGTTTATTTAATACAGGAGACGTTATGTCGCAAAATATCTATGACAATCAAACCTTCTTCGACGGCTATGCGCAACTCAGCCGTTCAGTACAGGGTTTAGATGGCGCGCCGGAATGGCCAACCATCCGCAGCATCCTGCCCGATTTACAGGGCAAAAAGGTGGTCGATCTTGGCTGTGGCTACGGTTGGTTCTGCCGCAGTGCTCGTGAGCAAGGTGCAGCCCAGGTACTGGGAATGGATCTTTCAGAGAAGATGTTGGGCAAGGCGAAACAGATGACCGAAGATCCGGCGATTGAATACCGCCAGCAGGATCTGGAAGCTCTACAACTACCAGCAGCCAGCTTTGATTTGGTCTATAGCTCGCTGACGCTGCACTATATCGAGGATCTCGGCAAGCTGTTCGCTACCGTTTATCAGGCATTGGTGAATGGTGGGGAGTTTATTTTTACCGCCGAGCACCCGATTTATACTGCGCCAAAGCATCAGGGCT
This sequence comes from Serratia sp. J2, assembly GCF_046269175.1. Taxonomy (NCBI): domain Bacteria; kingdom Pseudomonadati; phylum Pseudomonadota; class Gammaproteobacteria; order Enterobacterales; family Yersiniaceae; genus Serratia; species Serratia sp. J2. Next base: position 290,838 of record NZ_JBKABN010000003.1, read on the forward strand.
GGTTAGTGGATGAAGCAGGGCAAAAATCCTGGCCAATCAATGGCTATCAGCAAGAAGGGCAACGTATTTCCAACTGGCTGGCAGAAGGAGTGATTAAGCAGCACCGTATGCTGGGCACCTATATCAATTTGCTGGTCCAGCAGGGATTCACCATCCGCTATCTGAACGAGTGGGGTCCTTCAGCTCAGCAGATTGCCGACAACCCGGCACTGGATGAAGAAAAAGAACGCCCGATGATCTTTATCCTGGCGGTACAAAAACCCGCTGCGTAATTGCTGTTAGTTTCGTAAACATCTTTAGAACATCCAATATTGGGGAGGCTGCCTCCCCCCAATACTTTCCAAGCTTATTCACAGCGAACGGTTCTGGGCAACTTCAGGACAACACCGTTTTCACTGCCGGTACAACTTACTCGCTCGCCATTTCACCTTCGTGGCTTTCAGGCTCTGGCTCACTCTGAACTTCCTCAACCGGCGGCATTTCCAAGCGCAGATCGATCCAGCGCCCTTCAGGAATATCCATCGGCTCCCCAGCAACGATTGCGGCAGTATCAATATCAAAGCGGCGTTTGCTTACCTTGACCGTGATCGTGCCGTCTTCGGCCGCTTCGGTGGCGACGAAGCACAGGCGGTTACCGTTGACGTCCTGTGGGACTTCGATGTTCCAACCTTCCAGCGCGAAACCTAGCGAACCTGTCACTTTGTATACGCCAACCGAGACTCGCTCAGCGGTAACGCCCGCAGCCTCGCCATTCACCGCTGCCAGCCCGGACAGGGTAAAGCCATCCAGGTATTCGTCGGGCATTTTCTCTGGGTTACTGGAGAGACGCGCGATCGGTGATGCACTTTTCAAAAAACCGTTGGCATCTACGGTGGTGTTAGTGCTATGCCATAAGTTTGCCCAAGTAGACCAGACTCCAGTAGGAGCCCGTACACGAGTCTGTAAGTTATTTTTTGTCCCCCCCATTGCCCACCCTAGCTGCCACCGTGAAGCCCCATCAAAACCACCGGTAATCCCTGCCCAAGGTTCCGTTGATGGTGCGTTAGTGGTGTTTTTAAGGAACGAGAAGAACATATTTTGACCAACATTATTTGGATCAGCCATTGTTACTGGTGCTGTGCCACCCAGACCATAATTGCCCACGCTAATTGGATTAGGCAGATTTACGCTATTCCAGAAAGAGATAACGTTATGGCCTAATATGAGTTCCGGCTCACTCACACTCTCACTGCTCCAGGTCCAGTTCTTAACCATATTTGGGATTGACGTCCCATAAACAAACCCGGAAATGTTGGCAACATAAGGCCGAAACTTAACATAGACATCATACACCCCAGATGATGTTTCTATTGCACCGACATCACTAAACAACGTCCCATGCATTAAGTATCCCGTAATCGAAGCACGACCAGCAGTATTCACCCCGGAAGCTGTACCATTACCGCTTCTTAGCACAACTTGAGCAAAACCGTTATTACCTACCCCCCCGTTATATCCGTTATTCCCGCCAAACATAATCGTAACCGTAACGCCCCCCTGACCTAAATTGGTCATTGTCCCTACCTTCCGCCATGTCTCTATAGGAACTGGAGTTGAGGGAGAACCAGATAGAACGTCCATATTGAGTGATGTATACGCATTCTTTGTCGATAGATTAACGTAATCCGTACCGTTAATCCGTGCAACTGGGTCACCCGTGCTTTGAATCACTAACGGATGATCTGTACCAAGTACGACTGTATCGGCCGAATCTAATCCCGCCAATCTCTTATTATAACCCGCCACATTTTTTGCGTAATAACCAGAGTTATTTGGCACTACTGAGTTACTACTTAATGTCAAAAGACCATTATTATTAAGCGTTGCAAGTGTGTTTACAGTGCCGTCTGTGGCAACGTTATTAAAATTAAAACCACCTGGTCCATTACCTTTGTGGTTCATAAAGTCAGTTGTACCGGTACCTGATATACGGTTCCATGTCATATAAGCACCTTGGCTTGTAGGTAAATAACCCACCATACCAGATACTTTCAAATATGCTCCAAGCGATAGCGCACCTTTTATACTCTGCTCGGTTGTTTTTGATGTCGATACGCAGTCATTTTGGATCTTCGCCAGCGTCGGCACCGTTAGTTTTATACCATCATCCTTGGTAAAGGTCATATCGCCGGAGCCAGTGAACCAGCTCACCGTATCATTGCGGCTCCCCTGGAAGAAGGTCAGCATCGCCGCAAAGCGTGCGGAGAACTGGCTGATATCACCTTCATAAGTGGTGATAATCGCATAGCTCTGCCCGTTGGCCGTTGAGCCTGCATAATTGCTGTTAAGAGTCAGTGAAGTGTTGCTATTCACCTGTTTGACTTCATACAGCTTATTGTCCGGTGCCAGTAAAATCATACCTGGCATCACGCCAAACTTGGCATCGGCCCACGCGGTGCCTGTACCCGTTACAGTGGCGTTATTAGCGATTAAATTGATCGTACCTGTTTTGTACCACATAGAATTACTCTCCATAAGTATTACGGTATTTTTACTGAATACTAGAACTTAAAGTTAATAGATGAAGGGTTTGTTTTAAAAATAGATAACATTTTTTTATTTATTTTGTAAGACAACCACCCGTGAATAACTTGACGAAACTCAATCACAATAGGAATATCAGCTTCACCTGGATAGATGGGTATTGGAACGATATTAGACAATGTATCCCCCGTTTTCATGCCATCAAACCTTTCCTTGTAGGCACTAATACCATTTTTATAAACTTCGATCTCTAACCATGAACTACCATTAAAATTATTGACGGAGGTAATAAAAACCCCAAGATCTAAAATGCACATCATATTATAACGATAGCGTCCGTAAAGCTGTAACTCACGGTCAAAATAAAAATAACCACCCTTTGAGTTATTTTCATAAGATATTGTCGGAATCACTGCCGAGTTTGAGATTTCACCATCTATACGCTCGGCATAGACTGTTCCTTTTACAGTACAGTTTTCATTTATCACTACATTATTAAACGTTCCAGATGAAGCCTCGATATGCCCACGAACAGAAACCTGATTAAACTGAGCGTTACCGTCAGACTTATTGATAGCCCAGCCCTGCCTCCCATCAATGAAGTTATCAGAGCCTATCCAACCCGTTATTTTTGCATTAGTAATCGTCCCATCAGCAATAAACGCCGAGTTAATAAACGTCTGGCCATTTTGCACGGCAAAGGGAACAGACACATTGCCTTCATCTTTGGTCACCAAGGCAAATCGATCGGCTCGCACCAAGAATTGCCGATTCCCCGCGTCATCAACTCCCAACGCCAAACCAGCAACGCTGCTTTCCCCCTTCTTACTGGTTTCAACTTTTACCGACCAGGTTGCGGAGACCTTGCCATCCAAGGTCGCCTGCGCAGAACTCACCTGCTGGACTGCCGCCTTGTTATCCCCCACCGCCGTATTCAATAACTTGATATCGTTGGCCGTTGCCGATTGGTTATCGGTCACGGTTTTCGACAGTGAGGTAATCACCGAAGTATTGTCACCGGTAGCGGATTGCAAAGCGCCAATTTGCTGAGCCGTCGCACTATTGCTATCGGTAAGCGTTTGGCTCAGGGCGGTAACCGAGGCCTCATTCGCTCCTGTTCGGCTGGTCAGGTCGTTAATCAGCTTGGCCTGGGCGCTGTCCGTATCCACCAGCACCTGCAGTTGCTGATTGAGTTGGGCATTGTTGTCCCCCACGGTGCCTGCCAGCGCAGTCACCTGCTGGGATAACGCCTTGTCAGCTTCCGCACGCACCGTCTGTTCCGTCATTAAGCGCGCATCAACATCACCAAAGCTCGCGCGTAATTCGGTGATCTGCTGCGCCTGAGCACGCTGATCGTCCGCCATTACGTTCTGCTGGGTCTTGATCGATGCGGTGACCACGTCATTGCTGATAACGTCTTCCGCCTGCTTTAACGACTGCTCGATATCCGCCTTGGCAATGGCTTCAAGCGAACTGCTGAGCGAGGCCTGCGAACCAGCCGAGTCGCTTTGTGCCTGCTTCAGCTCGCCGATCGCTGCGCTGTTTTCGCCGGAGGTCGCCGTTAATGAACCAATCTGCTCTGCCATGGCCGAGTCTTGATTGGCCAACGTCTGTAGCCGATCGTTGATGGCAGCCGTATTTTGCCCGACGGTGGAGTCCAGCGAACTCAATTGCCGAGATAGCGCTTCATCCGCCGTGGTCCGGGCTTGCGATTCAGCGGCGATCGCCGCTTTATTTTCGCCACTGGCTGCCCCTAGACCGGTAATTAACGACGCTTGAGCACTGTCGCTATCCACCAGCGCCTGCAAACGCTGATCCACCTCCGCCTGATTACTGCCGACATCTGCGCTCAAATGGTCAAAGCGTTGTGACAACGCGCCAGTCTCGCTGGCCCTGGTGGTGATCTCCTGCTGCAACTGCGCAGACACATCACCAAAGTTCGCGTCCAGCTGCGTGATTTGCTGGGCCTGCGCCTGCTGCCGATCGGCGAAAACGGTTTGCGCCGTGGTTAACCGGGCGCTGCTCTCATCCAGACGTTGAACATCGTTATCCTGTTTAAGCGCCTGTTCGATATTCGCCTTGGCCGTAGCCTCCAAAGCCTGTTGCAGGCTGGCCGTGCTGCTTTCGGCTTCGGTTTGCGCGATGCCAAGGCGGGTGATGGCCGCCGTGTTTTCCTGGCTGGTCGCCTGGATCACGTCAACCCGTTGGCTCAGCGCCCCATCGGCATCGGCACGGGATTTCGCCTCAGCTTGGATAGCCGCAGTGTTACTGCCCGTGCTGGCCTGCAAACCGGAAATCTGCTGGGCCTGAGCCGAGTCTGTCGCCGCCAGCGTTTTCAGCTGTTGGGTTACATCCGCCCGGTTTTCGCTGAACTCAGAAGTCAGGCCGCTGAGCTGCTGGCCCTGTGTTTTCTGCTGATCTGCCAGCGCTTCGGTTTTCTGCGTAATCTGCGAGTTAACCTTGTCCTGTTCCGTCTTGTTGCTGCCGATTGCCTTGGCGTTGGCGGAAACGTTGGACTCGACCTTCGCCAAAGCAGAATCGGCATCGGCCTGCGCCTGCTCCAGCTTGATAATCAAACCCTGCTGATTATCCGCCGTGGCTTTCACCGAGCTGATATCCTTGGCTAACGCCCCATCGGCATCCACACGCGCCGCTTTCTCCTGCGCGATTTGCGCTACGTTCCCTTCAGCTTTGGCAATTACCACGTCTAGCTTGCTGGCCAGTTGCTGATCGCCGTCCTGCAATTGAGTGATCTGCGAAGCGACCTCAGCCATTGCCGCGTTGGTGCCGCCGGTAAGGGCATCGACCTTGGCTTGCAGTTCGGCATCTGCACGCGTCAAGCTGGCTCGGGTGCTGTCAATTTCCCCGCGCGCATCCTTGATATCGCTATTCAGCGCCTCCTGGGCCTGGGAGAGTTTTTGGCGGTTATGCTCGATGGTCAGGCTGTTTTCGATGGCGGCTTTGCCTAGCTGCGTCAAATCCTGTTGCAGCACGTCGACAGCATTGCTCAGATCGGCATTCCGGCCCGCCAGCTCGGCGTTAACCTTGTTCAGCGCCGCTTGCAGGGTATCGACATCCCCTTGCAGCGCATCCCTGTTCGCCTCGATATCGGCCTGCGCCTGGGCGATCTTCTCGGCCAGATCCTGCACGTTCTGATCCGAAGGCAGGCTGTTGATCTTCTCCAACAGATCTTTGCCCAGTTCGGTCTCGGTAATGCTTTGTGCGATCTGCGCCAGCACCACGTCCGCGCTGTCCGAAGCCATCCCGCGTACAAACTCGCTCCAGTCGGACTGGTTGCCGGTTTTGTCGGTAAAGGCCGCGCGGAAGTAAAGCACTTGCCCGGCACGTAGGCCTTGCATGTCATAGCGATGCTGCGGATAAGGCACATCGGCCAGTAAGCGTTCATCGGCGAAATCTGCCCGGCTGGCTACCATCAGGGTGGTTTTCAGGCCGTCGGCAGAGTTCTGGCCAAATCGCCAGGAAAGCTGGATGCCAAACACCACATCTTTGGTTGCCGTAAACGAAACGATCTTGGGCGGCACACCCGCTTTTCCTGCCAGATAGCTCGGCTCGGCATGACCCCACTGTGAGGAAACGCCCACCGCATTTACCGCTCGTACCCGCACATCGTAGTTACCGGCATAAATGCCGTTAACGTCAAACCCGAGCGAAGGCGTCGATCCCACATTCACCCAGTTGCCGTTATCTTTGCGCCACTGGGCTTCATAGGTCACCGCGCCAGCAACAGCGCGCCACTGCACCCGCATTGAGGCAACGTTAATCCCCTGGCTAACGTAGTCGTAGCGCGAGAGGGCGATATTCGCCGGAGCTGGCATCGCTCCTGGTGGCGTCACGGTGATTGGCGGCGCATCCAGGTGGATGCCGTTATCGATAAAGGCGTATTTATCCGGATCGTGCTCAACGGCGTTAATGGCGAAGGTGCCATCATCGTTGGACTGGACCGACACCACGCGGAACTGCTGGATCGCCAGGCTGTCGGAATCGATACTCCAGACCGCTTCAGGCTCTGGTTGCTGGCGGAACGGAGCGGTCAGCGTCACCGTAAGCTTGTCCGCCGCGATACTGGCGATGGTGCGAGCCTGCGCCGTGCCGTCTGGCAGATTGACGATCAGGCGATCGCCTTTGCCGAACGCTACTTCACGATCCAGCACCACCACGCGATCCTGCGCGGAATGGATGCGCCCACCGTTGGTCTTGCCTGCCAGCATGGCATCCGCAATGCCGATGATCCGAGCTGGCAACGGGATATTGCCGTCCAACCCGACGGTAAAGCTGACAGTACGATCTTTGGCGTTACTCAGGATCGCCCAGCGCCCACGGCGGTGAGCCTCGGTGCGCCGCGTACAGCCAATGGCGGTGATTTCAGTCTGGTTAACGCCGTAGCGCTTCACCAGTTCGTTATCGTAAGCCGCTTCCACCGCGTCGGCATAATGGTTGGCCGGATCGCCCCATTTCACCAGCGCAGAGGTATAGCGATTCTTGTAAGAACCCGACGCATAGGCAAATTCACCACCGATGACGTTGGCCCGCGAATAAACGAAATCCACATCGCGCGGCATATCCGCGTAGGCAAACAGCTGGTCGTTGCCCCAGTAGGTGATACCGCGGAAGATGGCGGCGATATCCCGCAATACGGTGTAGGCATCCTGCTGCGACTGGATATACACGTCGCACAGGAAACGCGGTTCTTTGCCCCCGCCCCCCAAACCGTCATCAATCAGCTCATCGCAATACTGCGCGATGCTGTACAGCCCCCATTTGTCGATCTCGGCGGCGGTTACCCGGTTGCCTAAGCCGTAATTCTTGTCCAGCGCGATGTCGTAAAACACCCAGGCAGGGTTGTTGCTCCAGGCCCATTTAAAGCTGCCATCCCAATTGCCGCTATACGTCCGCGCCAACGGATCGTAGTTGGCCGGCACACGGATAATTTTGCCCTTCGGCTTGAGCGTAATTTTCGGCACTGAACTGAACTGCTGGGCATCGAACTCGATAAACAGCAAAGCGGTGTTGGGATAGCGGAACTTGGCGTCCACGATCTCGGTGTAGGTCTGGATCTGGGTAGTATTTACCAGCTTGCTGCTGGTGGAGTCTGGGGTGATGCGCTTGATGCGCAGCGTCCAGCTGGTGGTCGCTTTTGGCAGATTAATCCGGTGATCGCGCTCGTACAGGCTGGTGGTTTTGCCCTTTAGCGTACCGGTGACCACGGTTTTATAGGCTCCGCCGTCGGTGGAAAGCTCGATCAGATATTCCACCAGCGAACCGTTCATATCGCCGTTATCTTCCTGCTGGAACAGCGCCGGGAAGCCCATGCGTATGCGCAGCGCGTCGATATCGGTTCGGGTGAAGGTTTTGGTCCAGACGTTAGTGGTAGTCAGCTTGACGTTGACCGGCGTTTCAGACTCTACATCCGGCATGCCCTGGATGTAATCCTGAGTCTGGGTGCCGTTACGTACCTCCCACTTCAGGCCGGTAAAGTTTTCACTGCCGTCGGGATTATGTACCGGGGTGCCGTCGAGCAGGATGCGGGTGCCGTCTAACTCACCGGCAATTTCCCCTTCAGACAGCGCCAGCAGGATTTTGATTTTAGCGTTGGACTGCAAATCATCGGGAGCTTCAACCGGCGTATGCGCCGATCCACCACCGCCCTTGCGCCCATGAATAGTTAACTTTGTCATATTGCGCCCATAAAAAAAGGCCGCGAATGCGACCTGTAGAAAAATGCCCTAAAGGGGGTTATTGCTGATTTTCGGCGTAAATGCCGGCGGAAATCACCGCGCCACCGATTTCCCGTTCGCCGTACAGCACTGGCACCGGGTAGCCCTGCGCCGTGGTGTTGACCGGTGAACCAAAGGCATAGGAGGGTTTGTTTTCTACCGACTGTGACGAAGACATGCCGAAGTTCGGCTGTGGCGTCATCAGTTGCATGACACCACCGAGTACCATTGAAGCACCCATCATTGTTAAACCGCTAACAGCGGCAACCGCCGTGGCACTAAGAGTTGCTGTTGCGCCAGAGGCAGCCAACGCCGAAGTGTAAAGTCCCATCGTTCCACCTGCGGTAAAGAATGCCCCTACCAGCGCAGCCACTCCCAAGATAATCTGAAATCCTCCGGCGCTTTTACTCCCCGCAATCACCGGCATAATGCGGATATCGGCACTGCCTTTGGAGGTGGCAAACTCGGCCAGGCCGATATTTTGTGGGCCATTGAAGAAGGCAAACTGCACACCGTCCTTATGGGCATTCATCATAAAGCTCTCAAATCCGGGCAAGGTGATACACAGCGCCCGCAGTGCTTCGCGAGTATCCGCCACCACCAGCCGATGGGTCTTGCCGAACTTTTTACCCAGTTGGCCACCCAACCGGATCAGTCTTGTTGTTTGCATCATAGAAGCTCCTTCCTGCGGACTACGCGTACCGTCCGCTCCTGAAAATATCCGCTGTAGGGATAACGCTGGCTCAGTTGGCCGAACAGGTGATGCAGCATCATGCCGTCCCCCAGATAGATACCCGCGTGGTTGGTAACCGGGGCTGAAACCTGCATCATGATCATGTCGCCCGCGCGCATCGGCCCCTGAAATTCTCGGAACCCTTCGGCGTACCAGTGATCGTCATACAGGCGGGTTTTGCCGTCGATCCACCATTCATGCTCCACCGAGTAATCGTTCAGCGCGATGCCGTGTTCCTGGCGATAGTAATCCCGGATCAATGACCAGCAGTCGGCATGCCCCAACAGCCAGCTGCGCCCGACTAACGGGCGCTCACCGCGTGGCACAACTTCGGTGTAATCTCCTTCCGGCCACGAGACGATGCCCCAGACAATGCCCGAGTGATCGCACTGCAGGCGATCCATCTCCGAAGGGATCAATACGGGCACATCAGGGTGGCTGTGAATGATGCGAATGATCTCGCCTTGATCTTCCGCCTGCGCGTATTCCTGAGGGGAAATGACAAAGTTATCCAACGCGTTTTCCGCCACATTGCGGCACGGCAGATAACGCGCCTTACGCCCGTTCTGCACCACAAAACCGCAGGACTCATTGGGATATTCCGCTGCGGCATGCTCACGAATGGCCTGCATGATTTCAGCCTGCATCATTACCTCCCCAACAGGTTGGAGCCAGGGAACCCGCCAAAGGCCAGGGGTTGCGCGTCACCGAAGCGTTTTTTGCAGGAGGATACCCGGCCACCGCAGACGTCCAACGCCGGATCGTCGATCGGTTTATCGTCCTTATCAAAACAGGCCCCGCCGCTGTAATCGCAACCTCTGCCGCTACGGTACCAACCCCGGATGCACCAGGTGCAAAGCCCGTGAATTTGCCGCGAGGGCAGTTGCTGGCCTTGCAGATCGAACGGTGTACAAAGCTGGAACTCCACCACGCTGTTGGTTTCGGTGCTTTTGCTGTCGATGTAGAAAACCTGCACTCGCTCCTGCGAAGCATCAGCCAAAGCGTTCCCCTCGGGGAAGTTGACCGCATCCAGGTATTTGGCAAAGGTGTCATGCACCCGCACTTTCGCCTGCACCATATCGTTGAAGGTCAGACACAACGAAGACACCAGATTGCTGAGGTTGGCGACGCTGAGCCTGGGCGTTGGTTGTGAACCGTCGCTGGTTGCTGCCAGGCCGGTGATCTCGTAGGGATAGGCCTCATACTCGTTTCCCTGCCACCAGATCGATTTTGGTTTCAGCCGCTGGGCATCGTTGCCCGCCGCCGCGATCTCGGCCTGAGTGTGGGGAATATTGTGCGCATGAAAGCGCATGATGGCGGCCCCAAAGGCGCTACCATCAATTTCGATCAGCTGGATCAGTTCCCCTGGCGCCAGCTTTTGCACTTCACTGTTAAATGACATGATTGCACCTATACGCCGAAGGCTTGTTCAAAGGCAAAACTCAACGCCTCCACATTGCGCGCAAGCGGCGTGACGGAGATTGAATCCGACTTGACGCGAAATAGCGCTTTCTTGCCGTTGGGCGGCGTCCAGAAAAAGGCGACGAGCACGTGTTGATTTAAAAAGGCCAGCATCGACTGGGTCACGGCCGGATGGCCGGTATAGGCCAACTGCCACTGCTGCACCGCCTGGTTCAGCCCGTTGCTGCTGACCTGTTTATAGCCGTCGCCGAACTGCGCACTTCTGACGTTATGGACAAAGTTACCACTAGGCGAGGCCTGGGTTTGCCATTGGAAAGTATCGATAAGCATAAAGACTCCGAGCAGTAATAACCGTCAGTCGTTGGGCCAAAATTACCCCTCACCCTAACCCTCTCCCACAGGGAGAGGGGACTGTACGTGCCACATATTGGATCATGCATTCGTCTTTCCTATCACCCTTGTTACAGGTTACTTCTGTACCTGAACACGGCGCCATACCAGCTCCCTCTCCCTGTGGGAGAGGGTTGGGGTGAGGGGAAATAACGATTGAGATGCAATTAATGGGGCCTGATGACAGACTGCGGTTGTTACTATTGATAATTGATAAGGTGATTTAGCGGGCCGCTGAAGCATTCCAGATCAGGCCGCCCGGCTTGAGCTCTTTGCCCAAACGTTCGGTGATTGCCTGATTAACGATGCCCTGCACCAGCTTGCCCATGCCGTCACCGGCAGAGGAACTATTAGCCGTATTCGCCGAGCCGTCATTGTTCATAACCACGGTGCTGTTGACCGTAATGCCACCGCCCTGCTCTGCCGCCAGGCCGTACATCGGCGCTTTGTTACCACCCACCAGGCCACCCTCCGCATAGCCGCGCATCATGGCGTAGAGATTGCCCACGCCGATCCGCTGGGTAGCTTCTTTGGTCATCACGAACTCGCCACGATGCACCACGCCCGCCTGATCGTATTTACCGCCGTCACCGGTATAACCACCACTGGAATGTCCTGTTGCTGCAGCGGATGGGTTAATCCAACCCATTGCTTTTTGGATGACAAAGGCTACCAGCAGTTGGTTAATCACCTGGATAATCATTTTCAGGATCGAGGCGGTAAACTCTTGGAAATTGGCTTTGCCAGTGGTCACCATGCTGGTAAGCATGTCTGATAAACCGCTAAAGGTGGCCTGACCGATATTGGCCATTGAGTCGTACACATTAGTGGCGGAGTCCAGATACTCACTCCAGCCTTTTTGTGCTCCATCAAGCCAACTACCACGAATTTTGTCCTCAGCCGCATGGTAGTCTGTGAGAGCTTTTAATTGGCCCTCATAATCCTCACCTGATGTCTTTCCTCCTTTTTGAATCCATTCTTCATTAAACTGAGTAACACTTGTCTCACGCTGGGCAATTCGATTACTTTTACCAGCGTTATAAACTAAACTCCTCTGTCGCTTACTCATGTTTTTTATATAGTCAGATGAAGATTGCTTAAGTAGTTCTTGCGTATCTGGAACAGTTGGAGCTACAACTCCAACTGTAGGAGCCGGCGCTATATTTCTATGAGGGCTTGAGTATGTCGCTCCTGATGGTTTATTTCTAAGTGTCGCCCTGGCATCATGCTCCTTTTTTAACTGGTCTATAGCTGACTTTTGTGCAACATTCCCTGCAGAGGTAGATGCTGACAAATCGTTAGTTAAATTAACAACCTGTTCCAGAAGCCAAACTTTACCTTCAGCATCTGAAATTATCTTCTTTTTATCTACGATTAGTCGAGAATCAGTACCATAGTCTGGTTTCGTTTTCGCATCAATATCCCGATAACGATGTAAATTGTTTTTTACATTAGTAACATTTAACCTGGCAGCGTCAAGCTGTTCTGAAAGGGTATCATCTCGACCGATACCTTTCAGCATATTCCAGAATGAGCTCCAGCTAGATTTAGCTATAAGAACGGCTTTATCTATATAACCAAGATTTTCGATTAATTTCTTTGTGCGATCTTCGAAGTTGCTTGTCGTCTTTTGGGCTATCAAGTCGCTAGCTTCTGCAACCTTCCCTTGTTCTTCCAACTGAAGAATATGTTCAAATTCAGCGACAGACAAATAATTATAGGCTTTATTTAATTCATAAGCACTGGTTATTGGATCGGTAAATATTTTCTTATACGCATTGATAGCTTGCTCTGCGGTCTGGCCGGTGGCTTGTTGTAGTGCCAAGACACCTTTTGTTACCCCGTCAATTTGCTCACCAGAGAATGCACCGGTTCCAACTATTTTTGCTATGGTTTCAGAGGCGGTATCCATACCGCCACCCAAATCAGCATATTTACGCGCTAAATCCTGTAATTGGTCCGAGCTCTTCCCTGCATAATTACCGGTTAGGATTAACTGCCTGTTAAATTCTTCAGACTCTTTTGCACCTTGATAATATGCGGTACCAAGCAATGCTATTGAACCCACAGTTAAAGCAACCGGAGCAGCCATCCTTCCTAATGGAGCAAGTAATTTCTGCACCTGATCATAGGTATCTACTAGCTGTGAACCTTGGTCCAAAGCCTCTTTCCAACCAAAATCTCCAGAGTTAGAGCCAGAAATGGAAGCTGTATTCGAAGCTTGTCCCTGCATACCTTCCAGCGCTTGCCGGTATTCTTCTATTGCTGCAGTGCTTCTTCTCAGGTTAATTATAAATGCATTGGTACTATCTCCTAGCTGAGACAGTTGTCTACCAATATTGCTATAACGGCTGATCTCCTGCATTCCGCTACGTAAAGTACGATTCAACATTTCGAATCGTCCCGTTGCCACAGAAATGTTGCTTTGCAAATCAACCAGATCTCTATTAGCCCGCTGCAAATCACTGGCATTAACACGCAGCGTCATAGTTGTAATATCTGCCATGCCTTACTCCTGGCTATAACAATAAAGCCAGCTCAAGGCTGGCATCATCGCAGACGATTATTTTTGGTGGATCACCTTAAGCGCTGCGGTTTCCATAATTCGGATGTCATTTAACACGCTTGCTTCATCCTCCACGGCATAAACCCGCATTAACCAGGGAAGGCAATTGTAATCTAACCCCGTAATACCTCCCATACCGGTACGCCATTGGGTTGCCATCGCTTGAAAAAGTTGGAATGCAGGCTGCATATCTGGCCAAACATCGAGAACGGTTGTTTCATAGTCATCGGCAGATAGACCAAATGCAGCCAGTTCTTCACGGGGCGTTTCCGGAGAATAGAAGGCTTCAGCAAGCGCGATTAGTTTTTTTCTCGTACCGCCATCAGCTCTTTGGTATAAGCCGTAGCGATAGCGTCAAAAGCACGTGGATAGTTGTCCAGCAAAGTGATTAGACTTTCCTGATTCAACTCATCGGGTAAAGTCCAAGTAGCGCAGATCTCACGTAAGAAGTCGGCCATCGGTAGATTGCTATAGTTGCCAGAGCTCAACTGCTCTTCGCTGGCCTCACGAAGCGCTTTCTCCAGTTTTTCCAATTCACTGCGCTTTTTGTGTTTGAAAGTAAACGTCAATACCCCATCACTGTCACCTGCGCGAGGAATACTGACATCGACTTTAAAGGTTGGATTCGGTGTCAGATTAAATTCGGTCATGATTATCTCTCTATCGTTAAATAATTCGGCAAAAAATCGAGCCCGAAAAATATCGGGCTCGTTGATGGACTGATTAAGCAGTCACTTTATAGAACGTCATATCGCAAGACTGCACCGCCAGCGCCACCTGCACGGTTTCAACCTGGTTAACCGCGGTGGTGGGCTGCGGATCAAAAGCCGGTACCGCAGACCAGTAGCGCAGCTCCTTGGCTTTTGGCACATGCATGTAGAACGCCAGCGTGACGCCATTGCGATCGGCATCTTGCAGCAGGCTGTAGATCGGCTGGGAAGCATCGTGCGCAAAGGTAAAGGTCTGCGTTTTGGCCGCTTTAAAGGTGGCAAGGTTACGCTGACGATCGTCTTCCAAGAACTGCACCTGCACGTATTGCTGATCGCCGCCAGACTGCGCTACCTCGGTGATCTGAGGAATTTGCGTCCAGCTGGCGATCTTCTGCAAAGAGCCTTTGCCGCCACCGGCTGGGAAGAAGCTCACGTCGGTGGTATTGATGGCACCGATGGTGATGCTGGTATCCACTTGGGCAGTGATCTTGGCCACCAGACTGTCGATCAGGCCCCAACCGGAGCGCACCATTACGATGTCACCCACCTTCAGGTTGTGGCCGGTGGCCACGGTAAATACGGCGCCGTTAGCATTGCTGACTGCGGTGGTTACTACGCCTGGTGCTGTTGGCGCGCCAGCAAATACGGTGGCGCCATTTGGTAATGCAAAACCCATGGTAATTCTCCAATTTCAGATATAAAAAAACCGCCGAATGGCGGTATGCTTGGTTTACGTGCTGGAGAGTTCCTCCAGCGATGTTTACTACACTAGTGTGTTATTAATACCCGGCCCAATAACCGATGGTGACTGGCAGGGTATATAATTCATCCTTGGTAATCGCTGGCAGGATATTGCCACCAGCATTGACATAACAGTTAAAAGCATCGTCCGCCAGTACCAACCCCCTGGGGAATAATGAGATAATCTCCTCCGCCAGTTGATAGCCAGTTTTCGCTCCTGTCCCTTTTTTCATCACAATATTAACCTGATAATTCCCGCTGTAGGTCTGTGCCTCTTGGGAAATACCTAACGCCACCGCAGGCTCCGGAGCAATAAACGGTTCCAGATGAAGATCGTCATCCGCCGTAAACGTCACATTAGCCAAGGTGTATTTAATATCATTCTCTTCAGCCCAGGCCGTTAACCTGGACTCAAACAAATCATTGATACGCAAGGTGCTCATAGCGCCTCCTGGTTTAACCCTATTGATAAGAGTGCATCACTTTAGGTTAAACCAGTAATAGCACTCTAGCTGATATATTTCGTAGCGAGAAGTTTATTTTAAAAAATATTTTATCAACTGCGAAACGCAATAACCACGCTATCAATTTACTAGATAAAACTCGTAGCGAATAGATTTTTATTAAATTATTTTTCGCCATTAATTTTAAATAACAAAACCACCCCGCATTGCGGGGTGGTAATTACTTCAATTTAAAAATTCTTTAATTTTTATTATCGGTAATAGTTTATCTATCCATTTCCAAACGAATATTCTGACTGACCAGACAACCCTCGATAAAACTTTCTGCCACCTGCATCTGTTGCCTTACCCGGCCTTCCGAACATTTCCAGCCGCGAGCAATGGCGGACTTCGATTGCCCGTAAACGTAGTAACGCAAGATCAGTTCCAGCTCCTCCGGCTGACGTAGGGCCTGGAGGTGAGCAACGGCGCGATCCACCACCAAGCCGTCCTCGTCACAGCAAGAGGCCTGCTGTTTGCTACTGCCCGGCAGCAACCCTTTAAAACCGGCGGCGATATGCGAATATCCCAGAGAAGAACTTTCCCGTGCCCACACGCCCCAACGCCCCAAAACCTGTTGAATGTCCCGCATAAGACCTCCTTATTTTTCTTGGCTCTAGTGTAACCAGGCGAGGCAAAGCCGCCCATCGATGGGTGTTGTAGGAAACCTCACAGGACAAAGCAGGGGGAAAAACGAGCAGAAAATGAAGGTATTGGTGCAGCACTATTGCGGGAGGATAGCGCCAGAGGTGGAAAAAAGCATTAAATATCAGCCTTCGGAGGAGATGCCTCCCCCGAAGCGGGCGCAGATCAAGATATGGCAAACTGCTCGAGTACCTTGCCTTCCATACGATAGCGCACCCATTCATCTTGCGGAGCCGCACCAATGCTGAGATAGAAATCAATCGCTGGCTGATTCCAGTCCAGCACGCTCCATTCCAGGCGTCCGCAACGGCGCTCGCAAGCAAGCTGAGCGATATGGCGCAGCAAGGCTTTGCCCGTTCCCGCCCCACGGAACTTGGGCGTGATATACAAATCTTCCAGGTAGATGCCGTTCTTACCCAGCCAGGTCGAGTAGCTCATAAAGAACACCGCATAGCCTGCTGGCTCACCATTGACACTGCAAATCAGCGCCTCTGCGCAGGCGTTGGGGCCAAACAGGCTTTCCTCGATCTCTGCCACGTTAGTGCGCACTTCATCACGAGCCTTTTCGTACACAGCCAGCTCAATAATCATATCCAGAATGAGCTTGGCATCGGCTTTCACCGCCGGGCGAATTTCAATTGTCATAGATGTTCCCTAACTAGAGTGATTTTCCTGCTGCCAGCATAATACTTAACCAATTCAGGCACAAACGGCAATTTACCGGGCATCTGAGCGGGCACGTACCTACGTAAGGTGGCCGTTGAGGAATGTTTATAGAGGAATGCCTACGGTCTCCTATACTCAGTTTTCCCCCCTAACAGATCTGGAGAAACGATATGTCATTTAGCGTGGGTGATTTTGTGCAGCGTAAAACCGGTGGGCCAAAAATGACCGTTATCGAAGAGGATGGAGAGGCGCTGATATGCAGTTGGGTCGAACTGGGGGTTGAACAACGCACCGAGGTACAGGCCAACGAAGTGAACCCCTATCACGAAGACGACGACTTCGGCGTCTGCTGATATTCCGTTTGCTCCCTGAAGCCATGTCCCTGGATAAAAAGTGAAGTTGATCTAGTATTTACCTGGTACAGCAACCTATTTTGGGTAGTGGTTAAGGGGTTCACAATGAGCGAAAGTTTAAAAGACGGCACCATTCTGTTGGCCAGAATTTTGCTGATGATCCTGTTTCTGATTTTCGGTTGGATGAAGCTGACCAACTTTGGTGCCACGGTCACGGCGATGGAGGGCTACGGTACGCCAATGCCTTACCTGGCCGCGGTTGTCGCCGTGGTGGTGGAGTTCATTTTCGGTATCTTCATCGTGCTGGGGGCCTTCACCCGGCCGATAGCCATCATTTATGCGCTCTATGTGCTAGGCACCGCCTTTATCGGCCACCCGTTCTGGCGGTTTAGCGGAGCAGAAATGATCGGCAACGAAATCAACTTCTTTAAAAACATCAGTATTATCGCTGGCCTGCTGCTGCTTGCCGTCACCGGTGCTGGCCGTTACTCTCTGGATTATAAGTGGTTTAAACGCTAACTCTCCCCTGTGGCGGCGTCGCAATACGCCGCCATGTTTTACCTCGACTCAGGCAGCCTAGCGGGGTTGCAGGCAGTTATCTTCCTTCCAGCCATAGAGCCATTCCAACGCACGGTAGAAATCTGCTTGCGATTTACCCTGCCATAACAGATTACGTACCGAACGCTCGACGCCTTTGGCGTGATATAACCGCCCCATTTCACGGGTAGACCAGACAATACGCGCCGTACGCGGAATGCGTACCGACTCGTACAACGCAAAGGCCGCCGCGAAATCGCCGTTACAATGAGCGATAGCTTCCCCCAACGTAACGGCATCCTCCAGCGCCATGCAGGCCCCTTGCGCCATATATTGCGCCACCGGATGCGCGGCATCGCCGACCAATGTCACGCGTTGGTTACCCCATTGGCTCACCGGTTCACGATCGGCTGTAGCCCAGCGGCGCCAAGAGGTTGGCTTATCCAGCATCTGGCGCGGACGCGGGTGTATGCCAGCAAAATATGACATCACCTCTTCTTTGCTGCCATCGGTAACGCCCCACTCTTCCGCCTGACGACTGTGGAAGGTCACTACCAGGTTATATTGCGCTCCGCCGCGCAGCGGATAATGCACCAGATGGCAATGTGGTCCGGCCCATAGCACTGGCGCGTTTATCTGCAAATCTTCTGGCATATCCGCCGCGTCAATCACCGCGCGATAAACGACATGCCCGGTCACTCGGGGGCTATCATTCAACAGCGAAGCGCGCACTACCGACTTAACGCCATCACATCCCAGCAGGATATCGGCCTGATAGCGGTTACCCTCGCTGTCGAAAACCTCCACATCATGCGGATTAATACGGATATCCACCACCTGCGTCGAGGTTTTATAGCTCACCAAAGGATTCGCCAGTGCCGCCTGCCAGACAGCATCGTGAATATCGACACGATGGATCACCGCATAGGGCCCACCAAAATGCTCGCGGAACGCCTGCCCGGTATCAATACGCACCACTTCATTGCCATCGACCGCATCCATCATAGAGATATGATCGGTAAACACCGCCCGCTGACGCGCAACTTGCCCAGCCCCCAGGCTATCAAGTGCCGAAAAGGCGTTGGGACCAAGCTGAATGCCAGCCCCAATTTCGCCAATCTCATGGGCGCGCTCCAGCAGCAATACCTTGATGCCCTGTTTCGCCAAAGACAGCGCCGTAGCCGCGCCACCAATCCCACCACCCACTACAATTGCCGTTGCCTGTTTGCTCATGATATTTCCCCAATGTTTGCCCTACGCGTTTTCTACCACCACCATGGGCAGAAAATTTGTTGTCATTATTGTTTTAAGCCGGGATAACGTCCTTCTGCTGCTCCGGTGCTGCGGCAATAAATGCCGGAAGCGCATTGCAGGCAAGATAAACCCTGGCGCAGCGTGGATAAGCCGACAAATCACATCCCATACGTAACGCATTGGCCCACTGCGGGATCAGGCAGCAATCCGCCAAGCTAGGGGCATGGCCTACGCAATAGTCGCCGGAGTTCGCTTTCACCAGTAGCTTCTCGACGGCGGCCAGCCCCTGCTCGATCCAGTGGGCATACCAGGCTTTCTTCTGAACCTCTGAAATCCCCAGTTCATCGGTCAGATAGCGCAGAACGCGCAGATTGTTGACCGGATGAATATCGCAGCAAATCGCCAGGGCGATCTCCAGCACCGTAGCTCGCAATTGCTCCTCCTGCGGCAATAGCGGCCCTTGTGGGTAACGACGATCGAGATAATCAATAATCGCTAGCGACTGGCCAAACGCCAGCCCGTCATCGTCCACCAGCGTAGGAACCAGCCCGATCGGGTTCAGTCGTCTATAGGCAGGGTTCAACTGCTCACCCACGCGGATATTGACCGCTTCACTCTGGTAGCTCAGCCCCTTAATAGCCAGGGCGATACGTACCCGATAGGCTGCCGAGCTGTTAAAAAAACTGTAAAGCTTCATGGTGGCCCCCTGTCAGGCAATAGTGACCTGGAGTGGCGTCAACCCTGCAACCGCGCCGTCGATCCGGTCGCCTCGTACCACCGGGCCAACGCCTTCCGGCGTGCCGGTGTAAATCAGATCGCCCGGTTGCAGCTCAAAGAAACCGGACAGGTAGCTGATAGTTTCCGCTACCGACCAGATCAGGTTGCCGATCCCACTACGCTGATGATCCTCGCCGTTGACCGTCAACCAAATTGCAGCCTGATCGATATCTTCCACACTGCCTGCCGGATGGATCGCGGCTATCGGTGCGGAATGATCGAAAGCTTTGCCAATCTCCCACGGGCGCCCCATCTTGCGCATTTCCATCTGCCGATCGCGGCGGGTCATATCCAGCCCGGTGGCATAGCCGTAAACATAATCCAGCGCCTGCTCGAGCGGAATATCGCTACCACGCTTGCCGATAGCTACCACCAATTCGATTTCATAGTGATAGTTGTCGGTTTGTGACGGGTACTCCAGCGTCAGGCTTTCCCCAACTGCGACCGGCACTACCGCGTCAGCCGGTTTGCAAAAGAAGAATGGCGGCTCACGGTCGGGATCAAACCCCATCTCACGCGCATGTGCCGCATAGTTACGGCCAACGCAATACACGCGATGCACTGGGAACAGGCTATCGCTACCAACGACTGGAACGACGGTGATGGCCGGAGGGGTAAACAAATATTGGCTCATAGTGATTTTCCTTTAATGATGTCGTTCAAATTAACCACGTGCTTCACGCAGCAACCCAAGCGCTTGCTGAACCGGGCGATCGGAGAAGCTGAACAGCACGCTTTCGCTGCGCGTAACAAAGCTGAGCGGCTGCCAGGAAGGAACGACGAAAATATCTTTGGCGGTATAGGTAAATGTTTGGCTACCGATGATGACGGTGCCTTCCCCTTCCACCACATGGTAAATCGTGCTGTCCGTGGTGCGGATCTTGGCGCTACTGAACCCTTTGGGTAACAGTTGCAGAAAGGCCGCAATGGTCGGCATCGGCGAACCGCCGGTGGCTGGATTGACATAGCGCAGCTTGATGCCTTCACATTCATCCAACGGGCCATTACGTAATAGTTGATCCAGGGCTTCACGGCTGCGGTCATAGCGATAGTTGAAGATCGGCGATGAATTGCCAACTTGATGGCGCATTGGCAACATATTGGCCGCATAGCGCGGCTGGGAATCATTCTCCGGGCGTGTCACCGGCTGCTGTTCTTGCGGGAAACCCTCAGC
This sequence comes from Serratia sp. J2, assembly GCF_046269175.1. NCBI lineage: Bacteria > Pseudomonadati > Pseudomonadota > Gammaproteobacteria > Enterobacterales > Yersiniaceae > Serratia > Serratia sp. J2. The sequence goes on from NZ_JBKABN010000003.1 coordinate 311,567, forward strand.
AAACGCACAACCGAGATAATTCACCAACGGCAAGTCCAGTCCGTCCAACCACACCACCGGGTGCTCGCCAGGGTTGCCATGATCGTGCCATTGCCACTGCGGTGTCAGGATAAAATCCCCTGAATGCATGGTGGTACGCTCACCATCAACGGCGGTAAACGCTCCCTGGCCTTCAACAATAAACCGTAGCGCCGATTGGGTATGCCGGTGGCTGGGAGCGATCTCGCCGGGCATGATCAATTGCAAACCTGCATAGAGTGATTGTGTAATGGAAGATTTGCCCCGCAGTGCCGGGTTTTCCAGCACCAATACCCGGCGGATCGCCTCTTTGGCGCCAATCAGTTCCCCACTGCGCAGCAGGAAAGGCCGAATTTGCTGATATTTCCATAGCGCGGCCACACACCCGGCGTTAGGTAAGGTGGTAACCAGATTGTGCAGAGACTCCCACAGCGGCGTGAGATCCATCGCGTCGATTTGCTGATAAAAATCTGCTCGTTGTTGCTTTACTGCGGGTGTTAATTCAGACATCGCATACTCCTTTGAGTTATCAATACGTTATCCACGAGCGATCTGCGCTTTGGCAATCTGGCGGACGCTGCGTACCTGGCTGAATAGCAAGGCCAAAGCGATGGCGGCTAACAATGCCGGGATAGCGATAAACATGAAAATAGTGGAAAACGAGAGGTTGAAAGACAGCATCACCCCACCGCCGAGCGAGCCGAAAATCGCCCCGCAGCGGCCAACGGCGTTAGCCCAACTGACCCCGGTGGCACGGCATAAGGTTGGATACAGGGAAGCGGACAGTGCGTTCAACCCCACCTGCGAACCACTGATACCGATGCCCGTTCCCAGCACCGCAAAGGCCATGCCCCACAATGCCCCTTCTGAAACACTGATCAGCACGATAAACAGCGCGCCGATGGCGTAGCTGCTCGCCAATACCCAATAGGGATTGCGGCGATCCATCAGTTGGCCGATGACGATTGCGCCAATCGTGCCGCCAACCTGGAACATAGCGGTGACCCATGAAGCGTGCTGCAAATCGACACCGCTGTTGTTGAGCAACGTTGGCAGCCAGCTAGACAGCAGGTAGACGATCATCAGGCTCATAAAGAACACGCACCACAGCAGTAGCGTGACGGGCAGCACACCGCGCTGGAACAAAGCCGATACCGAGCCTTTCGTCGCCGGTTGTTCCGGCAGATAGAACGTCACATCACGATGATCCTGCCTGGTGATTTTCTGCAATATGGCCGCCACCTTGTCCGGACGACGGTTGCGCAGCACCAGATAGCGGGGGGATTCCGGTAGTGCGAAACACAGTACCACCAGCAAGGCCAGCGGCAGTACGCCACCAATCACCAAAATGCCTTCCCAGCCAATCAGCGGGACCAGTTGCGCGCTCACCACCCCGCCTAATGCCGAACCGAGGGTGAAGCCGCAGAACATCAGCGTCACCAAGCCCGCTCGCCGCCGTTTGGGCAAAAATTCCGAGGTCAAAGTAATAGTGTTCGGCATCGCGCCCCCCAATCCCAAACCAGTCAGGAAACGCAGCCACGTCAACGTATTCATGTCGGGTGAAAAGGCGGACAGCAGGCTCATCAAGCCAAAGAACGCAACGCAAAACTGCATCACCTGTTTGCGGCCAAAACGATCTGCCAGCGGGCCAAACAACAGCGCACCAAGCGTCAGGCCGAATAAACCTGCGCCGAACAGCGGGGCCAGATGAACCGCATCCAACTGCCACTGTTGGCGGATAGCCGGAGCGATGAAACCGATAGCGGCGGTATCAAAGCCGTCAATGGTTACCACCAAAAAACAGCATGCCAGCACACGCCACTGAAACGCCGAGACGGGAGCTGCATCAATAACATCCTGGATATTAAGCCGACGAGAAAGATTCATGGCCGATTGCCTCTTTGGGTGTAGGGTCTTTTCTTGTTTTTGTGACGAGTGTTGCTTATTTGTTAATACTATGTAGGAGGCTAATGTGAAAAGATAATGGCATTTCCGCCCTGGCGATAACCTGGAGGTTATGACAAATGGCAGACTGGACTCAGCGCCTCAAAATCCATCACCTACGCCTTTTGATGTGTCTAGGTGAGCAAGGCAACCTGACTCAGGTGGCCAGGATGATGAATATCACGCAGCCTGCGCTATCGAAGTGGCTGTCGGCTTTGGAAGAGGATGTCGGTATCACCTTGTTTGAACGCCACAGCAAGGGGCTACGTCCCTCTGAAGGGGGGAAACTACTATTGGAGCACGCAAGGCGTATCCTTAACGATCTCGATCGCTCCCGTGAAGACATCATCCGTTTCAAACAAGGGGGCCAGGGCAGTCTGTTAATCGGTTGTTCACCGGTTGCTACCGACTGCGTAACACAAGCGATTCTGGCGGTGGTTAATGATTACCCCAGCGTACACCTGCAGATCGTGGAAAACGTGATGACGCCACTGCTGCAAAACCTGCTGTCGGGCAAGATCGATGTGGTGGTTGGCCGTATTGGCGGTCACGCCCTGCAACTGCCGCTCAACTACCGCGTGCTGTATACAGAGCCGGTGTGTTTCGTGGCACGCACGCAGCACCCGCTGGCCAGCCGCGGCAGCATTGCCTGGGAAGAACTGATGGCATATCGTTGGATCGTCTGGCCAAGCGGCACGCCGATCCGCGTCAGTATCGATAACGCGCTTGTGGAGCAAGGCGTGATGCTGCCCAGCGATCATATTGAGTCGGCATCAATGAGCGTGACATTGGGGATGACGCAAAGCAGCGAGATGATTTCCATTCTGTCGTGGCGGCTGGCTGAACGCTATGCTACGCAGGGGCTGCTCACCATTTTGCCGCTCCCCCGTCTCGAACAGAAAGGCAGCGTCGGGGTGTTCTGGCGCAAAAACGACATCCCCACCGATGTCTTGCAGCGTTTCCTCAATCATTTGATCAGCGATGCGGCCTAACGGCTATGTTTGGCATGGCGTTCGAAGTTATCCGCCTTGGCTGCGGCAGACTTGCGCAAGGTGACATAGCACGCCCCCTCACCACCGTCACGTGGCAGTGCCCGGCAAAACGCCTGCACCTGTTCAAACTGCTCCAGCCATTTGGCCAGGTAGCTGCGGATGATATTCGGATGGCTTTGATCTGTCCGCCCACGGCCATGCACAATCAGCAACGAACGCAGGCTGTCTTTCTCCGCCTGGATGATAAAGCGGAACAGCGCCTGGCGGCAGCTCTCGACAGGCTGGCGCAGCAGATTGAGGCTGACTTGCGGTGGATAGTGGCCGTGACGCAGCTTATCCAGCACCCCTTGCTGAATACCTTCGCCCTTATATTCCAACGGGGTATCGCAGGGAATAATGTCCAGAAAGCCGGTGCTGAGGAAGTTCTCCAACTGTAACGCCTGAGCTTCCCGGCGCGCACGTTTATCGACAGGATCCTGCGCCTTGAGGTACAGCGTGGGTTGCCCCGCGGATAACGGCTTCACATCGGTCATCGCCTGGGCAAAAAAATCGTTCTCTTCGTCGCTCATTTCACATCACTCTCGGGAGATTTCACCCACCGGCGGGCTATTGCTTTTAGTGGGAATGGCTTGATTGTAAGACGCCTCGTCAGGGTTGCAAGTGAGGAATTGACGGCAACGGGTGAGGTTGTGAGCGGTTTTCGTTATACTGCAGGCCATTATTGAGTGCCGCAAAGGATCCAACCCATGAATATGCGCGAGCTGGAAATCCAGTTTCAGAATGCAATGAATGAGTTACAAGCCAGCTTCGAACAGCAGCACCGTGAATGGCAACAAGGCTACCAGGCTCTGCAACAGCAGTTGGCCGAAGCGCAACGGCGTGAAACCGCGCTGCGCATGCAGAATGAACAGCTGGTCAACAAACTAAGCACCGCCAGTTCGGTGCCGGAACAGCATGCCCTGGTCAAGCAGATCAAGATGCTGGGTGCCCATTTGGATGCGCTGGCACAAGATGCCGCCACCTTTAATCGCCATGTGCATAATAAACAACGGGCCGCAGACAATTTCAGCGGTGAGCAACACTGACAATTTCGGGCGCGTATGCTGCGCACCAAGACGGTAAAAATCATACATGACGTGGATCATCATCGCCGCCCTGATCGTAGTTTTCATTATTGGCTATCGTGTTCTGACTTCCGACACCCGCAAGGCGATAGATTCACTGGCGCATTTGCTGAAAGTAAAGCCGATGCTGGTGGAGTCCATGCTGCAGGAGATGGGCAGCCGCCACAGCCAAAGCTTTATCCGCATGTTGAACAACGGCTATACCGAAGAGATGCATCAGGCCGCCTATATGCTGTTTATCTACCTGACGTTTATCAAGCAGGCAGACGATGAGCAGATTGGCCTGTGGCGGGAAACGCTGCTGCGCGCCGGGCTGTCGCCGGAACTGCATGCCGAGCACACCGAAGCGGCGCTGTTTTACTTTGCCGAACTGGATCTGGATGCGTTTGAACTGGCGCAGTTCCGCCGGGCCTACAACGAACGTTATAACCGGGAAGCGCTGGGCAACTGGTGAAGCTTTCCCCCGCTTACGGGGGAGAGTTTAAAGGAACATGCTGTAGAGATAGCGCGAGAGCGCATCGCGGGAGCTGAAACCGTGAGGAATGCCGTAACGCGTGTTGGGCGTATCACCGCTTAAATCCAGGGGAAACTCAAGATACTGCTCGCTGTTACGCATCAACGAGGTGGGTGTGGCAAAATGGAGGCTCTTCTCTTTTAATGCCGGGTGGATCACCAACGCCATTCTGCCCATTCGCGCTTCCCGATTCACATACACGTAGTGCTCGCCCTTGCGAAAACCGTAGGTCTGATCGGTGACATAATCACGCTCAAAACCGGTACTCTCTAACACTTTAGCCACTTCATCCGGCCGTAAATACATCTATTTCTCCTCTCAGTTCTGGGTAGCTTTGCGACCTTACCGTAATCAGGAGATGAAACAATTAATTTATCCGTACTCATTCTGGTTTAGGAATAATCTGCAGCTATACACCGCCCGCCTGTTGCCTACGCCATTCGCTGGGGCTCATCCCCTGAACCCGCAGAAACTCACGGTTAAAGTTGGATTTGGTGCTGAAACCGGCCTCAAGCATAATCTCGGTCACCGGGCGATCGCTGCCACTCAACCACTGGGCCGCTTGCTGAATGCGTAACTGATTCACATATTGGGATACATTCATTCCCGCCTGCTGGTTAATCGCCTGGGAGACCTTACGTGCCGGTATGCCCACCTTGCGCGCTAACCGGGCCAGGTTCAGCGCCGGTTCCAGATAGAGATCGTCCTGACGTAGCCGTTGGTTGATCAGCTCAAAGCAGTGCTCGTCATCCTCTGTCAGCGCCTCGGTTTTCGCTGGTGGCAAGGGCTGCTCTTCGGGTTCCGGCTGTTGACGCTCACGGCCAAGCACCAAACCTACCCCCAGGACCATCATCACATTGCCAAAGGCCGCCAGTGCACCAGCATGCCTACCGGCTAACAGCGAATAATCCAGGGTGATCGCCAACTCGATCAGGCCGCAGACGACCAGCAGGCCGCCTAATCCGCACCATAAGCGATAGCTCAGCCAACTGTCCGCCAGTGCCACCTGCTGCAAAACATTCTCGCCGCGCCGCAGGTACAGCAAAATAGCCGCGCCGTAACCGAAATAGCCAATAACGATCAGCCCATCCAGCGCCGCCAAGGCTCGCCACTGTACCAATAACACCAGCAGCGGGAACGTCAGATGCCCAACGACGCGCCAGCCCATCGGCCCACGGGCTTGCAACATCAGTACCAGATAACACAATGGCGGGATCAGGGCGGCCCCCAGCGGTTGCAAAATAGCAACCCAAGGTTGCTGATAGCCAAAACGGATCCCCACCAGCAGGCTTTGCCAGGCGCAGATCAACAGCAACAGCTGTAGCAACCAACGGTGTGGCCGTGGCCAACCAAGGCGCACGATCAACGCCAGGCACAACAGGCTGAAGAGAAAAGACAGCGGGATAAGCGGCATGTTACCTCTGTGGTTATTCGGGAACGCCCCAGTGTAGAGAGCATAATAAGCTAAAACAATCGCTTAACGACCTGGATCGCGATCGAGGTCGCGTCAGGAAAACGCAAATGCGATGGTTCGGTTTTCCCCTTGAAGGAGTCATCATGAAAAAGTTATGGATTTTGTGCCTACTGTTTAGCTGTGTCGCCACCGCCGCCCCCTGGCAGGTTGGCAGCCGCTTGCAAACGTTTTATAACGGCGATCGCCCATTGGTCACCCGTATCTATTACCCCACAAACGTTCAAGATCAGCCACAACAGGTCGGCGGCAGGCCAGTGTTTGCAGGTATTCCTGCTCTGCCAGACGCCCCGCCAGCAACCGGGCATTTTCCACTGATGATCATCAGCCACGGCAGCGGTGGCAATAATAGCAGCCAAGCCTGGCTGGCGAAGGCGTTGGTGGAACAAGGAATGATCGTGGTTGCAGCCAATCATCCGGGCAGTACCAGCGGTGATTCCATCCCGGCAAAATCGCTCGAACTGTGGCAACAAACGCGCGATATCTCGGCGCTGATCGGCGCCATGCTGAAGGATGGTACATGGCAACCGCGGATCAACACACAGGCCATTGGCGTGGCGGGGCATTCCAAAGGTGGCTATAGCGCCATCTCTGCGATTGGTGGCCGAGTCGCGCTAAAGGATTTTATTGCCGGTTGCCAACAGCAGCCACGCTCGCCTAACTGCCTGTTTTATGCTGGTGTAAACAAGAACAGTATCTCTGCCACCCAGTTTGACGCTAATTACACCGATGCCCGGATCCGCTTCGCCATCGCCCTGGACCCAGGCTTGGTGCCCTATCTGCAACCGGCCAGCCTGCGCCAAATCAGCGCGCCGCTGCTGGTCATCGCCGCACAACACTTTATGCCGGGCAACGATCCGGAAAGTCTGGGTGCTGAGTCGCTGGCTGCCAACAGCGGGCAGCAGCCGATCAAGGCCATTGTCTTACCGGGCAGCAATCACTTTGATTTCTTACAGCTTTGTACTCCAGCCGCCCCGGAAATATTAGCTGAAGAAGGAGAAGCCTTTATCTGTGGCTCTTCGCCCGCCGAGCGTGAACGCGCCCACCAGCAAACCATCACTGCCGTGCTGGCTTTTATTCAGCCGTGGCTATCCTCGCCCGCAGGAAATCAATAAACCCCCGCACCTTCTCCGGCACATGGCGCGTGTTGGGATAAAGCGCATAAATGCTCTGTACCGGGAACTGGTGATCTGGCAGCAGGTGGCACAATTGCCCGTTAGCAATAACGGGCCGTACCAACCATTCTGGCAGCAGGGCCACACCCGCCCCCTGTAACGCGAAAGTCAGCAACGCAGTGGCGCTATCGGCCATCAGCCTGGCGTCATCTTCTACCCTGAACAACACCGCCTGACGTTCAGGGGTGAGCACTTGCCAACTCAGCGGTGAAGGGAGACGGCTATGGGCCAGCCAGGCAGCCTGAGCCAGTTGAGGCAGTGACGCGATCGGCCGCTGTACCAGATAGGCCGGTGCCGCCACCGGTAAGATAGCGAAATTATCGATCAGCGCTGCATGATGATTGGAGTCCGCCAGTTGGCCCAGGCGGATAGCCACATCAAACCGCTCGGAAATCAGATCCGCATGGTAAGAAGAAGAAACGTGCTGAATGCGTAAGCGCGGGTGCAACTGCGCGAAGGCGGCCAAGGCAGGAACCACCACTTGCGCACCATATTCCGGCGTGCTGGTGATGCGCAGAATGCCACTCAAGCCATGGTGATCGCGGCGTACATCGTCGAGCAGGTATTCCGCATCCTGTAATAGCCGTTGGCAACGTGGATAAAAACGCTCACCAGCACCGGTGAGTGACAGCCGCCGCGTACTGCGCACCAGCAATGAAACGCCTAGCTCGCTTTCCAACTGTTTGATGTTAAAACTGACCACCGCCTTGGTTTGCCCCAACGCCTCCGCCGCAGCGGTAAAACTGCCGGTATCGACCACCGCCGCAAACATCGCTAACCTGGCTAAATTGAGCATCTTTCACCCACCTACTGTCAAAATATTTTTGACAGTGTAATCGCCCAGCGCCGATTTATCAGCCCTTTCCCGCCCGCTACACTGCACGCCTTCAACCAGAGGCTTCATGGCTTATCGCACTAAAGTGGCAATCGTCTATCTGCTCGGATTCTTTGTCGATCTGATCAACATGTTTATCGCCAACGTCGCCTACCCAGCGATCGGCCACGCTTTGCAGGCCAGCATCAGCCAATTGGCCTGGATCAGCAATGGTTACCTGCTTGGTCTGACGCTGGTGATACCGAGCAGCATAGCTGGCAAATTTTCGCGTTTGCCTTGATGGGGCTGGGTGGCAGCCTGTGTAGCAGCACGGCACAAAGCTGCGCCTTTCTCACCATTGCCGACACCCAGTTGGCCGATGCCTGCGCCCTATGGAATATCAACCGCCAGTTGAGCTTTTGCTTTGGCGTTACCCTGCTCAGCCTGTTGCTCAATCTGTTGCTCGGCCATATGGAACCGCTCATGGCCTATCGTTACTGTTTTTATCTCGCCGCAACCAGTACGCTGTTCCCGATGCTGCTGTGCCTGCGTATTACCAACCGCGCCATCGTGCACCATCTCAACGCTGAACAGGGATCCTGATGAATCGTTATTTTACCGAAGTGATTGACGCCCATGTGGCTATCGCCGACTGGCTGGGAAAAGGGGCTGGAGAACGGCAACCGCTCTTGGCGCGGTTTCACGCAGATTTTTCCATGATTGCCCTAAACGGCAACAAGCTGGGATCCAACGAACTGGAAGGATTTTTCCAGACGCATCGGGCTGCAAAGCCGGGGCTGGAGATTGCGATCGAAGACATGAAGATGGTCGCAGAATGGGCAACGGGGGCCGTAGTCAACTATCGCGAGAAGCAAACGCTGCCAGGCCAACTTGCGACCCTGCGTTATTCTACCGTGGTCTTTACCCAGACCGCCGACGGGCTACGCTGGCTGCACCTGCACGAAACGCCTATCGGGCAATAATTACAGGAAGCTGCTGGCCAGGAACAATTCCCAGGCCACCACCAGACCACATAGCGTGACGGCACTGAAGATCACTTCAAACAGGTAGCGGTTCATCATGATGACCTCACCTCAAAAGAAGACACCCGGAAAACCGGGTGTCAGAGTATTCAGCAGAGGACGCGGAACCTTTGACGGCTCCGCTATCTTCACTTATTTAGCAGCTGGAGCAGCGGCTTTCTTGCTTGATTTGTGGTGTTTTTTAGCAGCTTGGGCTTTCTGAGCTGGTTTAGCTGCGGCTTTGTGGTGCTTTTTAGCAGCCTGAGCTTTCTGAGCTACTGGTGCTTTGGTAGCAGCAGCTTTGTGGTGTTTTTTAGCGGCCTGAGCTTTTTGAGCTGGTTTGGTGGCGGCTTTGTGATGCTTTTTGGCAGCCTGAGCTTTCTGAGCTACTGGCGCTTTTTTGCTGTGCTTTTTAGCGGCCTGAGCTTTCTGCTCTGGTGCTTTTTTGGTGGCTTTCTTGTGTTCTTTCTTGTGGTGAGTCGCTTTAGCTGGAGCTTTCTCAGCCGCAGGAGCCGCAGTAGTAGGAGCCGCAGTTGGTGCCGGTGCAGCCGCAGTATCAGCAGCGAAAGCAACAGAAGACAGGCCCATGGTGGCAGCAACGATCAGCGCTAATACTTTTTTCATCTTTAAATCCTCAGAGAGTGTTTATCGGTAAGCCCGGTTGGGCCGTTGAAGAGATAATAATGGAATCAATGTCAGGCTTCCGTGAGTGATTGGTTTCGCTGAGTAACCAAATGTACAGAGCTTGTAGCCCGGCCCTCAGGCTGGGGTGATGCTCAAAAAAAGCCTCGTTATTCGCGGGGATAGCCATTAATTTTCGTGATCGCCAGCACATTTCCCAAAATGGTCTACACTTAAATGACATGTGTCGTAACGGAGAGTCGAATGTTTAACAAGACAGATAAAGTAGAACGAGACATCGATCAGGACGTGAACCTGCTGGCCGATACGCTGGACGAAGTATTACGCGACTCCAGCAGCAAGACCAAAGAAGAACTGCATGAACTGCACAGCAAGGCAAAAGGGATATTACGCGATGCCCGTGCACGCTTCAGCGGTTCCAGCAGCCTGACACAACATGCTCGCGACGCAGTTGGCAATGCCGATAGCTATGTACGAGACAAACCTTGGCAGGGCGTAGGCATCGGTGCTGCTGTTGGCATCGTGCTCGGCGTCTTGCTTGCTCGGCGTTAACCCATGTAGCTGGTTTTAACCATAAAACAGATGTGCGTCTGGCCCACGGTTTTCCGTGGGCCGCTTTATTTTCCGCTCTCGATAATCGCCGCCAGCCGCTCCACCGCGCGCTCTGCTTCGCTATAGCTGGTGAAGTTACCAAAGCCCATCAATAAGCCATTATCGGCAGGCGAGGACATCTGCCAATCCGACAATGCCTGTATCGATAAGCCCTGTTGCCAAGCTCTCTTCGCCAGCTCACTGTCATTGAGCCCTGCTTGCAAATGAGCCAGCATCTGGATCCCCCCGGCCTGCGGGACCACCGTCAAATAGGCTGCAAGCCGCTGTGTCAGGGCCTGCACCAACCATGCGCGCCGCTGGCGATACAGCAACCGCATGCGCTTTAGATGGCGGTAAAAATGCCCGCCGTTGATAAAATCGGCCACTCCGGCTTGCAGTAATGGTGGGCAACCGCAGCCTCGCAGCTGGCTACAGCGCTCAAAAGCCGCCGTCTGCTCATCCGGCACCACCAGATAGGCCATACGTAACGCCGGAAACAGGGTTTTGCTGAAGGTCCCGGCGTAGAGTACCCGCCCCTGACGATCGAGGCTTTTTAACGGCGGCAAGGGTTTGCCGTAGTAGCGACACTCGCTGTCGTAATCGTCTTCGATAATCCAGGCCGAGTGACGGGTTGCCCAATCCAGCAGCGCCATACGCCTGGCCAGGCTGAGGGTAACACCCAGCGGGCTTTGGTGAGTCGGCGTCAGCACCGCCATACGGGCGTCTGGCCGGGTGGCAATACCGGCGTCAATATTCATCCCTTCCTCATCAACCGGCACTGGAACAATTTGCATTCCGGCGGCACTAAACAGCGGCTGGGTAACCGGATAACCTGGGTCCTCCAGCCAGACCGCCTCTCCCAGTTTCAACAGCGCGTTGATCACCAGCTCTATCAAAGCCTGATAACCCGCGCAGATAAATACCTGTTCCGGCCGACAGACGATGCCACGAGAAAGGTGCAGGTAATGGACAATTGCCTCGCGCAGTTCCGGCAGACCATTAGGGGGTGGGTGTGCCAATGAAGCCATAGTGGTGCCACGCAGCTGCCGGGCAACGATGCGCTGCCATACCGCCCGTGGGAAGGCATCCAGCGCGGGCAGGCCAAGCTGAAAGGGTTGAGTCGGCCCAGCGGGATGAGACTGAAATGCGGAAGGTGCCGGAGTCGCCAAGGTGGGTACCGCTGACAGCTCGGTGCGCTCAGGCATTTTCAGCAACTGGGAGGAAACATAGGTTCCCGCCTGGCCCCGGCTTTGCAGAAAACCTTCAGCCACCAGCGCAGCGTAAGCATTCTCAACCGTCGCACGCGCTACCCCCAGATCGCTAGCCAAGCCGCGCACCGAAGGTAAACGGCTGTTGGCCACCAGGGTTCCCTGCACGATAGCGTCTTTAATCCGCAGATAGATCTGCCGGTACAGGGGCTCAGCCTGCTGGTGATCCAGCCGTAGGGCAGCAAAAATATGACGTGTCATGGCTTAATCCCCCTCACCCGAACCCTCTCCCACAAGGAGAGGGGACATACCGTGCCACAAATGACCACCGGCGCCCAACGGCGACTCCGGACTGGCTCCCTCTCCCCCACACAAGTGTTCGTGACGAACCTCGAACCGTACATTGGGAGAGGGCTGGGGTGAGGGGAAATGGGCCGTCTAAATTGATAAGCACTACGTGTTATGGCCTGGTTAAATAATCATTTTATGGCTCTATAGCATAGACCATATCGCGGCTAAAGTAGCGCCGTACATTGGTTACGTCATTAATCCGAGGTTTGAACATGATCAAGCAACGTTTGCAGTACGCCGAACTGTCACCGGCCCCTTATAAAGCCATGGTGAGCGCATTGGGGGGGTTAGAGAAAGGCCCGCTGGATAAAGCGATCATTGAGCTGATGTTTATGCGCGTTTCGCAGATCAACGGCTGCGCTTTCTGCCTGGATATGCACGGCAAAGCGCTGCGTGCAGGGGGAGCGAGCCACGCCAAGCTGGATACGCTGGCGGGCTGGCGCGTCAGCCATGAATTCAGCGAGGCAGAACGTGCCGCGTTGGAATGGGCCGAAGCGGTGACCCTGATTGCGGCAACCGGCGCACCGGACAACGCCTTTGACGTCCTGAAAGCCCATTTCAGCGATGCCGAAATCAGCGATCTGACCTTTGCCATCAGCATTATGAACGCCTTTAACCGCCTGGCAGTCAGCATGCGGCAGTAACTTTGCGGGCCGGGGCAACCCGGCCTGCTCGATCCTTATCGCAAAAAATATTTCCCCACCGCTTTTCCAGCCTCGGCGCGGCCTGCGCACCAAAAACCGAAAAACACCACATATAGTGATGTTGATAATATAAATATCAACATATAGTATTCATTCATCAACGCAGGGGGAAACGCTTGGGTTGGTGACGCCGTCAGAAACGCCCTATCATGCTCAACTTTCTGACTTATCCGCCTTTCCTTCAATATAAAAGGTAAATGCGAATCATGATTATTATTATTTACACTAAACCAGATTGTGTCCAGTGCAATGCCACCTACCGTGCCCTGGATAGACAAGGGATCAATTATCGCGTGGTCGATCTGACCCAGGATCAACAAGCGCTGAACCATGTTAAATCACTGGGCTATCAGCAGGTGCCGGTGATTATCGCCGGTGACGATCACTGGTCTGGTTTCCGCCCGGACAAGATTGGCGCGTTAGCCAACGCCCTAACCTCCTGAGGTGTGCCATGGATCCGCTGGTCTACTTCTCCAGCAGTTCGGAGAACACCCACAGATTCGTTGAGAAGCTGGCACTGCCCGCAATACGCATCCCGATCGCTGGCAGTAAAAAAGTGCTGATGGATCACCCTTATATCCTGATTGTGCCCAGTTACGGCGGCGGCAGCAGCGTCGGTGCCGTACCGATCCAGGTGATCCGTTTTCTCAATGATCCGCAGAATCGCGCTTACCTGCGCGGTGTGATTGCCGCAGGTAACACCAATTTCGGCGCCGCGTATGGCATCGCCGGTGACTTCATCGCCAAAAAATGCCAGGTACCGGTGCTTTATCGTTTTGAGCTACTCGGCACCACACAAGACGTCGCTATCGTTCAACAGGGAGTCACCGCATTTTGGCAACGACAGAACTGACCAGGCCCGCCAGCGCCACGCTGGATTACCATTCGCTCAACGCGATGCTCAACCTTTACGACGCCGAAGGGCGCATCCAGTTCGATAAGGATCGGCTGGCCGCCAGGCAATACTTTTTGCAGCACGTGAACCAAAACACCGTGTTCTTCCACAACCTGGCGGAGAAATTGCGCTATCTGGTGGATGAGGGATATTACGAAGCGGCGGTGCTGGAGCAATATGAATTTGCCTTTATCAAGCAGCTGTTCCAACAGGCCTATGCCAGGAAATTCCGCTTCGAGACCTTCCTCGGCGCCTTCAAGTATTACACCAGCTACACGCTGAAAACCTTCGATGGCCAGCGCTATCTGGAACGCTATGAAGACCGGGTGTGCATGGTGGCGCTGCGGCTGGCGGCGGGTGATACCACTCTGGCGCAGGATCTGGTGGAGGAAATCATCTCCGGGCGCTTCCAACCCGCGACGCCCACCTTCCTCAACTGCGGCAAACAGCAGCGCGGCGAGCTGGTTTCCTGCTTCCTGCTGCGTATTGAAGACAATATGGAGTCGATTGGCCGCGCGGTGAATTCGGCACTGCAACTCTCCAAACGCGGCGGCGGTGTGGCCTTTCTGCTGAGCAATATCCGCGAGGTTGGCGCCCCGATCAAGCGCATTGAGAACCAGTCTTCCGGGGTGATCCCGATAATGAAAATGCTGGAAGATGCCTTTTCTTACGCCAATCAACTGGGGGCACGCCAAGGCGCAGGGGCGGTGTATCTGCACGCCCATCACCCAGACATTCTGCGCTTCCTGGATACCAAGCGGGAAAATGCCGACGAAAAAATCCGCATCAAAACCCTGTCGCTGGGGGTGGTGATCCCGGATATCACCTTCGAATTGGCAAAAAATAACGAAGAGATGTACCTGTTCTCTCCCTACGATGTGCAACAGGTGTATGGAGTGCCGCTGTCAGAGATTAGCGTCAGCGAAAAATACCGTGAGATGGTGGATGACAAGCGCATCCGCAAATCCCGCATCAACGCCCGTGAGTTTTTCCAGCTGCTGGCGGAGATTCAATTCGAATCCGGTTATCCGTACATGATGTTTGAAGATACGGTCAACCGCAGCAATCCGATCGCCGGGCGCATCAATATGAGCAACCTGTGCTCGGAGATCCTGCAGGTCAACAGCGCCAGCCGTTACCATCAGGATCTGAGCTATGCCGAGATCGGCAAAGATATCTCCTGCAACCTTGGCTCGCTGAACATTGCCAAAGTCATGGATGCCCCCGATTTCGGCAAGGCGGTGGAAACCGCGATCTACGGGCTGACGGCGGTAGCGGATATGAGCGATATCGGCTCGGTGCCGTCTATCGCCGCCGGGAATCAGGCCTCCCATGCCATCGGCCTCGGCCAGATGAACCTGCACGGCTATCTGGCGCGCGAGCGCATCTTTTACGGTTCGGACGAGGGGATCGATTTCACCAATATCTACTTCTACACCGTGACCTACCACGCCCTGCTCGCCTCCAACCGGCTGGCAATAGCGCGCGGCAGCAGTTTTGCCGGTTTCGAGAATTCCACCTACGCCAACGGGGAGTATTTCAGCAAATACATCGAGCAGGAGTGGCAGCCAAAAACCGCGCGAGTGCGCGAACTGTTTGCCAACGCCACTATCACCATACCTGGGCGTGAGGAATGGTTGGCATTGCGCGCTGCGGTGATGATGCATGGGCTGTATAACCAGAACCTGCAGGCGGTGCCGCCTACCGGTTCCATCTCCTACATCAATAACTCGACCTCCAGCATCCATCCGATCGTCTCACGCATCGAGATCCGCAAGGAGGGCAAGATTGGTCGGGTCTATTACCCTGCCCCTTACATGACCAACGACAACCTGGAGTATTACCAGGATGCCTACGAAATTGGCCCGGAAAAGATTATCGATACCTACGCCGCCGCCACGCAGCATGTGGATCAGGGGCTATCGCTGACGTTGTTCTTCTGCGATACCGCCACCACCCGCGATATTAACCGCGCGCAAATCTACGCCTGGCGTAAAGGCATCAAAACCATTTATTACATCCGCCTGCGCCAGATGGCGTTGGAAGGGACCGAGGTGCAGGGCTGCGTGTCCTGCGCGCTGTGAGGAGAATTATGACGATGCAACGAGTGCAGGCCATCAACTGGAACAAGATTGATGACGACAAGGATCTGGAGGTGTGGAACCGCCTGACCAGCAACTTCTGGCTGCCGGAAAAGGTGCCGCTGTCGAACGATATTCCGTCCTGGGCCACGCTGACCGTCAAGGAGCAGCAGCTCACCATCCGCGTATTTACCGGGCTGACGCTGCTGGATACCATCCAGAATACCGTTGGCGCTCCGGCGCTGATCGCCGATTCCATCACCCCGCACGAAGAGGCGGTGTATTCCAACATCAGCTTTATGGAGGCGGTACACGCCCGTTCCTACAGTTCAATATTCTCCACCCTGTGCCAAACCCGGGATGTTGACGAGGCCTACCGCTGGAGCGAGGAAAACGCCACGCTACAGAAAAAAGCCAGCATTATTCTGGCGCACTATCGCAGCGACGATCCGCTGTTGAAAAAGGTCGCCAGCGTGTTTCTGGAGTCGTTCCTGTTCTATTCCGGCTTTTATCTGCCCATGTACTGGTCGAGCCGGGCCAAGCTGACCAACACCGCCGATCTGATCCGCCTGATCATTCGCGACGAGGCGGTGCATGGCTACTATATCGGCTACAAGTTCCAGAAAGGCCTGGAGCAGGCCAGCCCGGCCCGCCGCCAGCAGGTGAAGAACTTTGCCTTCGATTTGTTGCAGGATCTGTACGACAACGAGGTGCGTTATACCGAAGAGCTCTACGACGGGGTGGGCTGGACGGAAGAGGTGAAGACCTTCCTGCACTATAACGCTAACAAGGCGCTGATGAATCTGGGCTACGAGGCGCTGTTCCCACCCGCAATGGCACAAGTGGATCCGGCGATCCTGTCGGCGCTGTCCCCCAACGCCGATGAGAACCACGATTTCTTCTCCGGCTCCGGCTCTTCCTACGTAATGGGCAAAGCGGTGAATACCGAGGATGAGGACTGGGCGTTCTAAATGCCTGATGCCATCTAGCGTAAAAAAAGCCCCGCATCCTCGCGGGGCAAATCGGCAACACACTACTCAATAGAAATGCGATAACACCAGTAGCGCCAGCGAAACGTTAATCGCCCCGCCGATGCGCGTTGCGATCTGGGCGAAGGGCATCAGCGACATCCGGTTGCC
The DNA here is from genome assembly GCF_046269175.1 of Serratia sp. J2. Classification (NCBI taxonomy): domain Bacteria; kingdom Pseudomonadati; phylum Pseudomonadota; class Gammaproteobacteria; order Enterobacterales; family Yersiniaceae; genus Serratia; species Serratia sp. J2. Next base: position 328,252 of record NZ_JBKABN010000003.1, read on the forward strand.
CGCCGTCAGGATCGCCACGTCACCGGTTCCACCTTGCCCGCTCTGGCAACAGGAAACAATGGCCACGTCGATCGGATGCATACCGATCTTCTTGCCAACCAGGAAACCGGTGGCCACCAGCGTGCTTACCGTCGCCACGATCACAATCAGGTTCTGCACGGTGAAGGCATCTACCAGCTCTTGCCACGGCGTGATCGCTACGCCCACGGCAAACAGGATCGGATAGGTCACGGCGGTGCGGAAGAATTTATACACCACCTGCGATCCTTGCTGAATACGTGGCGAAACGCCGTGTGCCAGCTTCACCGCCACTGCGGCAAACAACATTCCCACCGGGGCCGGCAAGCCGATCAGCCGGTGTAACAGCATGCCGACCATATACAGCAGGATGGCCAGCAGCGCGCCACAGGCGATAGTGGCGACATCCACGTTACCGCTCAGTTTCTCCGTTGCCGCGACCTCGCTATCGCCCTGCTTGCTCGGCATCAGGCTGCCTTCGCCGGTAAGGTGTGGATAGCGTTTCCCCAATTGGTTCAGCAGGCCAGCAATCACGATCGCCGTCAGGCTACCCAACATCACGATCGGCAGGATACGCCCCAAGGCCACGCCCTGCTCCATATGCAAAATGGCGGCATAGCCCATCGATAATGGGATCGCCCCTTCCCCCACGCCCCCGGCCATGATCGGCAGGATCAGGAAGAAGAAGATCTGGAACGGATCGAGGCCCAACGCCATCCCCACCGCCATCCCGACCAGCATGCCGGCCACTTCACCGCACAACATCGGCACGAAGATACGCAGGAAACCCTGGATCAGCACCTGGCGGTTCATGCTCATAATGCTGCCGACGATAATGCAGCAGATGTAGAGATAAAGAATATTGGTCGACTTGTAGAATTTGGTCGTGGACTCAACCACCACGTCCGGCAGCAAACCATAGTGCACCAGCGCGGAGGGAATAAAGGTGGCACAGATGGCGGCAGCCCCCATTTTCCCCACCAACGGCAGGCGCTTGCCAAACTCACCGCAGGCAAAGCCGAAGAATGCCAGTGTCGCCACCATCACCACGATATCGCTAGGTAATTTACCTGCCAGGCAGTCGAGCAGGATCAGCACTCCGGCCAGCACGAAGAATGGCAGCGGTATAATCCCTATTTTGTAATTATCCAGAATATGCCACCACTTTTCACGCAGCGGAATATCGGCAGTTTTATCTTTGGCAACGAGGTAGGAATCATCGGTTGTGCTCATAATCTGGCCTCTTATTGTTTGTTCGGCCATCATAGAGAAACGCTTGGAGTCACCGCTGTGATTTTGTTCAAAATAAAAAAGGGTTTTTAATGGGGGTTATGGTTTCTATGGTGTTAATGCCCTTTATGTAAAATAGCCCGTGGAGTTAATGGCGTTAATAATAGGCTTATTTTAAGTTTTACTGATTTTATCGCACGTTCGGTGTCCGCTACGCCGCTGCGTAATATTCCTCTACAATAACGCCGTGCCGATGCTCACAACTTGATCTTGGGCAATATTACTTCAAGGGCGACTCATGATAGGGTAGTCACCCAAACAGACACCAGGATCCGCGGCAAACCATGCACATCAAACTCTCTTTTCATATCAAGCTGTTCCTGTGCCTGGTCGCCTTTTCCTGCGTGTTGCTGACGCTGATCGGGGTTTACACTTACTACAAACTGGATGCGCAGTTGCACCGGGATCTGGGTGCCCGTGCCCAAGTGCAGGCACGTGAGATTGCGCTGATCCCCTCCCTGATCACCGCCGTTGAAAATAACGACACGCAATATATCGCCGCACTGATGAAAAAAATCCGTGCCAGCAGCGATGCCAGCTATATTGTCATCGGCGATAGCCACACCATGCACCTTTACCATTCCGAACATGCCGACCGTTTGGGAACCCCTATGGTGGGGGGCGATAATAAAGAAGTGCTGGAAGGCAAAAGCATTATCTCGATCCGCAACGGGGGGATCGGTATTTCATTACGCAGCAAGGCACCAATTGTGGATGACAATAACCAGGTGATCGGTATTGTTTCCGTCGGTTATCTTAAATCCCATATCGACAGTTTAAATGCCCATACGCTGACCCAGATCGTGGCCTCGATCGTCTTGCTATTGATGGCGCTGTTTATTTTTTCCTGGCTATTATCGAAGAACCTGAAACGCCAGATGTTTTCATTAGAGCCAAAAGAGATCGCGCTGCTGGTGCGCCAGCAAAAAGCCCTGCTGGAAGCCATCTATGAAGGGGTGATCGCCATAGATCCGCAACTGCGCATCATCACGATTAACCATGCCGCGCGTGAGCTGCTGGATCTGCGTCAACCGGCCAATAATCTGCTGGGCCAGCACATCGGTGAGATCATCCAGTCACAGCCCGATTTCTTTGCCGCAGCGCAGCTGGGGCACGACACCCATGATGAGGTGTGCCGTTTCAACCATGTGCGAGTGATTGCCAGCCGGGTGCGGATCATGCAGGAAGAGGAGCTACAGGGGTGGGTGATCAGCTTTCGCGGCAAGAACGACATCAACACCCTCAGCAGCCAGCTTAGCCAGGTAAAACGCTATGCCGATAACCTGCGCATCATGCGTCACGAACAGCTGAACTGGACGGCCACGCTCGCTGGCTTGCTGCATATGCAACGTTATGACGAGGCCATCCGCTATGTGGAAGCCCAGTCGGAAGGCGCACAGGAGATCCTCGACTTTATTTCCCAGCGCTTCAGCTCCGCCGCGTTGTGTGGCCTGCTGTTGGGCAAATACTCCAGCGCACGGGAAAAAGGCATCGAGCTCCGTTTCGATCCCGCTTGCCAACTGCGCCAAATCCCCGCCGCGCTGAATGAAACCGAGCTGATGTCGATTATTGGCAACCTGTTGGATAACGCGTTCGATGCTACGCTGCATTGCGCAGCGCCGCACGAAGCGGTAGAACTCTATATCAATGACAGCAGCAACGAGCTGGTGATCGAAGTTGCCGATCGCGGCACCGGGATTGCACCGCAGGTTCGTGATACGCTGTTTGAACAAGGCGTGACAACCAAAGATAAGGGCGACCACGGTATTGGCCTGCACCTGGTGGCCAGCCACGTCGCTCAGGCCCATGGCAGCATCGAAGTGTCGGACAACGATCCGCACGGCACCATTTTCTCGCTGTTTATCCCCAAAGCTTAAGCACCCGGATCCGACCTATGCAACCTGAGACACTGGACGTTCTGATCGTGGAAGACGAGCCGCAACTGGCCACGCTGCACGCCGAATTTCTTGAGAAAAATTTCAACCTGCGGGTGGTGGCCTATGCCGCTACCCTGGCGGAAGCCAGAGCAAAAGTGAATGCTCACCAGCCCCGGCTGATCCTGCTGGACAACTTTCTGCCGGACGGCCAGGGGATTGCGCTAATGGAAGAAACCGCGGTGAAAAAGCCCGGTTGTTCGGTGATTTTTATCACCGCAGCCAGCGACATGAATACCTGTAGCCAGGCGATCCGCAACGGGGCCTTCGACTACATCATCAAACCGGTATCCTATAAGCGGCTGCGCAATTCGCTGGAACGCTTTATGCAGTTTGTACAGACCCAGCGTACCTTCAAGGTCATCGACCAGAGCAGCGTCGATGCGCTGTATAACCTGCAGTCCAAGCAGTTTTCCAACGAGCCCAGCGCCAAAGGGATTGAAACCATCACCCTGGAGTTGGTGCAGGCGTTGTTCAACGATCGGCCAGAGGTAGCCCATGCGGTGGAAGACGTGGTGGCACACGCCGGCATTAGCAAAACCACCGCACGCCGCTATCTGGAATACTGCGTGACGACCCAGTTTATACGCGTCGAAATGCTCTACGGTAATATCGGTCATCCGCGCCGTTTATACCGCAAGGCTTAGGCTGACATCTGCCTGTCACATTGCAGGGCTATGCTGGCTCATAGATATCCCCTTCGATATCGGCATCAATGTTACATTCAGCTCTTTTTACCCGGCCAAGACTTGGCCGGGTTTTTTATTCGTGTGGCTTAAAAGGTATACCGCAGCCCTACGCGGATACGATACTGCTCCCTATTATAATCGTTCCAGCGATCCAGCCATTGCAGCTCCAGATAGGGCATCCAATGGGTATCAATTTTATAGCTGAACTTATTGGTGATCTCCCAATGGTGACTCTTACCATTCTTACTATGGAAATCGTTGACCCGGATAAAATAATGTGGCTCGAAGGTATAATTTAACTCATCGCTGAGCTTAAAGTTCCAGTAGTTGGCAATTTCATGGGTATCGTTACGTGCCGGGTTGCCGTTAAAATCGATGGAATCATAGTTATTATGGTTATAGCGATAACGCACGGTCAGGTTGAAAAACGGCAGAAATTTATAGTTATTGTCCAGGTAGACGGCACCGCCAGAGCCCGCACTGCTCGAGTTGACCAGCCCACCAGGAGACACCGTCCATTTATCCGTTGGCCGGAACAGGGGATACCAGCCCTCCAGTTCGTTATAGCTGTGCTTGAGCTGATCAAACTTGCCAATGTTATAGGCATTGGTGGCCATCACACCGGCTCCGCCATCAAAATTATAACCGCCGCGCAGGATGATTTCGTTTAATTCAGAGGCGGTATTATAAGCCTCACGAGTTTCCAGATAGGCACGTCCGGCCTGAGCGCTGGCTGAGGCAAACAACGCCGCCACCAGCAGTATCGTATTGGTTTTATTGCTGCTACAACCCCAGAGAGTAGACATGGTTGAGTTTCCTTGTGTCATTAATCCTGATAAAAGCATGCAGAAATCCCGCCGCCATGCCGTTAGGCATGACAGCTGTGCGTTATTGTGAGTAATACCCTGGCTTAGACTTCTTTGATTATTGCCGTATTGATTGCCGGATGAAGCTCGGCCTGTTCGTCGCGGTTTCCTTTTTTGTTGTTAATTTCAGTGATTATTTGCATAAATAGCTGTTCATTTAACTTATAGAAAAACCCCATCATGACGGCGGCTACCATCGCCAATACGCAGGGATAAATAAAGATTAACTCTCGCAGGCCTTTCAGCACCGAGGCTGACTGCTCAATATTCGGAATATAGCCGATCTGCGTCAACATAATGCCCGGTAACAATCCGGCTAATGCGGCGGAAATCTTGCGTGAAAAGGTATAGCCGGTATACACCGAGCCTTCCGCACGGATGCCGGTTTTCCATTCGCCGTAATCAACGGTATCGGGCACCAGCGCCCAGTTCAGGCTGTTGACGAAGGCCGTCCCAAAGAAGGCCATGCAGGAGAACGCCACGAAAGAGAGCGAGCTGTCGCCCCAGGCGTAGTTACACAGATCGCCCAGGCACCAAAGCAACAGGCCACCAAGGTAGACCCGCTTTTTGCCAAAGCGCTTCACCGCCGCTGGCACCATCAGTACGCCAATCAGGATGCAGCCCATGCTGAAAAAGCCCATATAGGACAGCAAATGGATATCGTGCAACACGTATTGGGTGTAATAGACCTGGATCGCCAGCTTGATATTAAACGCCGCCAGCGTACACAGGTTGGCAATGCACAACACCAGCAATGGCGGGTTTTGGAATATGGCACGGAAGGACTTGAAGATACCAGGTTTATGATGCGCCGGTACCACGTCAACGTAGCGCTCTTTGACCCCGCCATGGCACCACCACATGCAAAACACGCCACAGGTCGCAAACACCACCGCGGCAACCAGATAGCCCATCTCCGGGCGTGAAGTGAACAACATCTGGATCGGGACAAAGCCCACGGTGCACAACAACAACCCCAGCGTTGCCCCTCCCTGCCGCCAAGCGGCCAGCTGTGCGCGCTCCTGCGGGTTTTTGGTAATGGCTGGCACCATCGCCCCATAGGAGCAGTTCATCAGGCTGTAAAACAGGCCGAACAGCATAAACAGTACGGTGGCCAGTACGGTTTTGGTATTCAGGCTGAACCCGCTATTGAGAAAGTTGGCCACGGCCAGTAAAGCCACCGGCAGCGAGGCATAGAAGATAAACGGCCTGAACTTGCCCTTGGCACCGATATTACGCCGGGAATCCAGCAGCACGCCGGTCAGCATATCGGTGAAGGCGGTGAAGAATTTGGCGATCAAGAAGATTACGCCGCCGTAGATGGCGGGTAATCCCAGAATGTCGGTATAGAACTTCAGCAAATACAGGGTACCGATACACAGCATCAGGTTGGAACCGAAGTCCCCCATACCGTAGGCGAACTTTTCACGCAGCGGCAACCGCAGCGTAACGGGATCTTGGTAGGATAAAGAGTTGGCCATCTGACGGGTCCTTATTATTGTCTTACACCCTGCGTCTTTCTGGTTGCAGGGGCGAATAAATTCGCCCCGATTAACACCTGGCTGCTTATAACGCCGGGCTTACCACCCGCTTGCGCTCTTCCAGCTCACCGACGATCTTGAGGTAGTTCTTCTCCGTCAGGTGATAGAACAGCCCCATGGTCAATGCGGTCAACACGGCCAGGCCACACGGATAGAGGAAGATTAACTGCCGCAAGCCTTCCAGCGTACCAGGCCCCTGCGCCACGTTGGGAACATAGCCGATATAGGCCAGCATCACGCCAGGGAAGAAGCCCGCCAGCCCTTGGGAAACCTTGCGAAAGAAGGTAAAGCCGGTATAAACCGTGCCTTCCGAGCGCACGCCAGTTTTCCACTCTCCATATTCCACGGTGTCCGACACCAGCGCCCAGTTGAGGCTGTTGACGAAGGCCGTGCCGAAGAACGCCAGGCAAGAGAACAACACAAACAGCGTGGAGGTATTACCCCACATATAGTTCATGGCATCGCCCAGGATCCACAGCGACAGGCCGCCCAGATAGACGTTTTTCTTGCCAAAGCGTTTCACCACCGTCGGGACCAGCAGCACCCCGAGCAGGATGCAGCCCATACTGAAGAAACCCATATAGGACAGCAGGGTGATATCGTTGAGGACGTATTGGGTGTAGTAGATCTGGATCGCCAGCTTGATGTTGAACCCTGCCAGCGTGCACAGGTTGGCCACGCACAGCACAAACAGCGGTTTGTTACCGGCGATGGCCTTGAAGGACTGCAACAAACCCGGTTTGGGTGCGCCCGGTTTCGGGATCTCGACATAACGCTCTTTAACGCCGGAATAGCACCACCACATGCACAACATGCCGACGAAGGCGAAGATCGCCGCCGCCACCAGATAACCCACTTGTGGACGCCCATCAAATAGCGACAGGATCGGTACAAACGCCACGGTACACAGCAACAGACCCACCGTCGCCCCGCCCTGCCGCCAGGCAGCCAGTTGCGCACGCTCCTGCGGGTTTTTGGTCATCGCGGGCACCATCGCGCCGTAGGAGCAGTTCATCATGCTGAAGAACAGCCCGAACGCCATAAAGATCAGCGTGGCGATCACCGTTTTAACGGTGACGTCAAACGAGGCCCCCACGCCGATAAAGTTGGCTACCACCAGCAACGCCACCGGCATTGAGGCATAAAAGATAAATGGCCGGAACTTGCCTTTGGGGCCAATATTGCGCCGGGAATCGAGCATCAGCCCGGTGCCCATGTCGGTAAAGGCGGTAAAGAAACGCGAGATGAGAAAGATCAGCCCGCCCCACGCGGCGGGGATCCCCAACACGTCGGTATAGAATTTCAGCAGATACAGCGTGCCGACACACAACAACAGGTTGGAACCGACATCGCCCATGCCATAGGCGAATTTCTCGCGCAGGGGCAATATCAGCTTCACCGGATCCTGGTTAGCTTCACTCATGGTGATTCTCCTTGGAAAACACCTATTCCCAGAGATAGCCGCCCTTGCCGGTTTGGCAACGGACGGCTGACAGTTGGTGATTACAGCGTGCGTAGCGAGGCGAACAACTCCGCCCACTCGCTATCCGCCCGATAGAACACCGGCGGCTGGCCCATTGGGGCTGCTATTGTCACCTCGGCCCCTCCGCTATGCCGCTCACCGGTCCACAGGTTGATCCAGCTATCCTGCGGCAGGTAAAGCGTCCAGTCGGTGCGCCCTTCTTCATGCACCGGAGCCACCAGTAGATCGCGGCCAAACAGGTATTGGTATTTCAGGCTGTAGGTGTGGGCATCGTCTTCATAATGCAGGAACAGCGGGCGCATCACCGGTAAGCCGGACTGCGCATTGAGCGCCACCGCCTGCTTGATGTACGGCTTGAGGGAGCTGAATACCTGGCTCATGCGGGCAAACTGACGGATGGTTTCCACGTCATGATCGAACTGCCAGTTATCATCCGGACGGTTGCCTTCATGGGTACGCATCATCGGCGTGAAAGCGCAGAACTCGCACCAGCGCATCAGCAGTTCTTTGCTGCGTTTCATCTCAAACAGCGTGGTGTAACCGCCAATATCACTGTGGTGCAGACCGTGGCCGGTCATCGCCAACGACAGCGCCGCCGGGATCACCGAAGCCAGGCCGTCGTCCAGGCTCCAATCCACGTTCTGATCGCCCGCCCACATCATTACCGAATACTTCTGGCTGCCGGTGTAACCCGCGCGCATAAAGAACAGGATCTCGCCCAGCTTGCCGCATTCTTCCAGCGCGTCGTAGTTGCACTTGGCCCATAGTGCTGGCCAGGCGTTATGCATGATTTCCGCATCGATGCCGTTATGCAAAACGGTATCGGTCGGCAGATATTCGCCAAAGTCTGCCATCCAGCCGTCGAGACCAAATTCGATCAGATTCTTTTTGATGACGTTCTTGTACCAGTCATAAGCTTCAGGCTTGGTGAGATCGACTACGCCAGCATAGAACTCCCCAAATTCGACCTGGTAGTCTTTGCCGTCGTAATCCTTGGTCAGATAGCCTTTCTCCGCCGCCTCGGCATACAGCTCTTTCTCTATGGCTACGTAAGGGTTGATGTACCCCAGAAAATGTACCCCCTCTTTTTTCCACTGCGGGATGCGTTTATCCAGCTCCGGGTACAGCTCGCTGTCCCAGCGCCAGTTCCACATCAGGCGTTTGCCAAAAGAGGTGATCCGCCGTCCTTCCCAGTCCTGCGCCCAGATCCCGCTAACCTTGACACCGTGCTCGCGCATTATGTCCAGCTTCTGTTGGCAGACTTCGGTGCCGCCCTGAATGCCCAGGATCACCCCGTCATACACCCAGTCCGGCAGTTCCGGCTGGCGGCCAAGTAATGCGGTCAGCTTTTCCAACAGGCTGATATAGCTGTCGGCGCAGTCAAAGCGCAACACCGCCTGATCCTGCCAGATCGCCAGCTCATGGAACTCTGGTGCAGAAAAATCAAAGTTCATGTAGCAGCTGTTTTCTACGTGGCAGTAATATTTCTGGCTGCTGACAAACGTCGGCTGCGGGAAGAAGGTCCAGTAGTAATCACCACCGGCGTTCTCCTGGCAGTCTGCCTGCCAGGTAACGTAGGTCTGCTTGTTACGGCCAACCCCCTGCTCACTGGTCCATAACGGGAAAGGTTTGCCGCGCAGGTCGAAATAGGAAAACTGTTCGCCGCAGCCATAAACGTGATCTTCCTGCTGGGCGGCCAGGCGCAGCCACATGCGGTTGTTCTGCTCGTCGCTGTTGCGCAGCTGCATTTCCAACCGCCCTTGTGCATCGGTAGTGATTGCCAGCGTGCACTGGGCCACATCGCCCCGGCTAAAGCGGATCAGCCAGCCTTTGTCCTGCGGGACGATCTGGGTTTCGGTCAGCGCCAGTTTTTCACTGAGCTGGTCTTTGATGCTGAAGTTGCCGCGGAACATCTCGATATCCGCCTTGCCGCGCCCAATCCACAGGCACGGAGCCGCAGCCGTGTGTTGTAGCAGCACTCGCTGCTGAAAGGTCAACGTAAATCCACCTGCGTGTTGCGTGAGTTCCAAGCCTTGCTGAGAAGCCATGATCCATTCTCCAAAAGGTTAAATGCCGTATTTTTCCAAGCGTTGGTCGCCCGCTCAGGTCAGTTCAATCACGTCCAAACCAAGCAGACCGGCCACTTTGCGCAGCAGCGGACGGTGCTCGCCGTAAACCAGCGAGGTGTGGTGCTCCATACCTGCCGCAATAAGACGCTGGCGATAAGTGTCTGCATCTACATCCAGGCGCGCGGTCCCGGCTGTGCCGGAAAACGCCAGCGGAGCCTTGATCATTTCGCCACCGGCCAGCATCAGGCGCAGCTTGCCCTCGCCCTGAGTAATGCGGCATAGCGTGATGCGCCCCGGTTTGAGAGCAAATTCAGACAGCAAAGGAAGCTTGCGGTTGGAGTGGATGGTGGCCTGCACCGGGCCATCACGATCGGCCATTTCGATCGGTGCCTGTCCGCAATGCCAGAACACCACGCTGTTATCCTGCGGATCGATATCTACCAGGTCGGTATTGAAGGCCGCATTGCCAGAGGCCCACTGCGCCATCAGCGAAGAGAGCACGCCAAACATGTCGGCTTCGCAGCCACAGGGCACTTTATCTTCGTTCATCAATGCCAACGCCCCACACGCAGCGCATCCGTAGTCGGTAAAGAAATCCGGCCAGCAGCGCACGGCAATGCCGGTGTAACCTTCACGCTGCGCCTTTTCACGCAGGGCAGAATAAACCTTGAGCGTTTTGCGGGTGGCCGTTTGATCCATCTCCGCCAGGTTAGGGAAATCCTTGGCACGGCGAGCATAAGGCGCATCAGCCACGCTGTCCGGCAACGCCTTCACCTCTTCAATAAACTCCAGCACCGGCTGGCGAGTCACCTCAACGCCAAAGTGCTGCGTCAGCTGCTGCTGGTTGTAGTTGCAGGCGTCAAAACCCAGCGGGTGCTCGCCAATCACCATCACTTTGGCCTGTTTGAAGCGTTTAACAATCGCTGCGGCCTGCGCCAGCTGCTGTAATTCGTTAATCACTCGACTGTCGTCCGGCAGGCCGTGCAGCGTTTGCACGTTGATGGCTTCACGGCTCAGGGCATGGCAAGCCAGATTCACCCCGCAGAAAGAGTTCAGGCGCAAACGGCCACCGGTACGGGCCTCCGGGAATGACCACATCGCCGTGGGCACCGGGAAATCACGCACCACTTCGGTGGTGAGGGAGGCATCGGTAAAGGTCACTTGCAGGATCAGCAGCAGATCGAGATTGGCCTGTTTGAGTGCAGGCAGTATTTGCAGAGCCGATTCGGCATCAAACTGCAATACCGGTTCCCCCACCAGCTCGATATCCATCCCGCTCAGCGTCTGCCAGGCCTGCGCCAGCATCTCTTGCGCGTAGGGCACGTCGAAGGTCGCGCGGCCAAGCGCCAATACGCCTACTTTTGCTTTATTTTTCATAACATTGCTTCCAGTAATCGAATAAATCTATGCCACGGTGCTGAAGCGGTGTTCAGTCTGGCTGTAATAGTTTTCCCCTGGGCGCAGCACTACGTTGCCAAAATGGGCGTGGTGAATGCTGTCTGGGAACGCCTGGGTTTCAAGGCAGATGCCGGAAAACGCCTGATAGCGATGGCCAGCCTTGCCATTCCAGATCTTGTTGGAAAGCTTAAAGGCGTTATAAAACTGCACGCCCGGCAGCGAGGTGTGTACTTCCATCACTCGCCCGGTCTGTGGGCAGATCAAGCTCGCTGCGGGATGCAAAACACCGTCGCCAGGCTTAAGCACATAGTTCATATCAAAATCCTGTGCCGGGCGGTGCAGCATGGCGTCCCCAAGACGACGGGCGTTGCGGAAATCAAATGCCGTCCCGGCAACGCGGCGGATTTCTCCGGTGGGTAGCATGGTGGTTTCATCCACCGGGGTGATGAAGTCGGCATCGATCTTGAGCTGCTGATCGTGGATCAGGTGCTGATGCCCGCGCAGGTTGTAATGGCTGTGATTGACCAGATTGACCAGCGTCGGCTTGTCCGTCTGCGCCTCAAAGCTCAGCGTCATCACGTTATCTTCCGTCAGGCCGATGCGGTGGCTAACCTGCAGATTGCCCGGATAACCTTCCTCACCATCGATAGAGGTACGGCTGAAAATAATGCCGTCGCCGTCTTCCTGTGCCTGCCAGACATACTTGTCAAAACCCCGACGTCCGCCGTGCAGGTGTTGTCCGGTAGGGAGTTCATTGGTGGCCAGAATATATTCCTGACCGTCGATGCTGAAACGACCACCGGCAATACGGTTGGCGCAGCGCCCGGCTATCGCGCCGAAGAACGGATGCCCGGCCTGATAAGCCGCCAAATTGTCGAACCCCATCACGACATCTTCCGCTTGCCCATGGCGATCCGGCACCCAAAGCTCGGTAATAATGCAACCGTAATCGGTCACGCACAGCCGCATTCCGTTGGCATTGGTCAGCGTGAAAAGGGAAACGGCCTGCCCTTGATGTTCGCCAAAATGCTGGCGTTGAATGGTTGTCATAATCGATGCCCTATGGTTAGCGCGGCAGCTTGCCGCGCAACGGTTGCTTAAAACTGAGCGGCTTTACCCTGGCTGCCAAACAGCCTGATTTTTTCGGCGACCTTGGCCTGCATCACATCACGGCCATGCCCGAGGGACACCGCCAAGACAAACTCGTGCGGATCTTTGTCGAGCACTTCAGCCATCCCCTGAGTGAAGGCCTGCCGCAGTTCGGTGTCCACATTCACCTTGGCGACCCCCAGTGAGACCGCCTTGCGGATCTGATCGTCCGGTACGCCGGAACCGCCGTGCAGCACAATCGGCTTTTTGACGATCTCGCGGATCTCTTGCAGGCGCTCGAACGCCAGCTTGGGCTCCTGCTTGTAGAGGCCATGAGCGGTGCCGATGGACACCGCCAGATAATCCACCGTGGTCGATTGAGCAAACTGCAGCGCTTCGTCACTGCTGGTGATCAGGGCGTCTTTTTCGTCGACCGAAATATCATCTTCGGTGCCGCCGATCTTGCCGATCTCACCTTCGACCCCAATGTTCAGCACGTGGGCAACGTCCGCCACGGCACGGGTGATCCGCACGTTTTCGTCAAATGACAGGTGAGAGCCGTCAAACATCACCGACTGGAACCCGGCCTGCACCGCCTGCATGGTCTGACCGAAGCTGCGGCTGTGATCCAGGTGGATGCACACCGGCACCGTGATATCGTGCATAAACGCATCGATCATCGCCTTCATGGGCTCCAGACCCATCACGCTAATCACTTTCTGCCCCACCTGGATCATGATCGGGGCCTGCTCCTGTTCGGCTGCCAGCAAAATGGCGCGAATGGTTTCGGCGTTGTGTGCGCTGAACGCGCCGATGGCATAGCCGTTTTCCCATGCATGTTGGATCATGGTGTTACCAGATAAATAAGGCATTTCTTCTCCCCTCTGCGCGCTGAATAGCAACCGCAATTACGTTAAGTGTTACGCGTGATTCGCTCTGCCCGAAGCAGCCCGAACCTGTTCCAAAATGGCACTCCAATCCTGACGCCCGCGCCCGCTGGCCCGCGCCTGGCTGTAAACCTCGCGTGAGGCTGCCCCCATCGGCATGGCGACGTGTAACTGATTGGCCACATCCAGCGCTATGCCCAGATCCTTGTGCGCCAGATCGATCATGAACGCCGGGCTGAGATCGCCCTTCAGCACCTTGTTTGGCCAGGTGGTGGTGAAATGCCCCTTTCCTGCCGGCGTACCGCTCATGACTTGCAGCGCGACATCAAACGACAGCCCTAGCGCCTCGCACAGCACCGCAGCCTCGGCAGACAGCGCGTTGAGCGCGATGCTCATGTAGTTGTTGATCAGCTTCACGCGGATCCCCATGCCTGGCCCACCGGCGTTGATCAGCTCCGAGCCCATCGCCATCAGCACGGGCGTCGCACGCTCCACCTGCTCGGCAGTACCACCCGCCAAGATCAACAACGTACCAGCCTGAGCATGGTCTGAAGTCCGCCCGACCGGGGCATCCATCAGGCTAAAGCCCCGTGCCTGCATTTGGGCAATCAGCCGGTCCGTTTGCAGCGGGTGGATGGTGGACATATCCATCACCAATGCCGCAGGCGATAAGGTGCAGCACACCCCCTCGGCACCAAATAACACCTCATGCACCAGTTCGCCGTTAGGCAACATGGTGATGACGAACTCCGCGTCCAGTGCCGCCTGCGCCGGGTTGGCTGCCGCCTTGGCCCCCTGAGCGACCAAGGCGCTGACCGCCACCGGGCTGATATCAAAAACGTTCAGCCGATGCCCCTGCTTGATCAGGTTGCTGGCCATCGGCGCGCCCATTTGCCCTAACCCGATAAATGCGATCTGTGCCATGGTTCTCTCCTGTTGGTTACCCTTGTCATCTCTGTGTCATTTCACCGACCACAAATCAGAGCGTTTTTGTCTGTTTTTGATCGTATTTGTAATTTATGGTCAAAAAATTGACAGCCGTCACTCTTTTAACATTTGAGTGAATTAAAATGGTGGCAGCGTGATCGGCAGCCACTTTTTGCTGAAAACCGTTCGCTTACCACAGATCAACATCCAGGGATCCAGACCATGACTCGAATCGCATGCGTAGGCATTGCAGTGCAAGACCGTCTGTATTACGTAGAGAAACTGCCTGAGGGCGGGGGGAAATATGTTGCCACCGACTACCGCGAAATTGGCGGAGGCCCGGCGGCAACGGCTGCGGTGGCCGCAGCCAGGCTAGGTGCAGAAGTGGATTTCATTGGCCGGGTCGGCGACGATGCTACTGGGCAAACGCTGTTGGCCGAGCTGGGCAGCTATGGCGTGAATGTCAGACATGCGCGCCGTTGCCCACAGGCGCGCTCATCGCAATCGGCTGTGCTGGTGGACGCCCAGGGTGAGCGCATGATCATCAACCATCCCAGCCCAGATTTACCCGAGGATGCCGAATGGCTGCATGACATCGACTTTAGCCAGTACGACGTGGTGTTGGCGGACGTGCGTTGGCATCAAGGGGCATTGACCGCCTTCACCTTGGCCCGGCGCGCGGGTGTCACTACTCTGTTGGACGCCGATGTCACACCGCAGGATATCCGCCCGCTGGTTGCTTTGGCCGACCATGCCGCCTTCTCCGAACCGGGTTTGCTGCGGATGACGGGAAAAACGGATATCGAGCAGGGATTGCGTGCGGCAAAAAATGACAAAAACGGACAAGTTTATGTCACTCAGGGTAAACATGGCTGTTTCTGGCTGGAAAACGCTCAGCTTAAACATCAGCCAGGCTTTCCGGTTGAGGTGGTGGATACCACGGGAGCTGGCGACGTTTTTCACGGTGCACTGGCGGTAGCTCTGGGTTCACAATCCGATATAGCTCAGGCGGTGCGTTATGCCAATGCAGTTGCCGCATTGAAGTGTACCCGTCCTGGCGGGCGCGCTGGCATTCCCAACTGTGATCAAACTGACTCTTTCCTGGCCAGTTTTGTATAATATGGTTGGTCGATGACAATATTAAGGGAGTGGAGCATGAGTCTGACTGAACTTACCGGCAACCCACGCCACGATCAGCTGATCCAGTTGATCGCCAAGCGCGGCTATATGAACATCGACGAGCTGGCGCAATTGCTGGAAGTGTCAACGCAGACGGTCAGGCGCGATATCCGCAAACTGAGCGAGCAGGGGCTGATTAGCCGCCATCATGGGGGGGCGGGTCGTGCCTCTAGCGTGGTCAACACGGCCTTTGAGCAACGGGAACTCTCTTACACGCAAGAGAAGATAGCCATTGCGGAAGCCATTGCCGATTACATCCCCGATCGTTCCACCATTTTTATCACCATCGGCACCACCGTTGAGCATGTTGCCCGAGCGCTGATGAACCACAGCCACCTGCGCATCATTACCAACAGCCTGCGGGTGGCACATATCCTGTATAAAAACACCGAGTTCGAAGTGATGGTGCCGGGCGGTACGCTGCGGCCCAATAACGGCGGTATCATCGGCCCCAGCGCCGTAAGCTTTGTGGAAGGCTTTCGCGCCGACTATCTGATCACCAGCGTAGGGGCAATCGAAGCCAACGGCGATCTGCTGGAATTTGACGTGAATGAATCCAGCGTGGTGAAAGCGATGATGGCACATTCGCGTCATATTCTGCTGGCTGCGGACCACACCAAGTTCCATGCTTCGGCGGCAGTAGAAATCGGCAATACCCGACAGGCGACCGCGTTATTTACCGACCTACCTCCCCCCTCTGCAATGGGATCGGTGTTACAGCAGCAGCAAGTAGAACTGGTCGTTATTCCCACCAGCAGCGAAGAACCCACGCTCTGATCTACGCTGGTAAACCTGCTGATTTTCCTGCCGTTCATCAATGCACGCAGAACGTTACTATGCGTGCATTAATTACCCATTTGACGCTGCCAATATTCCCTGCAAATAGTTGCCATTATCGCCAATATATCCCGCCATTTCCTGTTGCTCATTACGGTTAAATAACCGCGTAAAAATCGCGTAATTATGCCCAATCATCAAACCTGATATCACTAGAAAAATCTTACGATATGAACATTGAGGGTTGTCTCAGAATGTCAGTGTGTTAGGGTATAGGGCACTCTTATTTTCTATTAGGACAATTTTAGCGTTTAATAATAAACCAAAGGAAACAGCGAATTGCATGGCAATTAAACTAGAAGTTAAAAATTTATATAAGATATTTGGTGAGCACCCGGAACGCGCATTTAAGCTGATAGACAAAGGTTTGACGAAAGACCAGCTGTTGGAAAAAACGGGGTTATCACTTGGCGTCAAGAACGCCTCTCTGGCCATTGAAGAAGGCGAGATATTTGTCATCATGGGGCTTTCCGGTTCCGGTAAATCCACCTTGGTACGCCTTCTCAATCGTCTGATAGAACCCACCCGCGGTGAGGTGCTGATTGACGGCGAGGATATATCAAAAATATCCGATACTGCGCTACGCACCGTACGGCGTAATAAGATCAGCATGGTGTTCCAGTCATTCGCCTTAATGCCACATATGAACGTATTAAATAATACCGCGTTCGGCATGGAATTAGCGGGTATTCCTTTACAGGAACGCCAGGAAAAAGCGCTGGACGCGTTGCGTCAGGTTGGGCTGGAAAATTATGCCAATGCTTATCCCGATGAACTGTCCGGTGGTATGCGCCAGCGTGTCGGCTTAGCCCGCGCCATGGCTAACGATCCGGATATATTGTTAATGGATGAAGCCTTCTCTGCGCTGGACCCATTAATTCGTGCCGAGATGCAGGATGAACTCGTCAAATTACAGGCGAAACATCAGCGCACCATCGTCTTTATTTCCCACGATCTGGATGAAGCGATGCGTATTGGCGACCGCATTGCCATTATGCAGGGCGGCGAAGTGATTCAGGTGGGGACCCCGGATGAAATATTAAATAATCCGGCCAACGATTATGTGCGCACCTTCTTCCGCGGCGTCGATATCAGCCACGTTTTCAGTGCCAAAGACATCGCCAAACGTCGCCCGGTGACCCTGATCCGTAAGACTCCCGGTTTTGGTCCGCGCTCTGCGTTGCAGATCCTGCGTGATGAAGACCGTGACTATGGCTACGTCCTCGAACGCGAGAAATTTATCGGCGTGGTATCGATAGACTCCCTCAAGCAGGCGCTGGCGGCTAAACAGACGCTGGACGACGCCTTGCTGGATGCCCCACTGCCCGTTCCGGCCGATATGCCGCTGAGCGAGCTGATCTCACTGGTAGCACAGGCCCCTTGCGCCGTGCCGGTGGTCGGGGAAGAGAACAACTATATCGGTATTATTTCCAAAGGCATGCTGCTGCAGGCTTTAGATAAAGAGGGCCCTACGAATGAGTGATAATCAGGATCCATGGGCAACGGCTGCCACATCCCCTAACGACGCCCCGGCAACCCAGGCTGCCACCAGCAGCGATCCCTGGGCAACCGGCGCACCGGCAGACAGCGTGCCCCATGATGCCGCTAATCAGGCCGCATCGAGCGCTGACTGGCTTAACAGCGCCCCAGTGGAGCCCGAGCACTTTAGCCTGCTGGATCCGTTCCACAAGGCTTGGGTGCCGTTTGACAGCTGGGTCACTCACGCCATTGATTGGCTGGTGCTGCACTTCCGTCCGCTGTTCCAGGGCATTCGCGTGCCGGTGGATTTCATCCTCAGCGGTTTCCAGCAGTTTTTGCTGGGTATGCCTGCTCCCGTCGCCATTTTGCTGTTCTCGCTGATCGCCTGGCAGATATCCAGCCTCGGCATGGGGGCAGCCACGCTGCTGTCGTTAGTCGCCATCGGCGCTATCGGGGCCTGGTCACAGGCGATGGTCACGCTGGCTCTGGTGCTCACCGCCCTGTTCTTCTGCATCTTGATCGGTCTGCCATTGGGCATATGGTTGGCCCGCAGCAAACATGCCGCCAAGGTGATCCGGCCACTGCTTGATGCCATGCAGACCACACCGGCCTTCGTCTATCTGGTGCCGATCGTCATGCTGTTCGGTATCGGTAACGTGCCAGGGGTGGTTGTCACGATCATCTTCGCCCTGCCGCCCATCGTGCGTCTGACGATCCTGGGCATCAAACAGGTGCCGGAAGATCTGATCGAAGCCGCCGAATCCTTCGGCTCCAGCCCTCGCCAACTGCTATTTAAAGTGCAGTTGCCACTGGCCATGCCAACCATCATGGCCGGGGTTAACCAGACGCTGATGCTGGCATTGTCGATGGTGGTTATCGCCTCGATGATCGCCGTGGGCGGTCTGGGCCAGATGGTGCTGCGTGGCATCGGCCGCCTGGATATGGGGCTGGCCGCCGTGGGTGGCGTCGGTATCGTTATTCTGGCCATTATTCTCGATCGCCTCACCCAGTCACTGGGGCGCGATCGCCGCAGTAAAGGGCTAGGCCGCTGGTATACCCACGGCCCAATCGGGTTGATCGCTCGCCCGTTTATCAAAAAAGCCTGATTGTACTTCCCGCCAACGGCTTTCTGCCCTGGCGGGCTATCTCCAAACAACATCAATAACAGAGGAAAAACTATGCGCACTACAGGGATCTGGGCGATTGCCCTTACCACACTGCTTGGTTCACAGGTTGCTTCCGCTGCTGATTTGCCAGGAAAAGGTATTTCGGTACAACCGATACAGAGCACCATCTCCGAGGAAACCTTCCAGACGCTGCTGGTCAGCAGGGCACTGGAAAAGCTTGGTTATGACGTGAAAGAACCGCGTGAGGTGGACTACAACGTGGCCTACACTTCCATCGCTTCCGGCGATGCCACCTTCCTGGCGGTAAACTGGAATCCGCTGCATGCCGATCAGTATCAGGCAGCCGGTGGCGATAACAAATTCTACCGCGAAGGGATTTACGTCAACGGTGCCGCACAAGGCTATCTGATCGACAAAAAGACCGCCGACCAATATCACATCACCAACCTTGAGCAGCTAAAGGACCCTAAAATTGCCAAACTGTTTGATACCAACGGTGATGGCAAGGCAGACTTGACCGGTTGCACGCCAGGTTGGGGCTGTGAGGCAGCAATCAATCACCATATCGACGCCTACGGTTTGAGCAAAACGGTGGAACACAATCAAGGCAACTATGCTGCCATGATCGCCGATACCATCACCCGTTTCAAAGAAGGTAAACCGGTGCTGTATTACACCTGGACGCCTTACTGGGTCAGCGATGTGTTGGTGCCTGGACGCGACGTTGTCTGGCTACAAGTCCCGTTCTCTTCCCTGCCGTTCGAGCAGAAAAACGTGGATACCAAACTGCCAAACGGAGCCAACTATGGCTTCCCAGTCAGTACCATGCGTATTGCCGCCAATAAGCAATGGGCTGAAGCCAATCCCGCAGCCGCCAAGCTGTTCGCCATCATGAAACTGCCGCTTGCCGACATCAACGCGCAAAACCTGCGGATGCATTCAGGCCAGTCCTCCGAAGCCGATATCCAAAACCATGTCAATGGCTGGATCAAGGCTCACCAGGCCACGTTTGACGGCTGGGTGAAAACCGCAGCTGAAGCAGCCGCCAAGTCATAACAGCCCTCACCCCAACCCTCTCCCACAGGGAGAGGGAGCTGTTAGCCACTGCTCTTTTGCCCAAAAAGGGATAATCTCAGCAAACTCGATTGTCCTCTCCTCCAAAGTACATCACCGAATTTTCAAACCCACTCGATCGGTTCCCCCTCTCTATGGGAGAGGGAGCTGTTAGCCACTGCTCTTTTGCCAAAAAAAGATAATCTCAGCAAACTCGATTATCCTCTCCTCCAAAGTACATCACCGAATTTTCAAACCCACTCGATCGGTTCCCTCTTTCTATGGGAGAGGAAGCTGTTAACACCTGCTCTTTTGCCCAAAAAGGGATAATCTCAGCAAACCCGATTGTCCTCTCCTCCAAAGTACATCACCGAATTTTCAAACCCACTCGATCGGTTCCCTCTCTCTATGGGAGAGGGAGCTGTTAGCTCCTACTCTTTTGCCCAAAAAGGGATAATCTCAGCAAACTCGATTGTCCTCTCCTCCAAAGTACATCACCGAATTTTCAAACCCACTCGATCGGTTCCCTCTCCCTGTGGGAGAGGGTTAGGGTGAGGGGGCCCGTTTTCTTTGCTTAACTGACCGAGATCCTTCATGCGGCATACTGATAAAAATTATACATTGCCTTAACATTCCGTTGTGTCTGATACTTTGATCACAAATTTCCATTATTGAAGACCTATGAACCAACCAACCGAACACCCGGGCCTTAGCCCTGCACTGACACTGTTAATCGCGATGGCTACCGGCCTGGCGGTTGCCAGCAACTACTACGCCCAGCCGCTGCTGGAAACCATTGCACAAAACTTTAATCTATCGGTTAACCAAGCCGGATTTATCGTCACCGCTGCCCAGCTAGGCTATGCGGTTGGCCTGCTGTTTCTGGTGCCATTGGGCGATATGTTTGAACGCCGCGGGCTGATCGTCTTTATGACGCTGTTAGCCGCCGGAGGCATGCTGATCACCGCGTCCTCCAGCACCTTATCGATGATGATCCTCGGTACGGCTCTCACCGGTCTGTTCTCGGTGGTGGCCCAGCTTTTAGTGCCACTCGCCGCCACTTTGGCGCACCCGGCAAAACGCGGTAAAACCGTCGGTGTGATCATGAGCGGCCTGCTGCTCGGCATTCTGCTGGCACGTACCGTCGCCGGCGCTTTGGCGACCCTCGGCGGCTGGCGTACCATCTACTGGGTGGCCAGCGTATTGATGATCCTGATGGCCCTGCTGCTGTGGCGCGCCTTGCCACGCTATAAGCTGCATTCCGGCCTGAATTACCCGCAGTTGCTGAAATCCATCTTTTCCCTGTTCTGCTTCACCCCGTTGCTGCGTACCCGCGCAATCATTGGCGCTTTGTCGTTCGCCAACTTCAGCGTGCTGTGGACCTCAATGGCTTTCCTGCTGGCTTCCCCACCTTTCAGCTACTCCGAAGGCGTAATTGGGCTATTTGGCCTGGTGGGTGCTGCTGGCGCACTGGCTGCCTCACGCGCCGGTCATCTGGCCGATAAGGGCAAAGCAGGGCTAACCACCAGCGTCGGGCTGGTACTGCTGTTGCTGTCCTGGATCCCAATTGCGTTGGCGCCGTACTCTCTCTGGGCGCTGATTATCGGCATTCTGGTGCTGGATCTGGCGGTGCAGGGGGTGCATGTCACCAACCAAAGCGTGATTTACCGCATCATGCCGGAGGCGCGTAATCGCCTGACCGCCGGTTACATGACCAGCTATTTTATTGGGGGTGCCGTGGGGTCGGTGCTTTCCGCTGCTGCTTATCAACATGCTGGTTGGAACGGTGTAGCGGCGATTGGTGGCGTATTGTGCGTGCTGAATCTGCTGACCTGGTGGCGTGGCAAGCGCCATGACCCACAAGGGCCAGCCATCAGCTAGTTAGCAAGAAAATAATAACCCTTGAAATTTATTAGGCCGCAGGGTGTAAAAATTACTTACACTCTGGTAATATTGTCGCGGTAAATTATTGGCGACCTATACACCCTGCGCCCCGGACCTCCATGAACGACCTTACTCACGTAAGATTTCTTTCTATCCCCCCCCGCAGGATGCCGTAGTTCTCCGCCCAATTGCATAAACAAACCTTACCTATCTCAGCCTGCGGAACGGCAGAATTTGTGCCTTCAATCACAAGACCTTAGGGTCTGTGGCGTTAAGCATTTACAAACAACTTACAAATGACACGAATTGCTAAATTATTCCCCTTGCTGAAGATTTACATTATTAATCACTATCGTTACTATACCGAACGAAATTAATGAGGCACTAAATTATGGAAAGCTCGTTTACCCCCATAGAGCAAATGCTGAATTTCCGCGCCAAACGTCAGAAAGACTTCCCATACCAGGAAATCCTGCTGACCCGCCTGTGTATGCATATGCAAGGCAAGCTGTTGGAAAATCGCAATAAAATGCTGAAAGCACAGGGAATTAACGAAACCTTGTTTATGGCTCTCATTACGCTGGATGCGCAGGAAAACCACAGTATTCAGCCTTCTGAGCTAAGCTCAGCCCTGGGTTCGTCACGCACCAATGCTACCCGCATTGCCGATGAACTAGAGAAACGCGGGTGGATCGAGCGCCGGGAAAGCGATCACGATCGCCGCTGCCTGCATCTGCATATGACCCAGGCTGGGGAAGCGTTTCTCGAACAATTGCTGCCACCGCAGCATAAATGTCTGCACTTTCTGTGGTCTACGCTGAACGACGAGGAGCAGCAGCAGCTTGAAATGCTGACGCGCAAATTGTTGACCCGTTTGGATCAGATGGAAGTTTCAGAACAGTTATCCCAATAATTCCTGTTCAGGTAATCATTTTATGCGATCCCCGTTAAACTGGAGATTCACCCCGCTGTTCGCCGTTCTGTTGCTGGCGGGGTGCGCATCTACCGATAATATTGCCCCGCAATCCAAGATGATGGATCCGCAACAGCTGCAGCTTGCCCAGCCGAAAGTCAGCTCGCTGGCCATCAGCCCGCAATGGTGGCGCACGCTTAACGATCCCCAGCTTGATAGCCTGATGACCCAGACGCTGCAAAACTCGCCTTCGCTGCAACAGGCGGGCGCTCGCGTGCGTGAAGCCCAAAGCGTGGCGGGGGAAGCCAGTGCTGCCAACGGCCCTAATCTGGATCTGAATGCCAGCATCAACCGTCAGCGTCTGGCGCAAAACACCAACCTGGGCTTTGGCTATCTGCCCAACCCGGTGTATGAGTCCACCAACTCGCTGGGTTTGAATCTGGCTTATGAGTTTGACTGGTGGGGCAAATATCGCAATCAGGTCAATGCGGCAAAAGCGCAGATCGATGCCGCTCGTGCCGAGCAGGCACAAGCCGCTCTGACGCTAACCAGTTCGGTTGCCTCTGCTTATTACCAGTTACAGGCGAATTACGCGCTGGAAAATGTGCTGCAACAAGAGGTGGATAACAATCAACGCCTGGCCGACCTGCGCCAAAAGCAATATAAAGCCGGGATCTACGGCGTGGAAATCCCGCAACAGACCCAGGCACAAGCCGACAGTGCCAAGCAGCAGATCATCCAGCTGCAGTCACAGATTGAACAACTGAAACACCAGTTGGCCGCCCTGGCCGGTCTTGGCCCGAATGCGATGCAGTCTCTGCATCCCGTGGCCATGCCAAGCGAAGAACAGTTAGCCCCCAAAGGCGAACTCACCGCGGATTTGCTGGGTAAACGCCCGGATATCGTGGCACAGCGCCAACTGGTGGAGTCCTATAACCAACGGGTCAGTGCGGCACGCAAAGAGTTCTACCCTAGCCTGTCGATCTCGGCCTTTGCTGGCTTGACCACCACCAACGTCGGCGGTACCAGCCCGAATCTGTTTGAAGCCGCCAGCCAGGCGTGGGGAGTGGTTCCAGCCATTTCCCTGCCTATCTTCCATGCCGGTGCGCTACGCAGCAAGCTGGGTGAAGAGTCCGCACTCTACGATCAGGCGGTAGGTTCCTATAACCAAACGCTCGTCAATGCGTTACAGGAAACGGCCGACGCCATCACCATTCAACAGAGCAGTAGCAAGCAGCTGCTGCAGGCAACCTCTGCCTCCCAATCCATGCAGGATGTGTACCGGGTCGCCAACGCCAAATACCAGGCAGGGATTATTGGGCGTGATGAACTGTTGACCAGCCAGACGCAGCTATTACAGCAGCAACAGGCGCAACTGAATGCCAGCAGCAACTTGATGCAGGCGAAGATAGCATTGGTACGCGCGTTGGGGGGGGGCTACCAGGCCCCGGCGGCAGCGGAACCTAAAGCATAATTTTAGAGCGTGGAGAATACCATGAGTGCAAGCGCGGAAACTCAAACCCCGCAGCAACCGGCTGGCAAAAAACGGCAGCGTAAATTCTGGCTGCTGCTGTTGACGTTTATTTTTGTGATTATTGGGGTGGCCTATTTAGTCTATTGGTTCCTGGTGCTGCGTCATCACCAGGAAACTGACGATGCCTACGTGGCCGGTAATCAGGTGCAGATCATGGCCCAGGTTTCCGGTAGCGTGAACAGCGTTACCTTTGATAACACCGACTTTGTCCGCAAAGGCGATGTGTTGTTAACACTGGATCCCACCGACGCCGAACAGGCGTTTGAGCGGGCCAAAACCGCGCTGGCCAACAGCGTGCGCCAAACGCATCAGTTGGTGATCAACGGTAAGCAGTATCAGGCTAACATTGCGCTGCGCAAATCCGAGCTGAGCAAGGTAGAAAACGATCTCAAGCGTCGTATCGTGCTGGGCAACGCCGATGCGATTGGCCGCGAAGAGCTGCAACATGCGCGTGACGCGGTAGACAATGCCAAAGCGGCACTGGAAGTCGCAGTCCAGCAATACAATGCCAATCAGGCGATGGTGCTGAATACCCCGTTGGATAAACAACCTGCCGTGCTGCAAGCCGCCGCACAGATGCGCGACGCCTGGATGGCGCTGCAGCGTACCCGCATCGTCAGCCCAATCACCGGCTTCGTTTCACGCCGCAGCGTGCAAGTGGGGGCGCAGATCTCCCCAGGGATGCCTCTGATGGCCGTAGTAGCACCGGATCATGTCTGGGTGGATGCCAACTTTAAAGAAACGCAGATCGCCAATATGCGTATCGGCCAAGAGGCTACCGTAGTGAGTGACCTATACGGTAGCGACGTGGTGTTCAAAGGCAAGGTCGTGGGTATCGATATGGGCACCGGCAGCGCGTTCTCACTGCTGCCTGCACAGAACGCTACCGGCAACTGGATCAAAGTGGTGCAGCGTTTACCCGTGCGTATCGAACTGGACGCACAACAGGTTGCTGAGCATCCTCTGCGTATCGGCCTTTCTACGCTGGTCAAAGTCGATACCACCAATCTGGACGGCCTGGTGCTCTCCGATACGGTACGTCAAAAACCGCTGTTTGAAACCAGCGCGCTGACGCTGGATCTGGCGCCGGTGAATCAGATGATCGCCGATGTGATCCATGCAAACGCCGGTTAAGCGAGCGGGAGGCTACCTTGGCACAGAAACCGCTTGAAGGTGCCCAGCTCGCCTGGATGACGGTCGCGCTCGCCATGGCGACCTTTATGCAGGTGCTGGACTCCACCATTGCCAACGTGGCGATACCGACCATTTCGGGTAACCTCGGGTCTTCCAACTCGCAGGGGACCTGGGTGATCACCTCGTTTGGGGTGGCCAACGCCATCTCCATTCCGATCACCGGCTGGTTGGCGAAACGCGTGGGTGAAGTTCGCCTGTTCCTGTGGTCCACGGCGCTGTTCGCCCTGGCCTCCTGGCTGTGCGGTATTTCCAACAGTCTGGGCATGCTGATCTTCTTCCGCGTGATCCAGGGCGTGGTGGCAGGGCCGTTGATCCCACTGTCGCAGAGTTTGTTGCTGAATAACTATCCCCCCGCCAAGCGATCGATGGCCCTGGCGCTATGGTCGATGACCGTGATCGTCGCGCCGATTTTCGGGCCGATCCTTGGCGGCTATATCAGCGATAACTATCACTGGGGCTGGATCTTCTTCATCAACATCCCGATTGGGCTGTTCGTGATCCTGGTTGCCATGTCGACGTTGAAAGGCCGGGAAACCAAAACCGAGATCAAACCGATCGATACCGTCGGGCTGGTGCTGTTGGTGGTGGGTATCGGTGCGCTACAGATTATGCTCGATCAGGGCAAGGAACTGGACTGGTTCAACTCGACCGAAATTATTGTCCTGACCGTCGTGGCCGTGGTGGCGTTAGTGTTCCTGGTGGTGTGGGAGCTGACGGACGATCACCCGGTGGTGGATCTGTCGCTGTTCAAATCGCGCAACTTTACCATCGGCTGTCTGTGTATCAGCCTGGCTTACATGCTGTATTTCGGGGCGATCGTGCTGTTGCCACAGTTGCTGCAGGAGGTATATGGCTACACCGCCACCTGGGCCGGCTTGGCGTCTGCGCCGATCGGGTTGCTGCCGGTGATCTTGTCACCGATTATCGGCCGCTTCGGTAACCGGCTGGATATGCGCCGTTTGGTCACCTTCAGCTTCATCATGTATGCCGTGTGCTTCTACTGGCGCGCCTACACGTTTGAACCGGGGATGGATTTTGGCGCTTCCGCCTGGCCGCAGTTCTTCCAGGGTTTTGCCATCGCCTGCTTCTTTATGCCGCTGACGACCATTACCCTGTCCGGGTTGCCGCCGGAGCGCATAGCGGCAGCATCGAGCCTGTCGAACTTTACCCGTACCTTGGCGGGCTCTATCGGCACCTCGATCACCACCACGCTGTGGACCAGCAGGGAGGCGATGCACCACTCGCACCTGAGCGAGTTTGTGAATCCGTTCAACCCGCAGTCGCAGGAGATGTACAGCAAACTGGAGCAGCTAGACATGAGTAAACAGCAGGCTTTGGCGTATATCGCCAACGAGATCACCGCGCAGGGGCTGATCATCTCGGCCAACGAGATATTCTGGCTATCGGCAGGGGTGTTCCTGATATTGCTGGCGCTGGTCTGGTTCGCCAAACCACCGTTCAGTTCCGGCGGCGGCGGGGGCGGAGCCCACTGATCGAGTCACGCCCATAAACTCGAATGGAAGTGGCTAAAGATCTGCTGTGATATGGGGCGGTTCAAAGATGGACCGCCTCATAGAATTGAATAATGCTTTCCCCATCGACCTGATTTTGTGGATTTTGGGTACATAAAAGACAACAATAATGCCGCAGTGCCAGAATGGATATTAGTTCGATTTATAAACTTTTCTAACAGGGAATCTCTGGGCTAAAAGCATGATAAAACAAACACTGATCGCAGCAATGAGCCTTGGTATGGTTGGTTGTGCTGGCATGAAAATACCTCCCTACACAGAAGTCAAAGCAAGTCCGTATTATGATGAATGCCGCGAGTTCGCCGCCGATGTGTATAACAATGATGGGTACAGCAAACTCGTCAATGACACAGTACTACGCATGAACGAGCAAAAAGCTCAGGCTATCGTGTCTGGATGTGTGGTCTCTATGGGAAAAAACAGTCTAGAAGAAGCCAAACTTGATATGAAACAAAAGGCCGTCACTTACGGAATCATCAGTGCTGCTTGCGACACCCCTTCGTGCCAGGCTGATACGGAACAACAGCTGAAAGCTTTTACCCTTGGCAGCTTTTATGCGACACAAAAGAAGTTTCCTGAGAAAAAGAAAGTTGAGAAAGCTGATTTTTAAGAGTGAGCCAGATTATCAATCGTCAGTGCGCTCATTTTAGTCTTATCCCTTCTCATTGTTATTTTGCCCAATCCTCCAGCATCAGGTCCGTTACCCGTTCAAACTTCCGCGTATTATTGGTCACCAGAATCGCACCGGTCGCAATGGCATGACCAGCGATCGCACTTGTCCCTGTAAACCCTATACTGAGAAACCGCTAGTACGGCAGGTTTCTGTACGCATGTTGTAGCGAACAAGGATATGCCTAGATGAATACGAATAAGGGGGAGCTTTTTGAGCATAGTAGTCAGCCGGTTTTTCTACTGATTCTGATAGATCAAAGCCCTGGCTTTGCGGCCAGGGCTTTGTCATTAATCGGATTTTATATAGCCTAAAGCATTACGCCTGGTTCTGGCGCCACCAATCGGCCAACAGAATACCGGTTGCTACCGAGACGTTCAGGCTTTCTACTTTGCCAGTCCCGCCGATAGACACGCTCATATCACCCTGTTGCCAAGCGCTGTCACTCAGGCCATCACGTTCCTGGCCCAATACCAGCACCATCTTGGTTGGCAATTTAGCCTGCGCCAACGGCGTGCCTTTATGGCTGGACGTGGTGACGATGGTGTAACCCGCTTTGCGGAATGTATCCAGCACGGACAGGAAGTCATCAGCATTGATTGCCTTGATGTGTTCCGCCCCGCCTTCAGCCGTACGCACCGCGGCACCAGACTCCAGCACAGCTGGATCCTGAAGCAATACGCCGTTCACGCCAAAGTGAGCACAAGAACGAACGATCGCCCCCAGGTTGTGTGGGTTGCCCACTTCTTCCAGTGCCAGCACGCAATCTTTGGCCGGTGCGTTCTGCAGGTAAGCCTGCGCATCCAAACCTTGACGCTTTTTAATCAGGAAGCACACGCCGCCGTGATGTTCGGTACCGGACGCTTTGGCCAGTTCCTCTTCATCCACCACATGGTAAGCCTTGCGGTTAGCCGCCATCCAGCGCAGTGCCTCACGGAAACGTGGGGTTACGGATTGCACAAACCAGGCACGGACGATGGCATCTGGACGGCTGGCGAACAGAGCTTTACAGGCGTTCTCGCCGTAAACACGGGTTTCTTCCGCACGTTGGCGGCGCAGCTGCTCAGGGTCGATAAAGCTTTTGCCACTGATGCCACCATGATCGAACGCCGGTTCTTCTTGCGGAGCACGAGACACGGTTTTCCACGGTGATTCATAACCACCGCTGTCTTCGGTACGCGCCGGACGACGAGGACGATCGCTTTCACTGCTGCTGCGACGGGGATCGGCACCCCGACGGTCACCACCGCGCGCCTTATCCTGACCGGCACGGCCAGAGCGTGCATTGTCAGCCGGGCGGCCTTTGCCGTCAGGTCGTTTATTCTTGTTACGGTTGTCGCCGCTATCGTCGTCACTACGGACGAACATCACTTTAACCTTACCGTTCTTGCCACTAAATGAATCGTTCATTGTCTTCTCCACCAACGCGCAGGGCGCGAAGATTACCTGATGTTGGTGCGCTAAGCCACCAACTTGCGCTAAAAGCTGGCATCTATCAAATTCATCGAACAAATCACTTGGTCGAATGCCGCGCTTTTACCGATAATAAGCAACATTAAAAATACATATTCGCAGCTCATTGTG
Organism: Serratia sp. J2; assembly: GCF_046269175.1. Taxonomy (NCBI): domain Bacteria; kingdom Pseudomonadati; phylum Pseudomonadota; class Gammaproteobacteria; order Enterobacterales; family Yersiniaceae; genus Serratia; species Serratia sp. J2. The sequence goes on from NZ_JBKABN010000003.1 coordinate 357,429, forward strand.
CTGCGTCAGCCCCAGAGGTAATCATGAATACAGTTTGTGCAGCTTGTAATGCCACCAACCGCGTGCCGGAAGAACGTCTGGCGGACGGCGCTAAATGTGGCCGCTGCGGCCATGAATTGTTCGACGGTGAAGTGATTAACGCCACCGCCGCCACGTTGGACCAGCTCCTGCAAGACGACTTGCCGATTGTGGTCGATTTCTGGGCCCCGTGGTGTGGCCCGTGCCGCAGCTTCGCGCCGATCTTTGAAGATGTGGCACAGGAGCGCGCTGGCAAGGTGCGTTTCGTGAAGGTCAACACCGAAGCCGAACCCGAGTTGAGCGCACGCTTCCGCATTCGCAGCATCCCTACCATCATGGTGTTCCGTGAAGGCAAGATGGTCGATATGCTCAACGGCGCGATGCCGAAAGCGCAGTTCGATAACTGGCTTAACGAGCTAGTTTAACGCAAAAGCGCTTACTATGCCGCCAGTTGTTGTCGGCATAACATCGCCTGTATAGCCCGTGCGCCTCTCCCGCCGGGCTTTTTTCTGCGCTACAATGGCGGTTTTTCAGGATAGTTATGACTGACAACGCCGTACTTCGTCTACGCCAAGACCGTTTAGACCGTGCCACCCGCCCGTTTCTGGCCAGAGGTAGCCGCGCCGTGCGCTGTCAGGGTTGTTTGCTACCGCAGCAAAACTGCCTGTGTGCCACCATCAAACCGCAGCAGGCCAACAGCCGCTTTTGCCTGATCATGTTCGGGGCAGAGCCGTTAAAGCCCAGCAATACCGGCCGCCTGATCGCCGATATCCTGCCTGATACCCTGGCGTTTACCTGGTCGCGTACCGAAGTCGATCCGGGCCTGCTGGCTGCCATCAACGATCCCACTCGTCAGCCCTACGTGGTATTCCCGGCCTCTTATGCTGATGCGGATCGCCCGGTGGTTAGCAGCCTGCCCGCAGGTGGCAAGCCGCCTTTATTTATCATGCTCGACGGTACCTGGTCCGAAGCGCGCAAAATGTTCCGTAAAAGTCCCTATCTGAATCAGTTCCCGGTCTTTTCACTGAACGTGTTGGCCTCATCAGACTATTTGCTACGTATTGCCAGCCGCCCTGAACAGCACTGTACGGCAGAAGTCGCTGCCGCCCTGCTGCAACAGGCGGGGGATGAACAGGCCGCGACCGGGCTGAGCCAACATTTCAATTACTTCCGTGAACAGTATCTGGCGGGGAAACCTCACCGCCCAGAGGCACCGGTCACAGCAAATCAGCCACAAAGCGCCTAGAATCAGACGATAATTTGCCTTTTTCAGGCAAACCGGTCAGGAGCAGGAGCCGCATATGAGCCAGAGAGGGTTAGAAGCGCTATTACGTCCCAAATCGATTGCCGTGCTCGGCGCTTCGCAACAGCCCGGCCGGGCTGGCTACCTGATGATGCGCAATCTGCTGGCTGGCGGTTTTACCGGCCCTATCCTGCCAGTCACGCCACGCTACAAGGCAGTCTGCGGCGTGATGGCCTATCCCGACGTAGCCAGCCTGCCGCTAACCCCCGATCTGGCCGTGCTGTGTACCAATGCCCAGCGTAACCTGGCACTGATCGAAGCCCTGGGTGAGCGGGGCTGCAAAACTGCCATCGTACTTTCCTCCCCAGTGGAACAATTCGCCGAGCTGAAGGCCACCGCACAACGTTACTCAATGCGCCTGCTGGGGCCAAACAGCCTGGGCTTGCTGGCGCCTTGGCAAGGGATCAACGCCAGCTTTTCGCCGGTCCCCATTCAGAAAGGCAAGCTGGCGTTTATCTCCCAGTCTGCCGCCGTGGCGAATACCATTCTGGACTGGGCGCAACAACGGGAGGTTGGCTTCTCCTACTTCATCGCGTTAGGGGATAGCCTGGATATCGACGTCGACGATCTGCTCGACTTCCTGGCCCGCGACAGCAAAACCAGCGCCATTCTGCTGTATCTGGAAAACATCAACGACGCGCGGCGTTTCCTTTCCGCCTCCCGCAGTGCCTCGCGCAATAAGCCGATCCTGGTGATCAAAAGTGGCCGTAGCCAACAGGCACAGCTACTGCTCAACAGCCAGCAGGGATTGGACGCCGCCTACGATGCAGCCATCCAACGCGCCGGTTTGCTGCGTGTACAGGATACTCACGAGCTGTTTTCCGCCGTGGAAACCTTAAGCCATATGCACCCGCTGCGCGGTGAGCGGCTAATGATTATCAGCAACGGTGCAGCCCCCGCAGCCATGGCGCTGGACGAATTACTCTCCCGCAACGGTAAGCTGGCAACGTTGACGGATGAGACTCAGGAGAAGCTGAGCGCAGCGCTGCCGGAGTTTATCCGGCCAGGAAATCCTATCGATCTGCGTGATGATGCAACCCCCAAGCGCTATCTGGCAGCTCTGCAACCGCTGCTCGACAGCCACGACTATGACGCCCTGCTGCTGATCCATGCCCCTAGCGCCGCCTCTCCGGGCACTGAGACCGCCGAACGGTTGATCGAGGCCATCCGCCAGCACCCACGTGGGAAACGCATTACGTTGTTAACCAACTGGTGTGGCGAATACTCCTCTCAGGAGGCCCGCCGCCAATTTACCGAGGCAGGGATCCCAACCTATCGCACGCCAGAAGGCGCGGTCACCGCGTTTATGCATATGGTGGAATACCGCCGTAACCAGAAGCAGCTCAAGGAAACTCCGGCGCTACCGATTGGGCTTACGGCCAATACCGCTGCCGCGCACCAGTTAATCCATCAGGCGTTGGCCGAAGGGGCTAGCCAGTTGGATACCCATGAAGTCCAACCAATTTTGCAGGCTTACGGCCTCAGCACCCTGCCAACCTGGATTGCCAGTGACAGCGCAGAAGCGGTGCACATTGCCGAACAGATTGGCTACCCGGTAGCACTGAAGCTGCGTTCTCCGGATATCTCACATAAATCCGAAGTTCAGGGGGTCATGCTTTATTTACGTACCGCCACCGAGGTGCAGCGGGCGGCGGAAGCGATCCTCGACCGGGTGAAGCGTACTTATCCGCAGGCGCGCATCCACGGTCTGTTAGTGCAAAGCATGGCCAACCGTGCCGGAGCACAGGAATTGCGTATTGCCGTTGAACAGGACGCGACCTTCGGCCCGTTGATAATGCTGGGCGAAGGTGGCATCGAATGGCGCAAGGAAAACCAGGTCGCCGTTGCCCTGCCGCCGCTGAATATGGCGCTGGCGCGTTATCTGGTGTTGCAGGCGGTGAAAGGAGGCAAAATCCGTGGGCGCAGTGCGCTGCGGCCGCTTGATATCCCCGGCTTAAGCCGCCTGTTGGTGCAGGTTTCCAACCTGATCCTCGACTGCCCGGAGATCTCACGCCTCGATATTCATCCGGTATTAGCCTCCGGCAGCGAGTTTACCCTGCTGGACGTTTCCATGCAGTTAACGCCTTTCAGTGGCGATCCACAGGCACGCCTGGCGATCCGCCCTTATCCCCATGAGCTGGAAGAAACCATTGAATTAAAAGACGGTTCTCAATGCCTGTTCCGCCCGATCCTGCCGGAGGATGAACCGGCGCTGAAGCACTTTATCGACCGTGTCACCAAGGAAGATCTCTATTACCGCTACTTTAGTGAGATCAACGAGTTTAGCCACGACGATTTGGCTAACATGACCCAAATCGACTACGATCGAGAAATGGCTTTCGTAGCAGTACGCGATGGCGAAGAGATCATCGGCGTCACGCGCGCCCTGTCAGATCCCGACAACACCGACGCCGAATTCGCCGTGCTGGTGCGTTCCGATCTGAAAGGTCTGGGTCTGGGCCGGCAGCTCTTGATGAAAATGATTAGCTATGCGCGAGCGCAAGGCCTGGCCCGCCTGACAGGCATTACCATGCCTAATAACCGCGGAATGGTCACGCTGGCACAAAAGCTGGGGTTCAAGGTCGATGTGCAAATTGACGAAGGGATTGTCAATTTAACCCTGCCGCTACAGGATGGGGCGACGCCGTGACCGCTGTCGCAATGTAATACGAATCCACTACTTAACGCCAAAACATACGCACAATCGGGGCAACTAGTGGTATTATCGCCCGATTGTTCGAAGCATTTTATTCATGGAAGTGGCGTTCCGGCCATCCAAATATGAGAGAAGAAGCGCACTGTGATGTTGTCAAAATTTAAACGTAGCAAACATCAACAACACCTTGCACAACTGCCCAAACTCCCCCAGACGGTTGCTGATGTCCGTACCCTTTTTACGCCGGCCGATTTCCGTGCAACGCTGCTGGAATCGATCGCTAACGCAACAACCCGTATTTATCTGGTAGCGCTCTATCTGGAGCATGACGATGCGGGCCGCGACATCCTCAATGCGCTCTATCAAGCCAAGCAGCAGCGCCCTGAGCTGGAGATCTGCGTGTTGGTAGACTGGCATCGTGCTCAACGTGGGCGTATCGGTGCGGCAGCGGCCAATACCAATGCCGACTGGTACTGCGCTATGGCTGCACAGCACCCGCAGGTTTCGGTGCCGATTTACGGCGTTCCGGTCAATACTCGCGAAGCGCTGGGCGTACTGCATTTGAAGGGCTTTGTCGTTGACGATACGGTGTTCTACAGCGGTGCCAGCATTAATGATGTCTATCTGCACCAGCATGATAAGTATCGTTACGATCGCTATCAGCTGATCACCAATAATCTGTTGGCGGTGACCCTGTGCGATTACATCAAACAGCATCTGTTAACCGCCGGTGCCGTGCAGCGTCTTGATCGTGCTGACAGGCCCAAAAGCCTCGAGATCAAAAACGAAATCCGCCTGTTCCGCTTTGCCCTACGCCGTGCCGCCTATCAATTTCAGGGGAACGCCAGTAATGATGAGCTGGCCGTCACCCCGTTAGTCGGCCTGGGCAAACAGAGCATTCTGAACAAAACGATCCACCACCTGATGTCCAGCACCGATCAGAAACTGACGCTGTGCACGCCTTACTTCAACCTGCCAGCCTTGCTGGTGCGCAATATCATTTATCTGCTGCGCCAAGGGAAACAGGTGGAGATCATCGTGGGTGACAAGACGGCCAATGACTTCTACATTCCTGAAGATCAGCCGTTCAAGATTATCGGCGCGCTGCCTTATCTCTATGAAATCAACCTGCGCCGCTTCCTGAGCCGCCTGCAACGCTATGTTGATACCGGCCAGCTGATTGTGCGCCTGTGGAAAGACGGCGATAACAGCTATCACCTCAAAGGGATGTGGGTCGATGACGAGTGGCAGTTGATCACCGGTAACAACCTCAACCCGCGCGCCTGGCGGCTGGATCTTGAAAACGCCATTCTGTTCCACGATCCCAAGCACGAAATGCAGGAACAGCGGCATAAAGAGTTGGAAACGATCCGTACCCATACCACGGTGGTGGGCCACTATCTCGAATTGCAAAGCATTCAGGAATATCCGGTCAAGGTGCGCAAACTGATCCGTCGTCTGCGTCGGATCCGTATCGATCGCTTGATTAGCCGTATACTGTAAACTCGCTATAATTAACTGCACCACAGCCCGGCAATGCCGGGCTTTTTTGTCCATATTGAGACAGGATGTTTTCACTATGCGCCCACTCCGTCTGCTCATCCTCCTTCCGGTATTGTTGTTCTCCAGTGGCTGTACCCATATGGCCAATGATAGTTGGACCGGCAAAGACAAGGCTCAACACTTTGTCGCTTCCGCTGCATTTGCGGCCGCTGGCGCGGCTTATGGCGATCACCAGAACTGGAATGAGGCACGTAGCCGCAGTTTTGGCCTGCTATTTTCGATTGGCTTGGGCGCAGCGAAAGAACTGTATGACAGTAGAGAAGGCGGTACGGGCTGGAGCTGGAAGGATTTTGCCTGGGATGTGGCAGGGGCTGCGACAGGGTACAGTATTTATCATCTGGCGCGTTGAGGATCAGTCAATTTGTCAGATCGAGTAATACCCTTCCCCTCACCCTCTCCCCCAGGAGAGGGAATCGATCGAGCCCGCTGTTTTCTCTGCGTCATACCCCATCCTTAGGCTTACTCATCACTGCCGAAGTGGTATGGCTAATCAAAGGTTCCCACTTCCCAAGCAGTACGAGCTTATCCACGATGCCGGACGGCTCCCTCTCCCCTACACAAGTATTCAGGGTGTTCTCGGTTGGTACTCTGGGAGAGGGTTGGGGTGAGGGGCTTTCACTGCCATTTTCTGTTTTTGACCCATAGCAAAAAGCCTCATGCTTTCGCATGAGGCTTTCTAC
>NZ_JBKABN010000030.1:0-67327 GCF_046269175.1 Serratia sp. J2
CTGTAAACTTTGCTCACGGTGCGCAGGCTGAACTGTTGGCAGAGGACGGCGTTGATAGCCTTGTTGCGGGCAACTACCATCAGCCCGGAAGTGCCGAAATCAAGGCGGTGAATCAGAGTGCAGCCGGGGAATATCTTTACCAGCCGATAATGAACCGAATCGAGATTTTGCGGATTCTTTCCAGAGAGGCTAAGCAGCCCGGTGGGCTTATTGATAAGCACCAGGTGATCGTCCTGATAGAGGATCTCTATCTCGTCATGACACGGCGGGGCAATAAAGGTATCGAAAATCGTAGACATCAGGCTGCCGGATGGGGAGTGGATGTGGATAATAAAGAATTTTCAGCTGGCTGGCGAATCTCGCCGTTAGCCTAATGGAGCAACGGAAATTTTTGATGAAAGTGATACTTGTACGACACGCGCAAACGGAATGGAATCAGCGCGGCATTATCCAGGGACATATGGATAGCCCAGTGACGAAGCGAGGTGCGCTCGAGACATCAGCGTTACTTGAAGCATTAACAGACGCTGCTTACCCTACAGACTGTGTCTACGCATCTCCCCTTGGTCGTGCCTGGCATATGGGGCAGGCACTGGCGGATTGTTTCCTCTGCCCGTTGGTTGCTGAACCCGCGCTGAAAGAGCAGGCATTCGGTCATTATGAAGGGATGACACGGGAGCAAATACAATCTGACTATCCCAGTGAAGCAGAGTCGCTATTTGCGCGAGATGCGCAGTTTTGTCCCCCTGACGGCGAATCACTGACACAGGCTTCTCAGCGAGTTATCAATTTTTTGCACAGCCAACAAGCGGTAGCTCCACACCAGACAATATGCATAGTGTCTCACGGCCAAGTCAGCCAGGGCGTTCTGGCATTGCTCAAAGAGGGAAGAATCGACAATTTTTCCAGTTATGCTCAACCGAACGCGAGCTACTCTGTTTTAGACCTGGCTGGGGATAAATGCGTCACTCTCCGATGGGGGATCGCAACACATTTACTTAAGCTGTTGTGATTCATCTGAGCAATTATTAAGACCGGGAAAGCGCACCCGGTCACTATGCCGATATTCTGTGAGTTATCGCCACAGCTAAATGTGCAACTGACCATTTATCAGCGTGCAACTCTGCCCACCAACCCAAGGCTCATCGTCAATAAAACGAACGCTAACCCGGCCATCTCGATGCAGTTGGGTACCTTGGCGAACCTGATACCCCTGTGCCGTCGAGCTACCGTCGGGGAAGTTATTGGCCTTCAACAAACGGGCCAGGCACGCATTGGCACTGCCAGTCACTGGGTCCTCAACCAACTTGTCCCATTCAACCAGAAACGCTCGCATTTCGTAATCTGCTGGATCACCCGATGAATAGGCACCATAAATCACCACGCCATCAACATGATAATCAGTTTGCAGCTTCTTAATCATGGCTTGATCCGGCGTCATCGTCAGGCAGGATTGAGCGCTTGGCATACGTACCATAAGCCAGCGAATACCCATATCGGCAATCACCGGCATCGTATCGGCTTCAATAACCGCAGGCAGAAAAGCGGCCGTTAGCGTTTCCCTTTCTTCTGAAGTCAGCGTTCGAAGCGTTACCGCAGGTGCAGCAAACGCCAGCGTTCCTTCAGGTAAGATATTGACCGCAACCAGACCAACCCCGCATTCTTGCATCACCACACCCGGCTGTTTGGTCACCAGCCCAGCCTCCAGTAATGCATGAGCCGTACCCAATGTTGGATGCCCGGCAAAGGGTAGCTCTTTTTCGGGGGTAAAAATGCGCACCTGATAATCTGCCAGCGGATTAGTCGGTTTGAAAACAAACGTCGTTTCCGAAAGGTTGGTCCAGCGAGCTAATGAAAGCATCTGCATCTCATTCAAGCCCTCCGCCTCCAGGATCACTGCCAAGGGGTTTCCCTGCAATGGCGAGGTGGTAAATACATCAACCTGTTTATAGGCGCGTGGTTTCACATCATCTTTTCTGAGCATTTGCTGTAATCCGCTAGGTATAAGGCTTGATGATAGCGCTATTAAATGACAGACATCAATTGCTAATACCTTAAAATGGTTGGCTTTTGTGATACGTTGGCACTCATTGAGGCAGTCCCGGAAATTAACAGAGGAATACTACATGCAGAGTTTATTTTCGTTAACCGCTGGCGCCTGTGTGCGTTGGCACGATTTGCCAGGCCAGGGTATCCCGATTGTGTTTGTTCACGGGCTTGGGTGCGCGTCTTCCTATGAGTATCCACGCATTGTGGCAGATCCGGCATTTGCGGGACGACGCGCGATTCTGATTGACCTTCCTGGATATGGCTTTAGCGATAAACCTCGTGATTTTGATTACAGCATTGCTCATCAGGCAGACGTTGTGCTCGAAGTGATTACTGCATTGAATCTGTCACATTGCCATCTCTATGGTCACAGCATGGGGGGCAGTATCGCGATTGAAGTAGCAGAACGATTGGGTAAACGGATAGGTAAACTGGTGGTTTCGGAACCTAACTTTCATGCCGGTGGCGGCGTATACAGCCGCCTGCTGGTGGAGAGACCGGAAGCTGAGTTTATCTCGCAAGTGTACGACGAAATGCTGGCAGACCACACATCCCCCTGGAAAGGTTCGGCCCAAAATGCGGCCCCCTGGGCAATGTGGCGGGGAGCCAAAAGCCTGATTGATGGAGCTTCACCGTCATGGATGGAGACTTTCCTCAATCTGTCCTGTTCACGCTCACTGATTTTTGGCGAACAATCCTTACCGGACCGTGACTTTGAGTATGTCAGCCATCAGGGTATATCTGTAGCAACAGTGCCACAAGCAGGGCACTCTATGTCCTGGGAGAATCCGTCGGCATTTGCCGTGGTGTTACACAAGGCATTTAACGATTGATTTAGCACCATCGGTTATCATCCAAACCAATAGAAAAACTTTTAACAGATGCTAAATTTTACCGTTTGCCGCCCAACATCAAGTTCTACAAACTATGCGCGTCTGATAGAACCCTTAACCCTCAATGACGGAAAATCGCAATGTTGAAAAAATCCCTATCCTGTGTGCTGTTGCTCGCCACCTCAGGTTCAGTGTTTGCAGCACCGCAAACGGAAAAACAGATAGCCGACATTGTTAATCGCACCGTTGCGCCATTGATCAAAGAGCAGGGCATTCCCGGCATGGCCGTAGCGGTGATTTATCAGGGGCAGCCTTACTACTTCACCTGGGGATTGGCAGACGTTGCGGGCAAGCAGCCCGTCACGCAGCAAACCTTATTCGAGCTCGGTTCGGTCAGTAAAACGTTCACTGGAGTGCTAGGCGGTGATGCCATTGCTCGCGGTGAAATCAACCTTGGCGATCCGGCGAGCAAGTACTGGCCAGCGCTGTCGGGCAAGCAATGGCAAGGGATCACTTTGCTGCACCTGGCGACCTATACCGCCGGTGGCTTACCGTTGCAGATACCGGAAAACGTTACCGATGAAGCATTGCTGCTGAATTACTATCAAACTTGGCAACCACAATGGGCTCCAGGCACCAAGCGCCTTTACTCGAACGCCAGTATTGGTCTGTTTGGCGCACTGATGGTTAAACCGTCAGGCATGAGTTTTGATCAGGCGATGACCAAACGCGTGTTCCAACCGTTGAAGCTATCGCAAACCTGGATAAACGTGCCGCAGCAGGAAGATAAACACTACGCCTGGGGCTATCGCGATGGGAAGGCGGTTCGCGTTTCTCCGGGCATGCTTGATGCCGAAGCCTACGGCGTCAAGTCGACGATAGAGGATATGGCAAGCTGGGTGCAGGCCAACATGGTGCCTGCCAACGTGAAGGATGCTTCGCTGCAGAAGGGGATTACGCTTGCCCAATCGCGCTACTGGCATGCCGGTGATATGTATCAAGGTCTGGGTTGGGAAATGCTGAACTGGCCGGTTAAAGAGAAAACCGTGGTCGAGGGTAGCGATAATAAAAACGCACTGGCAGCGCTGAGCGTCACAAAAATCACTCCGCCAGCGCCAGCATCAAGCACCTCTTGGGTACATAAAACCGGCTCGACCGGCGGGTTTGGCAGCTACGTAGCCTTCATTCCTCAACAGGATCTCGGCATCGTGATGCTGGCGAACAAAAATTATCCTAATCCTGTGCGCGTTGAGGCGGCTTACCGCATTCTTGAGGCGTTGCAGAAGTAATTTTTTAGCCCCGCAGTCTCAGGGGGCATATTGCCCCCTAAATATCTCAACTACCCCAGCGACTTTTCAGGTAATTCACGGCCTGCTGGGTCTGTGGCTGATTAAGATAATCCTCTCTGAACAGGATCGTGCCTTTAATTTGCGATACGGACTCATTCAAATCCAGCTGCTTTTGTAGCTCCAGCACGCCACCGTTGACCATCCAATCGGGCTCGTTCTTTGACGGAATACCCACTTTATAGAGCGCCACACCGATATAAAGACGCGTATTGGTGGGGGTCACCACATTAGCCCACCATTTGGCGAGCACATCATAACGGGCCGCGTCACGCGCGAAGGGCCAATACAGCTGCGGAGCGATGTAATCCAGCAGCCCAAGTTGCACCCAATTGCGGGTGTCGGCATAAGATTCATCATATGCCGCAGCACCTCGCGTATTGGAACCGGCCGCATCGTGTGAGTGGTTACGCCATACGCCAGAAGGGCTGACTCCAAATTCAACGTCGGGATTCAACTTTTTGATCGTACGAGAAACTTGCCCAACCAATTGCTTGGTGTTGTCTCGCCGCCAGTCCGCTTTGGAGCCAAAGTGTTGACCATACTTTTTGAACGTCTGGCTGTCGTTGAGCACAGAACCAGGGGACTCAGCATAGAAATAATCATCAAACTGCACGCCGTCAATATCATAATGGGTAACCACCTCTGCTACGATGCTGGTGATCCAGTCTCGTACCTCCGGGATACCTGGGTCGAGCACGAATCGGTCGCCTGCGGTGCGGATCCAGTCAGGGTGTAGCACATAGACGCTGGCTGGCTGCTGCGACAATGTACGGTTCAATTTATCAATGGTTACAGGCTTGGTGTTAACGGACACTCGGTAGGGGTTAAACCAGGCATGGACTTTCATGCCGCGTTTGTGAGCTTCATCCAGCATAAACTGCAGCGGATCATAGCCTGGGTTGTCGCCAATATTCCCCGTCAGCACATCTGACCATGGCAAAATTTTTGATGCCCAGAGGGCAGTGCCATCAGGCTTAACCTGGAAAAAAACGGTGTTAATACCCAGCGTCTTCAGTTTATCCAGCTTGCCCTTCAGTGCTTCCTGCTGTTGGCGAATGCGGATGTCTGGGCTGCTGGCATTGACCGATGTCACTGGTGGCCAATCGAGGCGGGATACGGTTGCCAGCCAAACGCCACGCACCGGTTCCTGGCTTTGCCGTGATTTATCCGGGTGTGGTTGTTTTGCCACCGAAGGCAACGGAGTGACTAAGGATTTCGCAGGTTCAGAGGTGCAACTGGCCAGTGAAAGCACACCGGCAAGAAGTACGCCCAGTTGTTTAACTTTGGTAAAGCTATGAGAACAGGCGATGATTCGCTCCGGCTTCTATTGAGTATCTAAACAATCTTGTCATTCTCTTATTATTCGAATTTTAGTCAATACCGGTAGGCCAGATTGGTTGGACGCTGCAAACCACTATCAGCGCGAGATAGGCCAATCAGCCGGGACAACGTTGCCAGCCAACAGGTTGGAGTACGACCGTTAATCTGTCGTTTAAATCCTTTACACTATAATGTCTTCTATACCAAGGATTTCACCGTTAGCGTGACTGACCTGTCCGATAAAGATATCGAACTCAGTAAGTTATGTTTACAAGTATCCTCTGCTAACAAGATAGCCCCTTCAAATTAACTAAAGAAACTTTTATGAATAAATGTTTGCTTGCTGTTTTTCCCGCCATTATTTTGTCAGGCTGTGCTGCCACATGGGAACCGTTAGGTACGCCAACGCTGCCCCTTCAAGAGGCGAATAGCCTTTGCGATACTGAGTCATTAGCTCAGTACCCGGTTAAAAATGAGGTCGCTACTAGAAGCGTTGAAAAGCAGGTTTCATTGAAATGCAATAAAGATGACGATGGATGTAACAGCAGTGGTTATAAATATGAAAATAAACTAGGCGTTGAAAGCTACCCCTTGGACGTTAATATAAATAGCCGCAAAGCCGCATTTACTGCCTGCATGGCAAAAAAGGGCTGGAAAAACACCAGCTGGCTTCCGGGCTGATGTACCGCCCGGAGGGTGCCACCTAACATGCCACAGTTCAATTAGGACACTCCTCCTCTGAACACGGCACCGTACCAGCTCCCTCGCCCTGTGGGAGAGGGTTGGGGTGAGGGGCATGTAAAGCCAGTGTCTCAAGCCGTGCCGGGATCAAAGGAAATCTTGGCTGCGGTATGGGCCAGTCAAACAGATGTCGAGCCGCCGTGGCGCAGATTTTCCCTTGGCAAGCCCCCATACCGCAGCGGCTATGCAGTTTGGTGGGTGCCCAGCCCGTTTCGACATCAATTTCCCCCAGCGGCACATCCTCACAGCGGCACAGGAAGGTGTCGGCTGCGCCGAGGGTTTTCAGCGTTGGGTTTAGTACAAAGGTTTGGCTGACTGCGGCGGCAAAGTGCTGCCATACACTCCGTTTTGCCAGTAGTGCCTGAGCACGTACGATATTGCCGCTGGCGGCATACCCGGCAATCGCGCCTTCCGCCAAGGCCAGTTCACTTCCCCCCACACCGGTACATTCACCCGCTGCATACAGGTTGGCCACGCTGGTTTGTTGCAATGCATCAACGGTAATGGCCGCATTCTCTATTCTGCACCCCAATAGCATGGCTAATTCGATATTCGCCACCAGCCCGAATCCATAGGCAAGTCGATCGCAGGCGAACGTACGAACCTGATCCCCTTGTTGAACGCGAACTGCGGTCAGCCGCTGGTCGCCTAGCGCTTCCAGTACATAGCTATTGGGGCGATAGCGTCGGTGAAGTAAGCGTAATGACTGCCGCACTTTCGCTGGCCAATGCCACAACCCACTGGCGAATCTCGCCAGGCGTTTCATCGGGGCTTGTTCGGCCAGCAGTATGACCTTGCCACCCGCTTTGGTGACGCTATCGGCAACCGCCAGTAGCAACGGTCCGCTGCCTGCAATGACAATCCGCTCGCCTTGCAGCGATAAGCCATTTTTGATCTGCGCCTGTAAGCCGCCAGCACCTGTCACGCCCGGTAGCGTCCAACCAGGGAAGGGCAGTAGCAGCTCGCGCGCACCGCAGCATAAGATTAAGCGCTGATAGTCGATCGTCCCGCAACCCTGGGCATTTTCATACAGGAGTTGTTGCGGCCCGCTTTGTGCCACGACTGTTGTCGCACTGAGCAGGGTGAAGTTATCCAACGCCTCAACGGCTTGCCGATAGCGTAGGGCGATCGCGGGTAAAGTGACCGCTGGCCCATCACGCCAGATTTGCCCGCCAGGCCGAGGATTATCATCGAGCATGACTATGCGTTGCCGGCTTTCGCCTGCGGCCAGGGCTGCAGCCAATCCGGCTGGGCCAGCCCCAATAATCAACACTTCGCATTGCAGGTTGTTCATTTCTGCCCGTTCCTTTCGATATTCATCTCGGGCTGGCACAAGGTTTGGCAAGCCAGCCGCTGTACGCCATTGATGATGACTCGGCATTCCTGGCACACGCCCATGCCACAAAAGGGTGCGCGCGGTTGCTGGCTGACGGAGATCCGGCAATGATCCTCTCCGCTTAAGCTGAGTGCGGCGGCTACGGTAATGCCTTCCTGTACCTGATAAGGTTGCCCGGCAATGGTTAAGGCAATCAGTTTCATTGGTGGGCCTCGTTTGTGGTGAACATACGCGCGGCTCGATAAGGGGTGTCATCAATTGCTGTGCGCTGTTGCTGGATTTGTGCAGCGATCAATGCAGCGCTACCCATCGCCGTGGTTACGCCCAGCCCTTCATGGCCCAGAGCCAACCACAGCCATGGATAAGCCGGGTGTGGGCCCAGTAGGGGTATTCCGTCCGCCGATGCGGCTCGAAACCCCGCCCAGCAGCGGATGAGGTTCATGGTTGCCAATGCGGGCAGAAACTCTGCAGCACGCTTGAGCATGGTGGCGAGCAATGGCATGTCGATTGCCGGATCGAGCGAATCAAACTGGCGTGAGGAACCGATCAGCAACTGACCAGTTGGCCGAGCCTGCACGTTAAAGGCCACCGAGGTCCCATCAGAGGCATGCGCACTAGCCCCGTAGCCCAACTCAACCAATTGGTGCCGAACCCGTTGCGGGTAACGATCGGTGATCGCCAGTTGGCCTTTTTTCGCTCTGAGCAGCGGGGCTGGTAACAGCTTGTCGGCGTGCAATCCACAGGCTAACGTTATCACCGCTGCGCTAAGCCGCTCCCCATTGGCCAGTATCACCGCCTGTTGTTCCAACGCGACCACTTCGCCATAAATCTGCCGTACCGCATCCCCCGCATCTTCAACCAACCAACGCGCAGCATTTGGGGCATAAATGATGCCATCCCCCGGTACGCGCAATCCTCCGGCCAATCCGCTACGCAGCATGGGTTCAAGCTGTGCGACTTGTTGTGAGCCCACAAGTTCGCTGTTGACCCCAAGTGCAGCCATCCGCTGCTGCTTCACTTCGGCAATCGCCATTTCTTGCGGTTTTTCCGCCAACCATAACGTTCCGCAGCCGCGCCAGGCGCAGTTATCCGGCATACGGTCCAGCACGCTGCGCCACAAATGCAGGGAATAGGCACTCAGCGCCATCTCTGCTGGGTTGTCATCCATACAAACCAAATGGCCCATGCCAGCAGCGGTAGCGCCAGGGCGGCGATCGTCAACCAGTAACACCCGTAATCCTTGTTGCGCTAGCTGCCACGCGCAGGCAGCACCGATAATGCCCGCGCCAATGACAATCACATCGGCGGTTGCCATTAACGTATCCCCCAGGCGAAAACGTCACGCTCATCCAGCAAGAGTTGGCTATCGGCGCAAATAAAAGCTTCCCCGCGAATGAACGGCGTCACGCGGTTTCCTTCATTAGCTTGGTAATATCCACTGAATTCACTGCCGATCACGCTGGCCTGTCGCCATTCTTCACCTGGCTGCAGTTTTCCGTCTGCTGCCAGGCAGGCGAGTTTGGCGCTGGTCCCGGTGCCGCAGGGCGAGCGATCGTAGGCTTTGCCTGGGCACAACACGAAATTGCGACTATCGGCTCGTTCATCGGCGGCGAAAAGCTCAATATGATCGATGATCCCTCCGTCTTCACCGTAGATCCCCGCGTTTTCGAGCGCCTGCCGTACCGCCCAGCTAAAGGCCGTTAGTGCTTCCAGATTGTGGGTGTCGATCGCCAAATGATGATCGCTGATGAGAAAGAACCAGTTTCCGCCCCAGGCGATATCGCCGGTTACCTCGCCATAGCCGTCAACAGTCACGGTTACCTGCTGGCGGTAGCGATAGGCGGGCACATTCTCAATGGTTACGCTGCCATCGGCATGTAGCGTGGCGTTCACCGTCCCGACCGGGGTCTCGATCAGGTGTTCGCCGGCGCTGATGCGCCCCAGGTAAGCCAGGGAAGTGATTAGCCCAATCGTACCGTGGCCGCACATGCCAAGATAACCGGAATTATTGAAAAAGATCACCCCGGCTGCGGCTTGCGGTGAGCAGGGCTGGCACAGTAAAGCCCCCACCAAGACATCATTGCCCCGGGGTTCAAGAATGATGGCGCTGCGCCAATCATCATAGCGTTGTGCGAAAAGCGCCTTTCGCTCGGCCATGCTGCCGCTGCCCAGGTCGGGAAAACCGTCGATAATCAGCCGAGTGGGTTCACCGCCAGTATGGGAATCGATCGCTCGTAATGTGATGAAAGGGGATGCAGGTGTCATCGGAATCTCTCAATGGTTAATTAATTGTTATCAATAACCCAAGACTGACCGAAACCCACCTTCGCGGCTTGACCTGTTTCGGCAAAGGTAATGCCGAAATCAGCATAGTGCTAAATTGCCTGAACGAACTTATCCTTCAAGAAGGAATAAAAAGTATTTATTTATCAGAATATTAATTGTTTCTTAGCGCCAGAATTTGATGAGTTTGCCTGAAACTTGCCAAAAATTTGCGGTGATCCGCATATTCGGTAGAACGCGCTTGATAAGTTACAGAAAAGTTAATACTGATCCGGGTGAGTTAAAAACAGCCAATTATGGCCACTTGCTGAAAAGGGTATTGCTATGCGATTAACCTCAAGCTTTCAGGCTCCTCCGCTCACGCCCTGTAATGTTGAGCTGCAACCACAAGAGTGCTTTGCTGTCGAACACCTCACCCAGTTCTGTGATGGCTTGGTGCAACAGCGTCCCCATTCGTTACATAGCGTATTGAATTCACTAGCATTGATTGCGCCGCTGCTTAATGCCATTCCCAATGTGGTGTTTTTTATCAAGGATGCGCAGGCCCGCTATCTGCTGGCAAATCTCACTTTGGCCAAACGTTGTGGTTTTAAAACGGTGACGCCGCTGTTGGGTAAAACCTCGGCAGACGTTTTCCCGACCCAGTTGGGTTCAGGCTATACCGAGCAAGATCTGCGGGTGTTACACCAAGGGGTGCAGATCCAGGATCAGCTTGAAATGCACCTATACAGCGGCCGCGAAACGGGCTGGTGCCTGACGCAAAAGATGGCGCTGTATGACCAGCAGGGCAAGATTATCGGCATGGCCGGGATCTCACATGATTTGCAGGAAGCGAAGGCTAACCACCCGGCCTATCAACGATTGGCGGCGCTAGATGTTTATATCCGTCAGCACTACGGCAGGCCGATCGCGATGGAAGAGTTGAGGGCGTTGACCGGCCTTTCCGTGGCGCAAATCGAGCGCTACTGTAAACGTATTTTCCACCTGACACCGCGCCAGATGATCCACAAGGTCCGGCTAGAGAAGGCCACAGAACTGCTGGCTGGTGATATGCCAATTACCGAGATCGCATTGCAATGCGGTTATACCGATCACAGCGCTTTCAGTCGCCAGTTCAAGGCCATGACCGGTGCTAGCCCCCGCGATTTTCGTGCCACGTTAGTTCCCTAATTAGCTGAAATTATGACTTTTATGATGCAACTGCGTCACAGGCTCCGCTGCGCGCAATTCCCCCCATTATGCCAATTTCGTCCTCGCATTCGGTGAAAACCGTCAAGCCGCTGCCGAGAATACCCGTCAATCTGTTATTGAAATTCACCAAAAATTAACGGGCAATTAACATTTCAAGCAAAAGGGACCCATACGATGAGCAATAAAGCGATTAACTGGAGTGGGGTATTTCCGGCAGTCAGTACGCAATTTCGCAGCGATTTTTCTCTGGATCTTGATGCGACCCATGCGGTGATCAAAAACCTGGTCAAAGACGGTGTCTCTGGCCTGGTGGTTTGCGGCACCGTGGGTGAAAACACCTCGCTGACTATGCAGGAAAAACTGGCGGTCATCGAGGTGGCGAAAGACGCCGCACAAGGCAAAATCCCGGTGATCGCCGGGATTGCCGAATTCACCACCGCCTTTGCACAGAATATGGCACGCGAAGCGGAAAAAGCCGGTATCGACGGCGTGATGGTAATGCCTGCGCTGGTTTATTCATCCAAACCGCACGAAACCGCAGCACACTTCCGCAGCGTGGCCACCGCCACCGATCTGCCAATTATGGTCTACAACAACCCGCCGATTTATAAAAACGATGTCACACCTGACATTCTCACCACGTTGGTCGACTGCGACAACATCGTCTGTTTCAAAGACTCTTCTGGCGATACCCGCCGCTTTATCGATTTACGCAATGCGGTCGGCGATCGTTTCGTGTTGTTCGCCGGGTTGGACGACGTGGTGTTGGAAAGCCTCGCCGTGGGCGCAGAAGGGTGGATCTCTGGCATGTCCAACGCGTTCCCTCGCGAAGGGGAAACCTTGTTCCGGCTGGCGAAACAAAAGCGCTTCGAGGAAGCCCTGGCCCTGTATAGCTGGTTTATGCCGTTGCTACATCTGGATGCCCGCCCAGACCTGGTGCAGTGCATCAAGCTTTGTGAAGAACTGGTGGGTCGTGGCAGCGCGGTGACCCGCCCACCGCGTTTGGCATTGCAGGGGGAAACGCTGCAAGAGGTGACGAGAGTTATCAAAACAGCGCTGGCCAACCGTCCGACTCTGCCAGATGTCGGCCTGTGATCTCTCAAGGAGGCCCGGCTTTTAGCCGGGCTATAACAGGCAATCGAACAGGGGAAACCAATGCCGACTCACAGCACATACGCCCTTAGCGGCAAACAGTTTATTGGCGGGCAGCGGATAGCTAGCGGTAACGCCGAACTCCTCAGCCTGCGGGCCGATAATAACCGGCCAACTGGCCATCGTTTCCATCAGGCCAGCACCGTAGAGGTTGATGCCGCAGCGCAAGCCGCTGCCCGAGCTTTTAGCACCTATTGCCAAACCAATGCCGAGCAGCGGGCAGATTTTCTTGCCGCTATCGCCGATGAACTTGATGCGTTAGGGGAGGAGTTTTTTGCCTTTGCCACACAAGAGACCGCGCTACCTCTCCCACGTCTGATTGGCGAGCGCGCTAGAACCAGTGGACAGATGCGGCTGTTTGCAGAACTGCTACGTAGTGGCCGCGTGCACGGTGCAAGAATTGATTGCGCACAACCAGAACGCACACCGCAGCCAAGGCCCGATATACGCCAGTATCGCATCGCCATCGGCCCTGTTGCGGTGTTTGGGGCCAGTAACTTCCCGCTGGCGTTCTCTACCGCCGGTGGCGATACCGCTGCCGCACTGGCCGCCGGTTGCCCGGTGGTGTTCAAGGCACATAGTGGTCATATGATCACGGCGGAATTGACCGCGCAGGCTATTGAACGTGCAGTGCAAAAACAGCAGATGCCTGCGGGTGTCTTCAATATGGTGTTCGGCAGCAGCATCGGTGCTGATTTGGTGCAACACCCGGCGATCCAGGCGGTAGGGTTCACCGGCTCGTTGCAAGGGGGCCGGGCATTATTTGATTTGGCGATGCGACGTCCACACCCCATCCCGGTGTTTGCCGAAATGTCGAGCATCAACCCGGTGGTGGTCTTGCCACAGGCGTTAGCTCAGCGTGGCGCAAAAATTGCGCAAGAGTTGGTTGCTTCCTTCACGCTCGATTGCGGCCAATTCTGCACCAAACCGGGGCTGATTATCGGCCAGCGCAGTCCGGCCTTCAGCCAACTGATCGCCAATTTACAAACCCAGGTTAATGCCTGCCCGCCACAACCCATGCTGAATGCCGATACACGGGACCATTATCTGGGTGGCTTGCAGAGGTGGGCTCAACATCCTCAGCTTCAGCATCTGGCCGGAAGCCGGGTAGAACAACCCCATCTGGCGGTAGCTCAGCTCTATCAGGCCGACAGTAGCTTGTTACTTAACGCAGATCCGCTGTTGCAGGAAGAAGTCTTCGGCCCTGTGGCGATCGTTGTTGAAGTCGCAGACCGGGCGCAACTGTTTGCCGCACTGGAAAACCTGCAAGGGCAGCTCACCGCCACGCTACTGGCTGAACAGGAAGACCTTGGCGAGGCGAGTGAATTAGCGCAATTACTGATCCACAAAGCGGGGCGTGTCCTGTTTAACGGCTACCCGACCGGTGTGGAAGTCTGCGAAGCCATGGTGCACGGGGGCCCTTATCCGGCGACCAGCGATCCCCGTGGCACATCGGTCGGTACGCTGGCTATCGAGCGTTTTTTGCGCCCGGTCTGCCTGCAAAACTACCCGGCGGCGCTATTACCCCCTGCGCTGCAAGACAGCAATCCACTGAACCTGTTGCGCCTGGTCAACGGTGAATACACCCGCGCAGCCCTTCATTCACCTGCGGCAATCAAATAATTCGAAAGGTAATGCTATGACCATACAGGGAAAATTTAAAAAGCAGCTGACGCTAACCGATCTGACGTTTATCGGCCTGGGTGCGATTTTTGGTTCTGGCTGGCTGTTCGCCGCCAGCCATGTTGCGGCCATCGCAGGCCCTGCGGGGATCTATTCGTGGCTGATCGGTGGGTTCGCCGTGCTGCTGCTGGGCATTGTTTATTGCGAGCTGGGTGCAGCACTTCCCCGTGCCGGTGGCATCATTCGTTACCCGGTGTTTTCCCACGGGGAACTGATGGGTTATCTGTTGGGGTTCATCACACTGATTGCGTTCTCCAGCCTGATCTCGATCGAGGTTGTCGCCGCCCGGCAATATGCTGCAGCCTGGTTCCCAGCGCTCAGCCAGCCTGGCTCCGGCGATCCCACGTTGATCGGTTGGCTGACGCAATTTATCTTGCTGTGTCTGTTCTTTACGCTGAATTACTACAGCGTGAAGACATTTGCCAAATCCAACAACCTGATCAGCATACTCAAGTTCATCGTGCCGGTGCTGGTGATCGTGGTACTGTTCACCTTCTTCAAACCTGAAAACCTGCACAGTCAAGGCTTTGCTCCCTTTGGTTCCGCCGGGGTGGAAGCGGCGATTTCAGCCGGTGGGATCATCTTCGCCTATCTGGGGCTGACGCCGATTATCTCGGTGGCCAGCGAAGTCCAAAAGCCGCAGCGTACCATCCCGATCGCACTGATCCTGTCGGTGGTACTTTCCACCATTATCTATGTGCTGCTGCAACTGGCTTTCCTCGGCAGTATTCCAAGCGAAATGCTGAGCGGCGGCTGGCAGGATATCAGCAAGCACTTTTCACTGCCGTACCGCGATATAGCCGTAACGCTGGGGATGGGGTGGTTGGCTTTTCTGGTCGTGAGCGACGCGATCGTTTCACCGAGCGGCACGGGCAATATCTATATGAATGCCACACCACGTGTGGTGTATGGTTGGGCTCGGGCGGGTACTTTCTTCAAAATTTTTACCCGCGTCGATGGTGAATCGGGGATCCCGCGTCCGGCACTGTGGCTGACTTTCGGACTGGCTGTTTTCTGGACACTGCCGTTCCCTTCCTGGGAAAAGCTGATCGGAGTGGTCTCCGCCGCGCTGGTACTTAGCTATGCCATTGCCCCGGTTACCGCCGCCGGGCTACGTCGCAATGCACCGAATTTGCCACGGCCGTTCTATGTCTGGGGATTTAGCGTGTTAGGGCCAGTGTCATTCATCATCTCGGCATTGATCGTTTACTGGTCAGGCTGGAACACTGTCTCCTGGCTGCTTGGCCTGCAAATTCTGATGTTCTTGGTCTATATCCTGTTTAAAAACAAAGTACCGACTCACGCCGTCAGTCTGAAGCAACAGATTTGGTCTTCGCTGTGGCTGATAGCTTTCTACGCCTTGATCATCGTGGCTTCCTATCTCGGCAGTTTTGGCGGAATCAATGCGATTGGTCACCCGTGGGACACCCTGTTGGTGGCGGCTATCGCGCTGCTGATTTATTACTGGGGAGCTTACACCTGTTTACCTCAGGCAAATTTTGTCGGGGACGAGGAAGAGTAATGCTAAAGGAGGAAACGACAATGACCACCACAGTCAATCTTACGTTGCCAGAGGCCTATCAACTGGCGTACCGAGCCTTGCACAGTAATGGTTTCAGCGTCAGACATGCCGATGCGGTGGCCAAAAACGTCACCGCCGGTGAGCGCGATGGCTGCCATTCCCATGGTTTGTATCGTGTACTGGGCTGTGTCCGATCGCTGCATGCTGGCAAAGTGATGGCAGATGCTGAACCGACGTTCACCGACAGCGCTCCGGCGATTTTACGCGTAGATGCTCACGGTGCGTTCTCGTTGGTCGCCTATCAAACTGCACTGCCTGCCTTTATCGCCAAGGTTCGTCACTGTGGTATTGCCGCACTGGCGATCAATCATTGCGTCCACTTCTCTGCGCTGTGGGCGGATATCGAGCCGCTTACCGAGCAGGGATTGGTGGCGTTGGCTTGTACCCCTAGCCATGCCTGGGTAACGCCCGCCGGGGGGAGCCAGCCCTTGTTTGGTACCAACCCGATAGCCTTTGGTTGGCCACGCCAGGGACAAGCCCCGTTTGTGTTTGATATGGCGACCAGCGCAGCCGCACGCGGTGAGATTGAGCTGCATCGCCGGGCGAATAAACCGCTGCCAGAAGGGTGGGGAATCGATCGGCAAGGTAAACCCTCCACTGATGCCGCCAGCGTATTACAAGGTGCAATGTTGACATTTGGCGGCCATAAGGGGTCAGCACTGGCAGCAATGGTGGAGCTGATTGCCGGGCCGTTGATTGGCGATATGACCAGTAAAGAATCGTTAGCTTACGACCAATCGACAGGTTCTTCACCTTACGGCGGAGAACTGATTATTGCGATGGATCCTGAGCGTTTTCTGGGGCCGGATAAGGAAGAGCATTTCGCCAGAGCGGAAGGGCTTTTTAATGATATGGCAGAGCAAGGAGCCCGTATTCCTGGGGAACGGCGTTTTAAGGCGCGTCAGCACAGTGATCGGTTCGGTGTGGCATTACCACTGACGTTATATGAAGAGATTTTGGCGTTGTGTCAGTAGCTTCTAGCAGGCTCATCGTTTACCGATGGGCCGATGTGTTCGCCGTTAAGTGACTCTCTTGTCGCTGTGGCATAGATATAAATTCAACAATATGTTAACAATGTCGAAACAATTAATTCGGCGATAAATTGTGGGGACGGTTAACGAGAAAACGGCGTTACCGGATATCAAAGAGACCATTTGATAAAGGGGAAGGGCATGAGACAACAACGCTGGTGGGGAGTCGTGGCGGCATTACTGCTAATCGTGATCGCCTATGCTGACCGGGTAAATATCTCCGTCATGCTGGTTAATCCCGAATTTCTCCATCACTTTGGCCTGGCAGGCAATCGAGCCTATCAAGGAACGTTGATGACCGCCTTTCTGCTGGGCTATGGCCTTTCAGCCATGTTGTTGACCCCGTTTCTGGAAACGCTATTCGGGTATCGTAAAGGTTTAACCCTCAGTGTGGTTCTCTGGGCACTCTTTACCGCGGCTTCTCCGTTGGTGGGATCGTTCATCGTTTTACTGGTCGTGCGGGCCTTCCTCGGTGTCAGTGAAGGGCCACTTTTCTCGCTGAAAACCATGTACATCAGTGACCATTTCGCCGCCAATGAGCGGGGAAAGCCCAATGCGGTATCTGCATTAGGAGTGTCTTTGGGGCTGGTGATTGGTTTCCCGCTGGTGGCTTTCCTGATGAGCCATTTCGGTTGGGCCCTCTCATTTCATATCCTGGCATTAATCAATCTTCTGGTTGGCCTGCTTTTGGTGCGTGTGTTTATCCATCCTAGAGCAACCGGAGTGGTGCAACGCAGCAGTGAACCCATGATGCAACGTGTCTGCCATACCTTCTTTCTGGCTTGGAAAACACCAATGCTCGGTTGGATCATGTTGGTTGAGATAGCCACGCTAAGTTATCTTTGGGGAGCAAGTTCCTGGCTGCCCGCTTACCTGACCAATGAACGTGGTTTTTCCATCACCCAAATGGGTTGGCTGGCATCGCTACCCTTTATTATCAGTATCTTCTCCAAGTATCTTGGCGGGGTGATCCTGGATCGCGTTCGACCCCAACAGATGCCACTGATTTTTGCCTTTGGCGGGGCAGCAACGGCTATCTGCATGCTAGGCGTGATGCTGAGCTCTCAAAGTGGCTGGCTGGCCGTGTTCCTGCTATCGGCCAACGCTTGTTGGGGGGCGCAAGGGGCGGCAATTCCCACCCTGATCCAACACCATGCCAAAGCAAAAAGCGTTGGTTCTGCCTATGGGCTGATCAACGGCGTGGGTAATCTCTTTTCGGCATTTATTCCCTTGCTGATGGGGCTAGTGATGATGTCGTTTGGCACCGTCTCCTCAGGCTTTTCGGTGCTGGTGGCATCGCAGGTTCTCACTATGTTCGCTGGTGGGATGCTGTTTATTCGTATGCAAGGTAACCGGCAATTCACCACAGCGTGGTAAGCGTGAAGGGCTTGGTGTTGCCAAGGCTAGTCGATACGCAATTCGGCAGCGAGCAGGTCCAGCATGGCATCCACTTTTGGCTGCAGTTGTCGCCCAATGGGCCACACCAGATTGAGCGGCAGACCATCAGTCGCCAGTTCCGGTAGGATTTGCACCAATTCACCGCGTGCAATTTCATCGCAGACCAGCCAGGTTGCCAACTGTGCGATACCGCATCCAGCCTTGACCGCGGCAACCTGAGCTTCGCCGTTGCCGACAATAATGCGGCCTTCCATCGTTCGCCGCTCAATCAATCCTGCATCATGTGCGATCAGCCAAGGCCCCGTGGTTCCATCGGCCTTGCCATAGAGCACGGCATCATGGCGAGACAGTTCGGCGGGCGATGTCGGTGTCCCGTTGCGGGCCAGGTAATCGGGCGAGGCGCAGAAAATGAGACGTTCACAGCCCAGGTAGCGATGGCCAACTGAGGTAGGCCAATGATCCGGGCCACCGATACGCACAGCCACGTCGATCGCTTCCTCGAGCAAATCAACGAAACGATCGGTCAAGGAAACATGCGGGCGTAAGTGCGGGTGTTGCTGTGAGAACTGGAGCAGCAACGGCCAAACACGGAGGCGACCAAACGTCGCTGGTGCGTCTAGCCGCAGACGACCCACCGGTTCACTGTGCTGTGCGGCGAGCACGGCTTCAGCTTCTTCCAAATCGGCCAGCACTCGTACGCAAGTGCGGTAGAACGCAGCCCCTGCATCCGTCAGAGCCAACCGGCGGGTTGTGCGCTCGAACAGCCGAGTCCCAAGCCGATCCTCCAGGCGTGCCACACTTTTGCTGACGGCAGAGCTGGTCAGGTGCAATTGCTCTGCCGCTGCCGTGAAACTGCCTGCGTCGGCCGTTGCCACAAAGGTTTCGATGCCCTTAAGCCGCTCCGCTGGGATCATGCTGCCCTCCCTTATTAAGGAATTTAATTCAAAAATTTCGGTAAAATATATCAATAATAAGAATATATTTCTTAAATATACTGAAGGCAACAGCAAATCCCCCCGTAGGAGCCTTTTTGATGTCTTGCATTACCGCACCGGGCACCGCCATTTCGGCGAGTCGTAGCCGCCTTTCCATCGTCATTCTTGCGGTGGCGGCTTTCGTCATTGTCACGACCGAATACCTGATCGTCGGACTATTGCCAGCACTGGCACGCGACTTGGATATTTCAATTTCCGCTGCCGGCCAGTTCGTTACCCTGTTCGCCTTCACGGTCATGCTGTTCGGCCCTTTGCTGACTGCGTTGTTGTCACACATTGAACGTAAGCGCCTGTTCATCGCTATTCTGATGATCTTTAGCGTTTCGAACGCTCTGGCCGCAATCGCTCCGAACGTTTGGGTGCTTGCGATTGCCAGGTTCATTCCAGCGCTGGTACTGCCAGTATTCTGGGGGACGGCCAGCGAGACGGCCGGACAGATTGCCGGGCCGCATCGTGCCGGTCGCGCAGTATCGCAGGTGTATCTGGGGATTTCAGCCGCCTTACTGTTTGGCATTCCACTGGGTACGCTAGCGTCGGACATCATCGGCTGGCGTGGCACCTTCTGGATACTGGCCGGGCTGTCGCTGGTTATGGCATTGGCCCTGGCGATCTTCATGCCGACCCTGGCACGCCCCGAACGGCTGAGGCTGGCAGAGCAGACACGCATCCTCAAAGATCCGTATTTTGTCGGTAACGTTGTGTTGTCGGTCATTGTGTTCACCGCAATGTTTACGGCTTACACTTATCTAGCCGACATGCTGGAGCGCATCGCTGGTGTGGCACCGGCGCAAGTCGGTTGGTGGCTTATGGGCTTCGGTGCTATCGGCCTGGTAGGTAATTGGCTTGGCGGGCGCTTTGTGGATCGCAACCCACTGGGCGCTACCGCCATATTCTCGTTATTGCTGGGCATAGGCATGATGGCCAGCGTGCCTGCGGCAGACTCGCTCATTCTGTTATGGTTGGCACTTGCACTATGGGGTATCGCCTATACTGCACTGTTTCCAATCTGTCAGGTACGGGTGATGAAGTCCGCTTCGCACGCTCAGGCGCTAGCCGGGACGTTGAACGTCTCTGCTGCCAATGCCGGTACGGGTCTTGGCGCCATTATCGGTGGCCTGGTGATCCCCCAATGGGGATTGGAAAACATCGGTTACGTCGCCACTGGCGTCGCGATAACAGCCATTTTGCTGGCGGCTTGGCTTGTACGCTTTCGGCGGCAAAGCGCGGAATAAGCAGGAAAGGGCAGATGACCCACCTATGCGATCACCTTGATAAAAATCACGCCTCAAATAAATTGCTTGGTGGAAATAGTGGAGAGATGATTTTGTCTGCTACCTTGGAAGTGAGGGAATTTTTTAATAAATTGATTTAAGAGGATTTAATGGTGATTATCATTGAAAGTCTGAAGACAAAGTATCCGGGGGCCATTGCATGGCCATTTGGCGATTCCGCCGAAATGGCAGACAAGCTAGCAGACCTGGTTATTAAAGGGGTAAAAACCGCAACCTGCTGTTCGCTTTCATCTTTCAAAAATGAAGAAGAATCACCAACGATCGGCGGCTACAGCATTATCCTAAATGGCAAAGGTGATCCAGTCTGTGTCATTAGGACGATCGCTATGCGGATAATTCGTTTCTGCGATGTGACAGACGAACTGGCGAAAAAAGAAGGCGAGGGAGATTTCAGCCTCAGGTACTGGAGGCAAGGGCACAAAGAGTTCTTCCAAAGAGAAGGGAGTTACTGCGACACAATGGAACTTGTTTCAGAAGAGTTTGAACTGGTCGAGTTGTTGTAATATATGATCCTGCGGTGCCGTAAAATAAATGGAAATAGGGTGAATTTAAATGCAGCTGATTTATCCCAGTGATTACGTTAACCCTGCCAAGGCCGATGAAACCTTTGAGCAGGAGTTTAACTGTGCCAGACAGAATGGATTAACCTGTGCGCTGCTGTCGTCTGAACACGCCTCGATGGGAAAGTACAAGTTCTCTCACAGCTTTGAGCCAGATGTCCCCGTGATATGGCGTGGATGGATGCTAAGCCCGGAAGAATATCAACAACTGCATAGAGCCGTTTCGCTAAGCGGCGGGCAAATGCTTGAATCATTTGATGATTACATTCGGTGCCATTACATCACAGGCTGGTACGAAATTTGCCAAAAGTATACGCCGGAAACCGTATTGGTCGGTGCAGATGCTGATTTCGATAAGCTGACCGATCAGCTTAAGTGGCCGTGTTACTTCGTTAAGGATTATGTTAAATCTTTAACCACCTCCAGAGGCTCTGTTGCCGTAAATGCCGATGAGATCCGCGAAGTATTGCAATTCATTGAACACTTCCGTGGAAAAATTGAAGGGGGAGTTAGCCTTAGACGTTTTGAAAATTTTGTCCCCGAGAGTGAGCGCAGATATTTTTCGTTGAATGGCAAAGTTTTCTCTGCAGACGGAATCATTCCAGAAGTGGCTATTGAAATCGCGCAGCTCATAGATGCTCCATTTTTCTCCATCGATATGGTTGAAAATGATGCGGGTCAGCTCCGGCTTATAGAGATTGGGGATGGGCAGGTATCCGACATCAAGGAATGGCCGGTTGAGCGTTTTGTACGGATGTTTATGGAGCCACAGGCGCGTTTTAGGGGCGCATAAACGCCCCGATTTAACTCACTCAAATAACCTACGGTGCAGCGCAATAACTGCGCCATCAGCAACGTCGCTTGGCAGCAGGAAGCAAAGATTATCATTGGATGCGCCATGGAAAATCATGCGCACGGCATACTCATCCAGATCCATAAATGTATCCCGGCATACTCCCGCGCCACGATGGAGTTGATTGCCAATCAGCGTGACCAGGGCCAGCCCGGTTTCAATCTCGACCCGGCAATGAGAAGAGAGTGCCGTAAGCAGCGCGGTGGTTAGGGTGTGATCTTCTCCCGAAGTGGACCCCGTGGAATTCAGGGCCAGCGCTATGCAGCTGTCGGAGGTGGTCACCAGATCCACATCAACCTGATGTTCTGCAAGAATCGCGAACATTTCTGCAAAGAATGTGTATGCCGGTTGCGCATGCAGGCGGTGCAATCTCAGTAACGTCTGTTTACGACGAACGGCAATGGCGCGATAAAGTGGTGGATTGTCCGTCTCGCGGCGAACCAGCGTGCCGCCGGCAGCGGTATTTTTGCTGGAACCCACAAAGACCGGGATATTTTTCCGCACCGCGGGTAACAGGGTCGCTGGATGGAGCACTTTTGCACCAAAAGCAGCCATGTCGCTGGCTTCGGAAAAGGAGATATGGTCGATACGCCTGGCCTGCGCCACAATGCGCGGATCGGTGGTGTAGATCCCGGCCACATCAGTCCAGATATCGACACGTGCGGCCTGCAATGCTTCCCCAAGCAGGGAGGCGGTGTAGTCGCTGCCGCCCCGGCCCAACGTGGTGGTATGCCCGGCGTCATCACGGCCGATAAAACCCTGGGTGATAACAATCGCCTGCTCAATACGCGGCCGCAGATGGGCTTCTGCCTGATCTTTCACAAGGCTGATATTGGGTTCGGCGCAACCGTAAAAGTTGTTGGTTCGAATGACTTTACGTGCATCAAACCATTCTGCTTGCGCTTTACGCTCACGAAGCACTTCAGCAAATAACAAACTCGACATCAGCTCGCCATGGCTGACCAGTTCATCACTCAGCGCAGTGGAAGGCGTTGCCAATGCCGTCTCGGCAAGACGGGCAATATTTTCAAGGAGTTGGTCGATTTCCTTGCCAATGACCAACGGCGCTTTCAGGCGGGAAATAATGTTGTACTGGATAGTGCGAAGGGTATCAATTTTATCCATACGGTCACGACTTTCCAGCCCTTCAGAAAGTTCGACTAATAGATTTGTGACTCCCGCGGAGGCAGACAACACGACCAAACGAACCAGGTCATCAGCAAGAACAATACCGGCACTGCGATTCATCGAGTCAAAGTCAGCAACGCTGGTGCCGCCAAACTTGGCAACGACGAATTGTGGATAAATGCGTGTCATAACAGTCTCATATCAGGGCGCCATAAAAATGGCTAGAAAATTTTCATTCTCGGCATAAGGGAAGCTCGCTTCGCCTTACGAAATGTCCGCCCGCGAACATTTCTGATGACAACCCAGGAAAGCCTCCTGTTGTCGATAACGTGTATTGCCTCTTACGCGTTACCGGTGTGATGCGCATTAATTCTTTATTTACGGATAGTAAAAATAAGCGCGCCATAGTAAGTGATTTATCTTAATGGATCGACATTTTTATTTTATTTGGCAATAAATCAGTGAAAAAGAATGCATTACAGGCCAATGCCTAACATTCTTAACGGTAAAATCGTGTAACAAAAGAATAAAACCATATCAAAACGATGGTTTTCATGACGTTGTGTGCAATCTGGGTATTCGTAACGTTTTGCACGATATTGGTAACAAAAATTAATGCATGATGAAAGGTAACTTGTTGTTGCACTTGGATTTTACAGGGTTGATTGCATGCTGAAACAAATGATTGAGTACACCATTAAAATAATATATATTGGCCGCGTTTTTACAGGCAATCCCCTTAACCTTTAACTCAACCCGGCGTTAATAATACCCGAGGTTGTGGGAGTGATATGATGACGGATAAAGTCCGTATTGATACTTTAAGTGCTCGTTCATTACCACAAAGCAATGATACCTTTTTAGCAAGACAGGCTGAGTTTGAGTCTAACGTCAGAAGCTATCCACGTAAACTGCCATTGGCAATAGCTAAAGCGCAGGGCGTTTGGATTACTGATGTTGAAAATAATCAATATCTTGATTGTCTTGCAGGCGCCGGGACTCTGGCGCTGGGTCATAATCATCCTGACGTGCTTCAAAGCATTCAAAGTGTCATCAGCAGCGGCTTACCGTTACATACGCTGGACCTTACCACACCTCTGAAAGATGAATTTTCCTCTTATTTACTCTCTTTATTACCGGGCCAGGGCAAAGAGTATTGCCTGCAATTCACCGGTCCTTCTGGCGCTGATGCGGTTGAAGCCGCGCTCAAACTGGCAAAAAAAGTAACTGGCCGTTCAAGCATCATCAGTTTCTCCGGCGGCTACCACGGTATGACGCACGGTGCGCTCTCCGTAACCGGTAACCTGTCACCAAAAGAAGCCGTCAGCAATATGATGCCTGAAGTGCAGTTTATGCCTTATCCGCATCAGTACCGCTGCCCGCTGGGTATCGGTGGCGACGCAGGCGTTAAAGCGCTGACGTACTACTTCGATAACTTGATCAACGACGTGGAAAGCGGCGTACGCAAACCAGCGGCGGTGATCCTCGAAGCGGTGCAGGGTGAGGGCGGCGTGAACCCGGCTCCGGCCGAGTGGCTACAGCGCATCCGTAAAGTCACGCAAGACCATGGAATTCTGCTGATCATCGACGAAGTCCAAGCTGGTTTTGCACGCACCGGTAAGCTGTTCGCATTTGAACACGCAGGTATCGAGCCAGACATCATCGTTATGTCTAAAGCTGTCGGTGGCGGTCTGCCGTTGGCCGTACTGGGCATCAAAAAACAGTTTGATGCATGGGCGCCAGGCCACCATACCGGAACATTCCGTGGTAACCAGCTGGCAATGGCCACCGGTCTGACCACGCTTAAGATCCTTAAAGACAACGCCATTGCGGATAAAGTTGCCGCCCAGGGCGAGTGGCTGAAAGGCAAACTGGTCGAGCTGCAAAAACGGTTCCCGGTTATCGGTCACGTACGTGGCCTGGGCCTGATGATCGGCATTGAAATCGTGAAGCCTAACGAAGCGCAGGATCACATGGGATGTTACCCGGCGGATGGCGAGCTTTCGGCACTGCTGCAGAAAAAATGCTTCGAATCTGGTTTGATTCTGGAGCGGGGCGGCCGTCATGGTTGCGTACTGCGCCTGTTACCGTCACTGCTGATCACCGACGCTGAGCTGGAAATTTTCCTCGATAAATTTGAAAACGCCTTGCTGGCCACTGGCATGGAGCCGGTTTAATCGGAGTTAACGATCGTGTCTGATAACAACCCAATTCTCTCCGGTTCGGCGCAAAGTATCGCCGCCTATCAGGATGCCATTGAGCAGAGCAGCAAAGCCGTTATCGAATGGTTAAAGCAGCCAGAAATGTATCAGGGGAAAACCGTCGACCAGTTGCGCGAGCGCATCCAGTTGAACTTTACCTCTCAGGGCCTGGGTAACCAGGCCGCCATTGAGCGTGCAGTTGAGTATTTCCTCAAGGACAGCCTCTCTGTACATCACGCACAATGTGTGGCACATCTGCACTGCCCGAGCCTGGTGATAAGCCAGGCTGCAGAGGTGCTGATCAATGCTACTAACCAGAGCATGGACTCCTGGGATCAAAGCCCATCAGCGACCATCATTGAGATCAAACTCATCGAGTGGCTGCGTGAGCAGATAGGATACAGCGCCGGTGATGCCGGCGTGTTCACCAGTGGCGGCACCCAAAGTAACCTTATGGGGCTGATGCTGGCGCGTGATGCTTTCTTCGCGCGTCAGGGGCACTCCGTTCAGCAGCAGGGTTTAACGGGCGATCTGAGCAAAATCAAAGTGTTTTGCTCCGAAAGCGCACACTTCTCCGTGCAAAAAAACATGGCGTTGATGGGGCTGGGCTATCAGTCAGTGACCCAGGTGAAAACCGATGCGTTCTCACGTATGGATATCGCTGACCTGAAAAGCAAACTGGCGCAGGCAAAAGCCAACGGTGAGCAGGTGATGGCGATTGTGGCCACCGCCGGTACGACTGATGCAGGTGCAATTGATCCGTTAGAGGATATCACCGCGCTGGCCGCGCAGGAAAATATCTGGGTTCACGTTGATGCCGCATGGGGCGGAGCACTGCTGCTTTCTGAGAAGTATCGCCACTACCTGAACGGCCTGGAATCCGCAGACTCCGTGACACTGGATTTCCACAAGCAGTTCTTCCAGACCATCAGCTGTGGTGCATTCCTGCTGAAAGATGCACGTCATTATGAGTTGATGCGTTATCAGGCGGCGTACCTGAACTCTGATTTTGACGAAGAGCACGGTGTACCTAATCTGGTATCAAAATCACTGCAAACCACGCGTCGTTTTGATGCACTGAAGCTGTGGATGAGCCTTGAAGCGTTGGGTAAAAAACAGTACGCCGAAATCATTGATAATGGCGTTACACTGTCACAGAAAGTGGCTGAGTATGTCTCTGCACAACCGCATCTGGAACTGGTTATGCAGCCACAATTGGCAAGCGTACTGTTCCGTTTCTGCCCGAAAAGCGGCGATCGCGCGTATATCGCGCTGTTGAACCAGCGTATCGGCGATGTTCTGTTGGCATCAGGTAGCGCAAACGTTGGGGTTACTGAAGCAGATGGCGTAACCTGTCTGAAGCTAACGCTGCTGAACCCAACGGTTTGTCTGGAGGACGTAAAAGTCCTGCTGGCAAGTGTGAAAGAGACGGCTGAAAAATTGCTCAACGCGTAATCCTTAATAGCCGAATCTGCGTCGAGTTGCTAGTCAATTCGGCGCAGTCAAAATGCTTCCTATGGTGAAATCTGTTGGGTAATGACAGCCATTATTCCTCAGATTTCACGTAGCGCGATCAAAAAAGGAGGGCATTTTGAACGATATTGCACAGCTTTTACCAGTAATCCAAGCACTAGAGGTTCAACTCCATCAGTCGGCAATACGCAACGATGCCATTCTCGTTGGAGAATTGCTGCATGACGATTTTGAAGAGATCGGCTGTTCCGGGTTGTACTATGACAAACAGCAAACCATTGCGGCGCTAAAGTTGGAAAGCGGCCCGCCACAGATTTTTGCCGAAGAATTCAAACTGGTGAAGATTGCCGATGGTGCCGTATTGTTGAGGTATAAAAGTTTTCAACGTGATGCGGATGGCGGCATTGTTCACCGTGCCGAGCGTTCATCGATCTGGTTGCAATCGTCACAAGACAGCGGAGGCCATTGGCAGATGCGTTTTCATCAGGGCACACCGATCGGGGATTGAAACCGACTGAGTATCAACTCGAACAATCGTCATTCATGAACCAACTTCTAGAAAACTAAGCAATCAAAGCATGAAGGTGAGGTGAGATAAACCTAGCGGGATAACCCGGTGCGTAACTGCCAATGCAATTTAACATAATATACATTATGCGCACCAAGACAACGATATGTAGAATCTGGCTATCTGGTACTGTCATTGGTTCTTCATTGGCCCTGGTCAAAAATTCACGTTGCCAGTGAACCTCATGCTCTTTCCTGACTTTTCAGTACCAAATCTCATCCAAGCAATCCGCTGATGCAACCGACAAAGCTGTAACCTCGGGCTGGCCCGCACCGTGGCAAGCCATCAGCAGCAGTAACGGAAGAAGCCCCGCCATTAGGAATAATGTCTGCTACCAATTACCGTAGGGATACGTTTTCCCTTTGATAAAACTCTCAGTATTTTCCCCATATTCATAGCCGTTAGAAAACCGTGTTATCCCTTTGCAAAGCTCTAATTTATCCCCGGACACGGTCTTTAAGACTGATGGCGTCACGCGATAATTAGGCTGACTACCGATACCTCGTAGCCAGACTGCAACCTTACCTCCTGGAGCCAGACCAATTTGTATGTTGTCGTAATACCCGATATTACCCTGATAATCCTTATACACGCTGGGATTGCGCATCTTCTCCACAACGGCGTCAGACAATGTCAGGCGAGTTTCATATACTCTTTTATCAATCACCGAGTCCCAGCAAAAAAGAATATGCCTGGGGGGATGTTTAACGTGATTCCAGTGCCCTCCGGGTGCTCGATCGGTATCATTCCAATTACCGATGACTTTATCCAGGTCCGGGGTGCTGTCCAGCGTATTAAACCGGTAATCAGTTCCGTTAGCATCAAGGATAGCGACAAACGTTACCAGTGCGGGTAGCGCCTTGGGCGTGAAAAAATTAAACTTCCACTCGGTGGGCACATCGTTTTGGACAGAAGCCTCGGGCTTGCCCGCACTGTGACTGTGGCACGCCGCCAGCAGCAGTACCGGAAGAAGCCCCGCCAAACGGATTATTTTCATATTTTATTTCCATCCATATCGTATACCGTTCTCTGCCAGCTTTCGTCAGGACGGTTAGTAAAGGTTACCAGCTTCGCCGGTTTGACTGCCCCAGCTATCATCCCCTCACCGTCTCTGACCACGCTGTTCCAGTTGGCTGAACAATGGATATATTTCTCCGCCAGCATTTCGATTTCCCGACTAGTGAATCCGGGAGCAGATGCCCCATTCCTTACCGCGCGACCCATCACAATTGCTTTTTCACACAGGCTGTTCAGATCAGCTCGCAGTGACAGATTATCGTCTTTAGGTAATATAGGATCGAATACCACGCCTGCATCCTGCGCAGCATCGATCATTACCCGCAGCACCACCCTCGACCAGTCGTTGCGCGTCGGGCGCTCAATGACCGCTGCCGCCCCGCTGCGTTTTTGCGGAATGCCGTAGCGATCGGCTGGCATCCGCTCGTCGTGCCAGGTATCAATGTTGATCTCCAATGCCTGCAATAAAGGGCCAATCGCTGGCCAGGTATCCATCGCACTGAGCTGCTCACAGGCCTGTTGATAAACCCGCGTGTTCGTATCAGGTGTGGAAAAGGGCACGGTTTCAAACTGCGGACGGGTAATGAAATAGGCTTCGTACTCGTCAGGGTTGTAACCGCCACCAATGTCAGAGTGCGCACCTGGCAAAGCCAGTTCCGGCCACGCAGGCTTCACGCTGTTCAACGCAAAGTTAAACCGGCATTCGTGCTGTGCGGTGATATGAAAAACCTTCTCGGCCACACCCGGACGCAGCACAATATTCACCTCGCCCGTATCGGCGCTGTGCGGATTGAACCCGTTGACCGGGGTACCGATGCCAGCCACCGTATCAAATATCCC
Organism: Serratia sp. J2; assembly: GCF_046269175.1. NCBI lineage: Bacteria > Pseudomonadati > Pseudomonadota > Gammaproteobacteria > Enterobacterales > Yersiniaceae > Serratia > Serratia sp. J2. The sequence continues at coordinate 28,876 of NZ_JBKABN010000030.1, forward strand.
CAGAAAACGGGTTTTACCACCGGGCGTGCCTGAGAACTCAATACTTCCCAGACCGGCCTTAATGGCAGTGATAATAGCCTGATCCTTACTGAATACCCGGTTGGCAAAATGCCGTGCCGCAGCAGCTCCCCGGCTGAACCCGAAAATATCAAACTGCAATTCTTTGATGATGCAGGAACTGGCGTCAGGCAGGTTATCCAGATAACCTTTGATAGCAGCAACCAGCATAGCAACTGCCTTATCGGTTTTTCTCACTACGCCAGTGTTACCCCTGCCGGTGCCCATCCCGTAAGTACTGTCGCCTTCCCCGCTTTCCGTACCAATCCCCTCGATATAAATTGCGCGCTGGCCGTATCCCGTATCGGCAGTGAGTTTTTGGTTATACAGAATATTAAGCCAGTGCACATTGGTGTAATAACCGAGATGACTTCCTGCCGCGAAGCCGCTGTGTCCGCTTTTTAGCTGGACACACTGGAAATAAGCTGACTGAGCATCGGCATTGTTCATCCCAAAATGCTCTCCGGAGCAGGCATCAAGGCTGGCTGCGGTATTATCCGCATTATTGCCGGTGCCGTCGAAGAATACCCCGATGGTCAGGGTAATTTCCCGCTTCTGCCTTTCCTTTTTGGCAGCCTGCGCGTGCTGCTCTGGTTCTACTGCCTGTTTCTTTGCACTTTGAGCATACTGCGCTGGCTCCGCTGCCTGTCCGCTATTCATCAGCAGTGAGCGCGGAGATATGGATGGGGCAACCGAAAGCGGTTGACTGCTCGCAACTAGACGATGGCTACCAGCCGGACAACCACATGCCACACGATGGCCGTCAAGTGCCGTTGGTACACCATAAAAACTTAAGTTTACTTCCCCTTCGGCAATAACCCCCACTTTCCCGCAAGCCGGACAAGAAACCTTATGCCCTTTCAGCGAGACAGGAATACCATCACATGTGTAACGATTTCCCAGAACGCCCTCCAATACCCGCCCCCCTGTGGTGGTGGTATCGCCCTGGCAAATGACCGATATTCCCTGGTAGTTCATTCCTCTGCTCATATCCTGCGAGCCTCTTTGTCAGCCTCTTCCATGACATTACTCCATGTTTTATTAAGGGTTGTATCCGGAACCAGACTAAACTCTCTACGACAAGCTGTCAAAAATTGACCAATTTGAAGAAGCCAGTGGACACCAGCATGTTAAACGTCAACATCATCAAATCGGCGCCAATGCGTATCATCGGCCTGTCTCACACGGGTTCTTACATATACCAGTTGGTGAATTGTGTTCGCGCTGAAAAGCCAAGTATTAATGTTGAGAAATATTGAAGTGGCATTCAGCTCTGGAATGCCACGGTGTGTGTCCCTATCGATACCGACTTCCCTACCTCAACGCCAGTTCGGATCCTTCATTACCGAATAGCGACCACTGCCAAGGAAGGCGATGGCCAGCCCGGCAAAGAAATACACCGCCATATCTTCTGCTCCCCAGGCCCCAACCTTTGTCAGCATCAGCGCCTTGCCGGGATCGATCAGCAGGTAAGCCGCCAGCATGGTAAATGAAAACACCAACGCCGCCGGGCGGGTAAAAATCCCCAAAATAATCAACAGAGGAGCCACTAACTCGCCGAGGAAAACGCCGTAACCGATAAATCCTGGCAGCCCATGCTGAGTCAGCAATCCCTGGATATAATCGATGCCGCCGATCAGTTTATGCCACCCATGGAATATCATCATAATGCTGAACGCCAAACGCAGGACCAGCTTGCCCAGATCCGGACGATCCATGACACGATTAAACCAATTCACCATGTTGCACCCATTAAAAGTTAATGATAATCGCAATCAATCTAATCCTAAGTTGTATTTTTACAACGAAATTCGCAGTAAACTTTGATCTAACACATTAAATTAGCTTTCATAAAAACCAACGCCACCTGCATGCCTGCCTCCTTAGATCGCGGCGTTATAGTAAGCTTGTAAAGAATTATCTTTCTATCTATAGGGAGCAAATGTTAAAAATTGATATTTTATGCTGGCATGGTGTCTTTGGTAGCAAAATATATCGCACTCATGGGAATTATATATCATTAAATACTTTATTAATGCTTAAGCTTGCGGAATATGGCCTCTCATACCATATTTATTACACTCTCAAGAATGTGGTGGATTAAGTGAAATAAAAAACTTAACCACGTACTTTACCTGTAACATTCTGAATGAGCTTTTATTTTAATGAGATGCCACTCGCCTGCGCAATGTTGGCCCGCTATGTGTATTTCATTTTATTTAGCATAGCAATTCACCGCTAATATAATTAGCCCGGGAAGTAAACGTTGTGAACCTCACGTAACTGTTCGCCACCACCGGTGGTCTTACCTACGCGTGGTACACACTATTCGTTCCAATTCAAAAGGTTACAATGAGTTAAATTACCGTTATTGTTTTTACAATAGCGTACTTTTTAGTGCGCCTAAAAAACAAGAAATCATGAACATCCACGTTACTGGAGGCTCAGGGATTAATACACCTATTAATCCATGGCAATAAATAAAACGATAAATGCAACCTGTTTTATTGATTATTCCCGGCGGTGGTAATACGGCCGCCATAATAAAACCCTATACAGGCAGCACCTTATGAGCGATGAACAACTTGCATCCGATGCAGCACTACAGCAATTTATCGATCTTTCTCGTTTATTAACCGGTTTTGACCGTTTTGAGTTACTCGGTACTGGCCAGGCAGCCTTTTATTATGACTGGGTACAAACGCACGCGGCAGAACGTTTTGCCACATTGTTGGCGACCTACGGTGAACTCCCGGCAGATGCTGCGCAGCACTCGTCATTTGTAGAAACCCGGCTGTTGGGTTCAGAAAAATTATCAACGTTGGTGACCAGCATTATCAAACTGTTATCGTGTTGCAGAGCGTGGCATTCCAATTGGATATCGACCCACACAGTAAGGCGATCAACGGCGTTCAGTTAAAACACTATCGCTATCCTGGGGATGATTCCTACAGCCTGCATACGGTGCGGGGCAAACGCTATGTGCTCGCCGCCCACGCTGTCGCCAACGCAGTGCTATTACTTGCCTCCGGTGCCTGTAAAGGCAACGATCTGGTTGGCCGCCATCTGATGGATCACCCGGAGTTGCTGACATGGGGCCTAACCAAGAAAACGCCATTGTGGCCGCTACGTGGCCCATTAGCGACCTCCGGCATCGAGGATCTCCGCGGTGGCAGCTTCCGTAAACACCATGCGCCGTATCGATTCGAAATGGGCAACGACGGTTGGCTGTGGCCAGCTCAGGCACCGTCGAAGGATGTGATCACCCTGGTAGACGAGGAGCAACTGCACGGTAAAGAGTTACGTGAAAGGCTCAAAGACCAGGTTTCACGTCAATTCCGCTTCGGCATCTTGGTGGAACAGCTACCGGAGTACGATAACCGCGTCACCATCGATCCGAATTATCTAGACATAATGGGTAACTACCGCCCGGTTATTCACTACGATTTATCGCCCTATACCCGAGCCGGTTTCGCCAGCGCTTACGATATGTCGATGAAAATCTTCGACCAGGCCGATATCAAGAACTACTCGTCCTACTCAAAAGAGGATGCTGGAGCCTTCGTCTGCCCAGACGGCAGAACCCTCACCTTTAACGGTGCCGGGCATTTTGCCGGAACCCACTGCATGGGGGGTTCACCAGAAAGCTCCGTGGTGAATAAGGACCAGCGCACCTGGGAGCACCCCAACCTCTATCTGGTAGGCTGCGGCAACATGATCAACATGGGTACCTCAAACCCAACGCTAACCATGTCGGCGCTCACCTGTTGGGCTGCGCACAACATCCTGCAGGATCTGAACAGGGGGCATCATGCGGCAGATTGATTGGCAGCAAGCCACCGCCCAACCCTATGATGCGGTGATCGTAGGTTCAGGATTTGCCGGTTGTATCATGGCCAAGCAGCTGACCCGCGCTGGCCGCCGGGTGCTGATCGTCGAAGCCGGGACGGGTAACGACAGCTTTGGCCAGCACCTGGATCATGTGCAAACCTTTATGCAGGCGGTGGCAAAAACGCCTAACGCGCCCTATCCCAACTCGCCCAACGCACCACAGCCAGAAGTGACTGACGTTGAACCCATCACGCCGGGGAAACCTTCGCACAAAGGGTATTTCGTGCAGATGGGTCCCTATCCCTTTGAAAGTAACTATACCCGCCGGCTGGGTGGTACTTCGCTGCACTGGTTCGGCAGTTGTCCACGGATGTTGCCTGAGGATTTTGCCATGGCCACGCTGTTTGGCCGTGGCGTGGACTGGCCACTGAGCTATGAAGAATTGCTGCCGTATTATCAACGCGCTGAACTGGAAATTGGGGTTTCCGCCGACGTGCAGGATCAGCAATACCACGGCATCTATTTTGCACCAGGCTATCAGTACCCGATGCAAAAAATCCCCCAAAGCTATCTGGATCGCTGGATGATCGCCGGATTGTCACAGGCCGAATTACCCGGTACGGCAGACAAAGCCCAGATCCGTTCTATCCCGCAAGCCAGAAACAGCGTGCCCAATGCAGGTTATACCCCGCGTGGTGCAGTGGATAATCCGGCAGTGGGTCGCCGATGTATGGGCAACTCCAGCTGTATTCCTATCTGCCCGATCCAGGCTCGTTACAACGCATTAAAAACCCTGGTGGAAACGGATGCCGATCTGTTGATCCAGGCGGTTGCCTCTCGTCTGCATATCTCGCCAGAGACGGGGCAAATCAGCGCGTTGGACTGCAAGGTGTGGAAGAACGACAGCAGCCATGACTTTGAGCCGATCACCTTACACAGCGAGCTGTTTATTCTGGCCGCCAATGCCATCGAAAATGCCGTGTTATTACAGGCATCACAGGCCTGTCAGTCCAGCGGAGAGCTGGGGCGCAACCTGATGGATCACCCCGCCATTCTGTCTTGGGGGTTAGCGCCGGAAGCGATAGGTGCATTTCGTGGGCCGGGTTTGACGTCAACGCTGGTGAACTACCGGGGGGGCGAATTCCGCCGCGAACGCGCCGCATTTGTGCTGGAGATCGGCAACTGGGGCTGGAGCTGGCCACGCAACGAGCCGGTGGACAGCACGGTGGATATGGTGGATGACGAGCGATTGTATGGCAAGGCGTTACGCCAGCGGCTTGGGCAAGTGCTGCCCCGGCAAATCCGCCTGGATATGATGACCGAACAGCTGCCGGATGCCGCCAATCGCGTCACCATCGACGATCGCTGGCGTGATCCGCTCGGCAATTACCGGCCAGTGATCCACTACAACGTGGATGACTACAGCCAAGGTGGCATGGCGTTTGGCCGCGAAGTAGCCAGCAGCCTGTTCAGCCAGCTGGGTATCAAGGATTTCACCCACTACCCGTCGGACAACCCCGGCTATTTTACCTGGCAAGGTAACGGTTACATCTGGGCAGGCGTTGGCCATGTGGCAGGCACTCACCGGATGGGAACGCGGCCAGAAAACTCGGTAGTCAACCGGCACCAGCAAAGCTGGGATCACCCCAACCTTTACGTTATTGGCTGCGGCAGCATGCCAACGCTGGGTACCTCAAACCCCACGCTCACTATGACGGCCCTGACCTTCGCCACTGCCGACCACATACTCGGACGGAAACATTGATATGAATATGACCGCAAAAGCCAAGACCTTCCAACTTGCTGAAACCTCGTTTGCCCAACTCGGCTATGTGCAGTTTGCCGACGAAAAAAGCCTGGCGCAGGATCTGAACGAACTGCGCGATCTGCTGCAGAACGCCATGCGGCTGGAACATGCCACCATTCCCCCTTATTTGACGATGCTCTATACCCTGGATGACGACGTGGACTGGCGTATCATCGAAAGCCTGCGTTCAATCGTAGTTGAAGAGATGCTGCACTTCACCCTGACGGCCAACCTGCTCAACGCCATCGGCGGTACGCCTGCGGTCGATTCGCCCGACTTCTTGCCCAGTTATCCCGCACGTCTGCCTTACGATATTGATGATATTGAAGTGAATCTGTACGGCTTCTCAAAAAACGGCATCTTCCAGGGCATGGTGATCGAGCATCCGAAAGATGTCCGCCCTCGCGCCATCGCCAATGAAGTCCCCAGCGATATGACCATCGGTGAGTTTTATCTTTACGTTGAATCGCGGCTGCGGGCGGCGGTGGAAACCCATGGAGAACAGGCGATTTTCTGCGGCGATCCTCAGCGCCAGATCCCGCCAGATGTCTTCTACTACGGCGGCGGAGGCAACGTACTGAAAGTAAACGATCTGAAGACTGCGATAGCCGCCATGAAACTGATTACCGATCAGGGTGAAGGCACAGAAAACGATATCTGGGTCGTGGATGAAGATGAGTTGGCCCACTATTTCCGTTTTAGCCAGATCTACAATGAACGGCTGTATCAAAAAGGCGATAACGTGGCCACTGGCCCTACCGGCGAGCCGTTCCCGGTGCCGTGGGGGAAAAGCGTGCTGATCGACAGCAACGCCAAGGTCAATGATTATCCACCAGGTGAAGTTCGTGACGCCATCATCCGTTTTAACCAGCGTTACTGTCAGTTGCTCGGCGACCTGCAGGCTGCATTTACCGGTGCCCCAGACAAGTTGATGGCCGCCGTGGTGGCGATGTGCGCGTTGCGGGATGACTTCCGGGCCATCACCGCCAACCCTTTCCCCGGCAAGGAATTATTCCACTGCGCTCCCACGTTTGAGTACAGCGTGGCTAACCGCCAGCCGCTGGGTAAACAGGTGTTCATGGCTGCTCCGGCCACCGCAGCAGCAACCGTAACCGACAGTGCTAGTGCTAGTGCTAGTGCCAGCAATGAGGCCACTCTGGATCAACTGCAGCAAGCCTATTCCACCGGTAACCTGCAGTTGGCACTCTCCTGCATGACTGACGAGGTGATCTGGGATATCTCCGGCCCCAGCGAATGCCCCTATCTGGGGGTGTTCTACGGCCACGAAGGGTTTACCCGTTTTTGGACACTGCTCGGTGCAACGGTGAATTTTGGCAGCGCGGGCGTCGAGAAATCCTTCTTCAGCGGCGATCAGGCAATGTCCTACGGGGGCGAACAAGGCACGACCAAATGCGGCCGCGTGCCCTATCGCTACGACTGGGCGATCCGTTATCAATTCAATGAACAACATCAAATCACCCTGATGCGTCAGTACTTCAACCCACTGAATATTCTTTCGGCGCTGAAGGCCGCGCCTTATCCGGTACCGGCGGCTTGCCCACACTCGGCCAAACCTCAATCCCAACAACAGTAGGAACCACGCACATGTCTAATCAGCAAAATGATTTACCCAGCATCCCGACGCCGTTCACCATGCCGTTCTACTACGCCTCACTGACCAACGTTGGCGTGTATTATCTGGTGCCGCTGAGCCGCGTGGAACCTTATTTGCAGGGAACCGGGCTTAGCGCGGCGCGGTTTGGCGATAAGGCGATGGTGAGCTTTAACTTCCAATTGTACGCTGGGCAGTTTGCCTCTGGCATCAATACCCCGCCGGAGCAATGGGGCAGCAGCGGTGCAGCGATCACCCAGGAGCTGGAGCTCAACATTGTTGCCTATCCCGAGCACCGTAAAGACCAGTTGGCTCCGATTGGCTATGAGGAATTTATTCAAGACGGCGATCAAACCAAACTGTACGGCAACCATCGCGTCTGGGTGCCTTGCGATGCCCCTATCGCCATCGCCGCCGGTGAGCAACTGTTTGGCGAGCCTAAATTCCAGACCACTTTCAAGGTCAATTTGGCCTCACAAAATCCGGTGCGGACCAACTCTGCGGTCTATCAACCCGAGTGGGTAGAAACCTGGGGCTTCCGGGTGGACGATCCAAAGGATGCCAACACCGCGATATTCACCTGCATCGTCAACACATTGGGCATCAAGGCGATCCCGGGCAACATCTCGCCAATTACCGAATACGGCGTTCACGATAACAAACTGATCGGTTGCCGCTGGAACATCCTGCAGGCGATGGATACCTATTTCCTCAATGGCGGCCACGCTGAGGCGGTAAAACTGGTGCTGGGTACCAGCAGCCACCCCATGCGTAAAGATCTGGAGCAGTTGATCGGCGGTTGCGCCCCTGTGGCAGTGCAAACCCTCAACTCAGCCCCGGCGGCCATTCAAAGCCGCGCCTATTACCCATAGCCGTTTGCCCCGCCGCCGGTTCGGGGCGGGGATGATTTTTCGCATGCCACGTTCCGGGAGCCAACTATGAGTGAAGTCGACAATATCTACTTTTCCCGCTTTGCCCAGATCAAGGGGCAGTCTTTTGACTATATCGTGATTGGTGGCGGTGCCTATGGCACCAGCTTTACCCACCGGGTGCTGCAACATAATCCCCATGCCCGAATTCTGGTGCTGGAGAAAGGTGACTATCTGATCCCCGACCATATTCAGAACATTCCACCGGCCTACATCAAACTCAATACCAGCGTGGGTATCCGTCCATGGACGTATCATGGTTCTGCCGATATGAAGCTCAGCCTTAACTTTATGCCGCAGATCCCTTATGTGGGCGGTCGCGCGCTGTTTTGGAACGCCTGGACACCGCAACCCGATAGCAGCGAAATGCCGGACTGGCCACCGCAGGCGATCGAGCGCCTGGATAATCAGTGGTATCCCACCGGCGAATTTATGGGGCGGCGCTACTCCCTGGAGATCCCCGGCAATCGCAACCAGTCACTGAATCGCTTTATGGGTGAGCGCCTGTTCTCGCAGTTGGCCAATATCAGTGGAGCCAAGCCGCAGCCAAGCCCGAGCGCGTTGGACTCAGCCATGGCAACTGGCCAGGGAGTGGCACCAGAGGATTGGGCCAAGTTCTCGCCCATTTCGGTACTGGTGAATGATGTGCAGGCTTACGCCTCACTCAAGGTGGTGGTCAATGCCGAAGTGGAGAAACTGATTGCAGAAGGTGACGTTGTCACAGAAATCATTACTAAAGATGGCTCACTAAGCGTCGGCAATGCCAAGGTGATTTTGGCCTGCAACACGCTGGAAGCCGGGTTTATCCTCACCAAGTCTTTCCCTGACGATAAACTGGTGGGAAAAAACCTGTGCGGTCATATCCGTTCCTGGCTGGCAGCCCGTATCCCCGCCAGCAGCCTGCCGGTATTAACCAACCAGTTGCAAACCGTGGCCTATTACCTGCCCGGTATCGATAAAACCACCAACCGCCTGATGCACACCCACATCAGCGTGGTCCATAACCCACAACCGGCGGAAAGCTACGACGTGTTGTATCGCATCCTGCCAGATGCTTCTTCACCAGAAGCCGTTGCCACCTATCAGGATCCTGACTACGTGGTGATCATGCTGCATTCCATGGGGGAGTTCCTCGGGGAACGCTCGGTAAACTCGTGGAATTACGTCACGACCAACCCGCTGGGTGAGGCCGAAGTGTATATCCAGATGAAGGAAACCGACCGTCAATTCTGGGATGCGATGGATAAAACCACCTATGACGTGATGTACGCCCTAGCTGGAGATGCCCCACTTGAGTACCAGCACAATAACCCTGACGGCAGCTTTACCTGGGAAAAATCGCCGCCGGACAATATCCGCAATCAGGGGTTAGTGCACGAGGCGGGCACCCTGTGGATGGGCGACGATCCTGCAACCTCGGTCACCGCCCTCAACGGTCAGATGCACCGTTACCCGAACGTTTATGGCCTGGGCAGCATGCTGTTCCCCCGCCCTGGCTCATGGAACCCAACGCTGACCGGCGTAGCCCAGTCATTCGCTCTGGCCGATGAACTCAGTGGCCCACATCAGGATCAAAATCAATGAAGCGACGTAAACTGAAAATTGATGTGCAGAAAGTCCCCAAATCGTACCGCGCCTATCTGGAACTGTTGGCCAGCAAGGGGGAAGTGGTGGCGATCCCTGATGAGGTGGATTGGTATCTGGAGATTGGCGCTATTCTGCGCCACGCCTGCGAAACGGAAAGCCCAATGCCGCTGTTTAGCAAGGTGAAGGGCGCCCCCGGTTTTCGGGCGGCAGAAATGGGCCCGACGGTCAGCCGCGTGCCGGGCAAACGCTGGCAGCGTCTGGCGCTGATGCTAGGTTTACCGGACGATGCTCAGTTGCTGGAGATCCAGGATGCCTTTCTGGATGCCATCGGCCAGGAGCCGCATCCGCCAGTGATGGTTGACCCGGCCACGGCCCCATGTAAACAAAACAAATGGGTGGGCGATCAGGTTGATATGACCAAAATCCCGGCTCCTATCCTGCACGACGGCGACGGCGGCCGCTATTTCCAGACTGCCGGAGCCATCATGGTGCGAACCCCGCCGGGTGAGCCTGTGCCGGAAGACGCCTACACGGTAGATAAGGACGCCTGGACCAATTGGTCATTCAGCCGGGCGATGATCGCCGGTTCACGGCCGCAGAATAACCCAACGCCAAAACCGCCTCACGCCAGTTCGGTCGGCGTACCACACGGTAATGGCCCGCATTATTCGAAGAACAATATTGTCGGCCTGTGGCTGCCTTTCCAGCATAACGGCATGATCTACAATATGTGGACGGCTCAGGGAAAAGACTGCCCGTTCGTGATCGCGCTGGGAGTGCCTCCGGCGGTTACCATGTTGCTGTCTGCCGCACCGCCAGCCTGGCATGATGAATACAACTATGCTTCGGCATTCCTTGGCCACGGCATTGAGATGGTGAAAGCGGAAACCTGCGATGTGTTGGTACCAGCCGAATGTGAAATCATCATCGAAGGCTATGTCAGCGCGGATAAATCCGTGGCTGAAGGCCCGTTTGGCGAGTTCCCAGGCTACCTTTCCAACCAGTCCAGCCTGAAACCCTTGGCTAAAATCACCTGCGTCACCTTCCGCGATGAGGCTATCTTGCCGATCTGCATTCCGGGTGTTCCGATCGACTCTACGTTAATGCTTGGCTGCTTCTGTTTATCTGCCACCGCCAGAGTGTATTTTGAAAAGTCCGGTCTGCCGATCATCGACTGTTTCAGCCCGTTGGAGGCCTCTTCCCATTGGCTGGTGATCCGGGTACGTGACGACTGGCATAAAATCACCGGCATGACGGTCAAAGCCTTTATCGACAAGATTGCCGAAGTGTTCTGGACCAACCATATTGGTAAAACCACCGCCAAGCTGATCATCGTGGGAGAAGATATTCCCCCTGATGACAGCAACAAAGTGACTTGGGCATTAGCGACGCGCAATAACCCGGTGCAAGGCGTGTTTCACTATCCGCAGTACGACTCCGACGGTACCGGGTTACAGATTTACCTGGATGTGGCCACCAAACTGCGCGGGCGCGGCGGCCTGGTGGCGTACAGTTGCTTGCAGATCCAACAGCAGGTCAACCAACCGTTGGAGCAGGTATTGAGTTTTGCTACCAATTATCCGCTGCCGTTGCAGGAGAAAATCAAAAGCAAATGGTCTGAGTGGGGATTTGAACGCTAAAAAACCGTCCCCGCACCGCTTAGGTGGTGCGGGAACAACCCGGTTACTTGCCCTTGTTATCACTCTCACCGTTGCTGAAAAATGCATCAATATTGAGATCGTGATTAACCACCTCACCGTTGAGCGATCGTACCAGCAATTCACTGCCTAACAACTGCAGTGAGAGTACGGCATCGGGTTTGACACGTTTGATCTTGTTCATATTCTGGCTTTCGTTGACCAACGTGATGGTTTTGGTGTCTGCCCCACCCACCTCTTTGGCCGCCAATATGATGAAAGCGTTAACCGCATCGCTTTCGGTCAAGGCAACAATGTATTTCGCCTTTTCAGCCCCGGCTAATGCCAGCGTCGCAACGGCGGAAGGATCGCCTTCAACCACATCCGCATGGTCAGGGTAATGTTGCTTATTGCCTGGCTCGCAAACAATAGTCACGTTACCGCCGCTTTCAATCAGCCCCTGATAGACATTGAGTGCCAATGAAGAGGTACCAACAATAATATAATGATTTTTGCGAACCATGTGAGAGAACCGCCCTTTGATAATACGTTGAAGATTTTGGCTGATTAGCACGCCAGCAACCGATGCCAGAGAGGCGGCAAAAACCGTAATGCCAAAGATAATCACCGTGAGTGTGAACATCCGCGCAGTAGTGGTATCCGGAATGATATCGCCAAAACCGACAGTAGACATGCAGACCACGGCAAAATAAAACGCCGTAGGCAGATCGGTGACCGCGGGGGTGAATTGATCGCCAATGTACAGCGTTCCTAACATACTGTAGACAATCAATGAGGCTATGCTGGTAACAGCAAAGAAACTGGTACTCGCCAGCTTACGTTGGTCAAAACGGCGCCAGTAGATGAGCATCCCTAATAGGGTGACCAGTGAATACCCTGCCAACACCGTGATTTGCCTATAGATAACGATATCTACGATAACGATGCAACTGAGCAACAGTAACGAGAAAAACCAGGCAATACGCGTTTTTAACAGTAACATCCCCGCCATAAAGAGCAGCACAATGCCAATCATAAAGCGGGGAATATCCATCGTGTCGAGAAAGCCCAGAGCCTGTTGCCAGGAACTGAAATTCTCCGCAAAATCATGAGAATGTTGCAACCCGTGCCACAGGATCGGGCTGAGCACCAAGTACCCAATATGTGCAACCATCAACGCCAGGATAAACGTTGGCGGTACGTATTTTTCTATCTTTCTCATGACTTTCATTATGATCATATTTTTCAACACCGTCACTTGGCTGATGGTCTATCTATAGCGGACTGTGGCAGAAAGTGATGCAGTGATGACTCGCCAAGTTGCGCCAACCAAACAGTATGCCCGCCACAGTCGGGATCTTCGGCCACCATACTGACCACCTGGAATCCCTGCTCTTGCAATAATTGCCTGTATTCCTCCGGTGCCAGGCTGGAATGATAAAGGGCTTCTCCTTCAAATGTCCCTATTGCTTCGCCATTACTGGGACCGCTAGTGAACATCAATGCGGCCTGGCTATTGGCATGTTGCCGGAAAATGTTAAACATCTGGCGCTGATCTTCACGCGTCAGATGGAAAAAACTGTCCCAGGCTATTAGCCCGTCAAATTTCTCCGCTAACGCTAACGTTCTCATATCGGCCACTGCCCAATGCTGTTCCGGGAAGCGTTGCAGGCAACGATCGATCATCGGTGGCGAACTATCCACCCCCGTCACCTGAAAGCCCTTGCGGATAAAATAGTCGGCGATCGGCGTGCCGTTGCCGCAGCCAATATCCAGGATCCGCCCGTTGTCGGGTAACAGGCTCTGAAACCGCTCTAACCAGGGTTGCTCAAACAGCGTGGTTGACCGCTTCAGCTCAAACGCCTCGGCATGCCGTTGATAAATTCCGATGACGTTATCGGCTATTGAGTGACTCATCGGTGTTACCTCATCAAGATGAATGTTCTTCTTCATCAACCAGGTTTTTAGCTCGTTGTTTCATGAAAACCACCTCTTTCGGGCTGGAAAGGTTAACGTTCTGGGCACGCAGGAGCTTCAAGATATTGAACAGCAGATCGCTCTTGGTGGCGCCGACCATGCGTGGACTGGCAACATAACCGGTCACGCTGAGGATAATCCCGTCAGGGCCAAGCTGGCTGAAGCGAACGTAAGGGGCTGGCGTTTCCAGAATGGAATCGTGTTCATGGTAGGCACTCAGCAACACGTTGCGTACCTGCTCTGGGTCGATATCAGTGGGGAAAGTCAGCGCGACGGTAACCACCCCTTGGGCATTCCCCATAGTGGCGTTACGCACGTTCTGCGAGATTAGCTGAGAGTTAGGCACAATCATGGTCGAGCGATCGCTCAGTTGGATCTCGGTGGCGCGTACATTGATTCGCCGTACATCCCCTTCAACCCCGCCGATACCGATCATATCCCCAACTTTAACCGGTCGCTCCGTCAACAGGATCAGGCCAGAGATAAAGTTCTTCACGATTTCCTGCAGGCCAAAACCGATACCCACCGATAACGCACTCACGATCCAGGCCAGGTTATTCCACTGGATCCCCAACGTCGCCAGCGTGATCAGGATCAGCAGCACATAGCCGACGTTGCTGAACAAGGTAACAAGCGAGGCGCGGATACCGATATCACTGATGGTTTTTGGCAGCAGCTCATGGCTTAACCAACGTTGCGTGACCCGCAGCACATAGATACCGATCGCCAGGCAAACCACCGCATTGAGCAGGTTGCTTGGAACGATATTTAGCCGCTTCAGACCTTCACCGCTCAGGATGGCAACAATCTTTTGCAGTAAGGAGTTTGGCGTGGTGGTGCCAAAGGAGCCATTAATCAGGGCAACAATCATCAACAATATCAAAGAACATTTGCACAACGCCGTGAAGATGACGGTCAGTTGCTCAAGATGGCGATCTTTAAAGTTGAGCGATTTTTTCAGCGCCCGCCCGCTGGCAGTTTGAGGGGAAAAAATGACCGTACAGAAATCGGTAGCAAAGATCACCAGGAAATAAAACGCCATCAGTACCAGTGCCACCCAAATCAACTGATAGGTCAGGAAGCGAGCGAAAGCCACATAGCCGATCAACAGCGATAGCAGGATCACGGTTGCCGATACCACAATAACGATATGGATTATCCCGGCAATCGCCGAGCGTTTTTCCAGATGCATCCCCTGCTGCTCTAGCTTATAGCGGATACGGCGTGCCCGAACCGGTATTGCGAACAAGATTAATGCCATCAGTGCGGTAGCCAAGCCATTACCTAGCACCGTGCTGCCAAGACTGGCACCAATCACGTTATTCACCAGTTCCACGGTGCCAAAAGCCATAGCCAATCCGGCCAATAACGGCGACAGGAAACGCATGCCGCTCGCAATGGCATCATCCATCTGCGCCAGACGCCATGATGGACGGCTCAGCGAAAGGTACGCCCTGCCTAATCCCGCGATCAGCGCACAGAAAATCCCCAACTGCATAAATCCATCGGCAAAATCCTGGACCTGAGGCGTCAGCGGCTGAACACGGTCAAACGCAGAAATAAGCAGATTTAGCGCCAGCGTGGTGGCAAACAACGTGATCAGCACCGTCATTAATGCCATAAAACTGCGGCGCAAGCGGCCATCGGGTAAATAGCGGATACACACCCAGGCAAAAAACTGCTCCACGAAATAGCGCCCTAAAGACCAGCAAGCCGCAGCCAGGATCAGTAACGCTATCGTCCCGTAGCGCCATTCCTCCTGCCAACTGGCATCCAGGGTTTGCTCCAGTTGCTGCTTAAAGTCATTAAGACGAGCTAAATCCTCAACCTGTGAAGATGACTCTGGCAACCAGAATTGCGAACTAAGAATACTGCCGGTATTCAACGCCAACTGGGATTTGAAGGCCACACGGCGCAGATCGGTAATTTGTTGACCTAAGTCGAGCGCCCCCGTTCTGATGGCTTGTGAGCGTTTTACGGCATCGTCCAACTGTTTTTTGGCATTATTGAGCGTATTGCGTTGTTGCACCACACTGGCAGTTTCGGTCATTACCCCAGGTTCGGGCTGCGGGCCAAGCACGTCTAACTGTGCCTGTAACTTCACCTGCATAGGTTGCAGATCGGTGGTCAGTTTTTCTGCGTCCGTGGCTAAGACCTGCGTGGCTTCAAACAGCTTGTTCAACTGGCCATCAGAGCTCGCCTTTGAGACCTGTTGTTTAATCGTATCCAGCTGTTTTTGATAACTTTTCAATGAAGCCGCTATTTCCTGCGGGCTGAGTTCAACCGCAGCAGCACCCTGCTGTGCTGCATTGGCTAACGGGGCCAGCGGTAAGCCGAACAACAAAAAGGTGAACAGGAAAATCTGTAATGACTTGATCATAAAGGTGAATGCTCAGCATGGGGTTGGCGATAAACGCAACAGGCGAAACGATGAATATCACTGCGCCTGATCAACAATAAGCGGTGAGTATAATAACAACCTATTCAGTGAAAAAGCGCATTAATCCTAGAAGGTTAGTAGAAATTTTAGCTAACGCCTCACTTACCCCTATTTACCCCCCCACGGCGCTCTGTCCATGACCGTTTACCGCTCAAAGAGAAACCTCAACAGGGTTGTTTAGTGAACAAAACAACCATTAACTGATCGCATTTCGATAATTTATTATTGTTTTACGATAATTAAAGAGGTAAGGTCACTGCGACTTCCACTCAACGACTTGAGGTTTTTATGACATTGGATCGCCTGACCCGCTTCAGCCAACGTATGGCCACCATCACGTTGTGCTTGTTACTCGCCATGTTGCTGTTTAATGCTTCCTATTGGTTATTCCCAAGCCTCGCCGCCAACGATGGCTACGGATTTCATGTCTCCATCTCAAACGATTTAATCGGCGCCCTGGGTGCTGATTTGACGCACTTCCCATGGTGGCAAATTGCCGGTGGCATTATCTTGTCGAGCGTGCCGCTACTGGCACTTGCGCTTGGGTTGTATCATTTACGCAAGTTGTTCCAAACCTATGGTCAACGCGCCTACTTTTCTGGCATAGCGGCGCATCATTTGGGAAGAATGGGTCAATACGTCGCCATTTGGACGATTTTAGAGTTGTTGTGCCAGCCTGTTCTCAGTTATTGGATAACCATGCATGAGCCTGTTGGCCAACGAATGGTGACATTAGGTATCGATACAGGGAATATTGTTGCCCTGTTTCTTGCGGCCTGTATTACCGTCATTGCACAAATCCTGAAACAGGCCAGCAAGTTGCATTGTGAAAATCAACAGTTCGTGTGAGGTTAGCCCATTATGTCGATCATCGTCCGGCTAGACGTGTTGTTAGCCACACGCAAAGTCAAATCCAAAGACCTGGCCGCCGCAGCCGGCATCACCGAACAAAACCTTTCGCTGTTAAAGCAAGGCAAGGTGAAAGGAATACGTTTTGCTACGCTGGATGCTATCTGCCGCTATCTTGATTGCCAACCTGGAGACGTGCTGGAACATATTCAGGACCCAGATATCTACGCAGAAGATGAGTGAACGGCCGCTCATTGACTCTCTAAACGGGTGCAGCATGTAGCACCACCTGCATGGTGAGCCCGTTTAGATTTTAAGGGGTACCTTCCTGTTACGCCTTCCACTGCCAGGCCAGTAGCAGAAACCGTAAATCCCCTTTATAATCCGTTCACCTATCAACCAAAAACTATGAAAAGGAGGTCCCCTATGCTGTCGTGTGAATGGTTCAAATTCTCACCTCACCTTGGTGATCGTCGCTGCTCAAGCATTACCGGTATCGTGCTCCGATAACCTAAGCTTGAGCGAAGTTTACTCACATCAAAGTTCTTCCCTCCGGCTTACCGGGTTATCGTCGGCAATTTTTTGACGATAGGCATTTGCATGCCTGTAACCTTGAGTAAGCACCATGACGACATTACTTTCTGCACAATCTGTTGGTATTGATACCGCTTTCGGCCCGCTGCTGGCTGAGGTTTCCTTTAGCCTGAAAAAGGGCGACCGCATTGGTTTAATCGGCCATAACGGCTGTGGCAAAAGCACCCTTCTTAAAATTCTCAGCGGCGATCTCCCTGCCAGCACGGGGACTGTCACCTCATCACACCAATGCCTGATGGCTCGGGTGGAACAACACCTGCCCGAAACCTTGTATCACTGCAGCTTGTTGGAAGCCGTGCTCACGGGCCTGGCTGATGACCAACACCAGCCTGAACGTTGGCAAGGTGAAGTGTTACTCGCCGAACTGGGATTCGACCGAGCGGCGTGGGATCTGACCGCGGGAACCCTGAGCGGTGGCCAGCATACCCGGTTGTTGTTAGCTCGGGCGCTGATCCGCCAGCCAGATTTGCTGCTGCTGGATGAACCCAGTAACCATTTGGATCTGCCGACGCTACTGTGGCTGGAGCAATTCCTCAATGGCTGGAACGGTAGCTTCGTGCTGGTTTCCCACGACGGCCGGTTACTGGACAGCGTAACCAACTGTACCTGGATCCTGCGTGACAAAACTCTGCAGTATTTCCGTTTACCCTGTTCGCAGGCGCGCCTCGCCCTCCAAGAGCAGGACTTGGCTGATGAGCACCGCCATCAGGCTGAACAAAAGGAAATTGACCGCGTAGAGAAAAGTGCCAAACGCCTGGCAGTCTGGGGCCAGGTGTATGACAACGAAGATCTCTCACGTAAAGCCAAACAGATGGAAAAACAGGTGGTTCGATTAAAGGACCAACAAACCGCCTTGAGCACAGGCAACCAGTGGCGGCTCAGGCTCAGTGGTGAAGCGCTGCCTGCCGATCGACTGTTTGCGTTGGAGCATTTAGCCATTCGCCCTGCTCCTACCGCGCCGGTGCTGTTCAGTCTGGAACATCTTCAGGTAAAAAGTGGCGATCGCATCGCGTTAGTAGGCCGTAACGGTTGTGGTAAGTCTTCATTGCTGCACTTCCTTTGGCAGCAATACCAACAAGCAAGCTGCCAGGGGGTGGTTTTTCACCCTCGCGTGCGTATTGGTTATTACGACCAGAGCCTGCAACAGCTCAACGATGAGGACTCGTTAAGCGATGCTCTGAGCCACTTCGCGCCTCTGACCGAAGACCAACGGAAAATGGCGCTGATCGGTGCCGGTTTCCCTTACCTGCGCCACCAACAGAAAGTGTCTACGCTGAGCGGTGGCGAGCGTTCGCGGTTATTGTTTGTTGCGCTTAGCCTGGCCAACTACTCACTGTTGCTGCTCGACGAACCGACCAACCATCTGGATATGGAGGGTAAGGAAGAACTGGCCGCAACGTTGCAACAATTTGCAGGAGCCGTGCTGCTGGTCACCCACGATCGGACGCTGATGGAGCAAAGCTGTAATCGCTACTGGTTGATAGACGATCGTCAACTGACCGAATGGCACGACCTTTTACCCGTCTACACCATCTTGAGTGGTGGCGGCCATTCCGAGCTGGTGGCATCCCCTGAACGTGAGTTGCTCGTTGCACCTGCGATATCGAGCAATGAAGAACACCTGCTGGCAACGTTGGTTGCTTTGGAGCACAAACTTGAGGAAGATTTAACACGTAAACCCAAGCATCAAAAGCCGCAGTTGCAGCAGCAATGGCGGCGCGAGATCATGGAAATTAGTGGCAAACTTGGGTTGATTTAACCCAACTATGGGCGCAACCAGCATATGAACTGAATTGAGTTTGGTCATCTGTCTGGCTGCGCCCATCCGTTAGCCCTTTATCAACGCTCATGGAATGTTAACAAATCACAATGGGGCTAATCATCACCCATCTCTTGATGGCAAAGTCCAGATAAATCTTCGGAAGTCCACTTGCTGGCTTTTATTTAGGAAAAAACCCAGAAAACTCGCTGTTACCCAAGAATAAACTCACATCCATATATTGAGATTATTCTTGATTTTGTTGTTGGCGCGTTATTTATTGCATTAAGCACGACAGGAAATTATTTCTTATCGATGAATCCATGTAGGTTATTAATCAGTGTCAGTGTTCCCCATAGTTAGCCACCACCTAAAATAAATGCAATACATTGATTTTAAACAAAATTTATTTTTTTTGTTTATTTTAACCCTGAGTGTAACCCTATCTGTAACCTAAGGATTTCTAATAAAAAAACAGATCGATAAAATATCGCATATAACAGCGAAGTTTAATTCCAGTATTTAAATCTTTATGCTACGCTCTCTCCTTTAACTGCACTAACCTAATAATGAAAATGCACCCCCAACGCCTAGGAAGCCACACCTCATGGAGAAATGCACATTGACCAGCGTCAGAGAGTTTATATATAGAAAGCATGACGGAGATATTAAAACCTTCGCACAACTGCACAGAACCAGTGTTTACAAAGTTAATGAGTGGATCCGCCGAGATGCCCACATTATTAACGGAAAGATCTGTATCCCTACCAGGCACTCAGCCTGACCCTGTACTTTATTGCGGGGCAGAATATTCTTAGGTAAAACCCTAATCCTGCCCCTATATCATTACCCGCAAAAACCCCACTCAACGGCAGCTTTTATCCCGCCGTGGCTTTTTGGGGCTCAACAGATAATCCACTACTGCGCTATCCACACAACCGTCAACACCCGTCAACGCCAGCGTATGGCCATCCCCTTCGCGGGTAATCAGCGGGCTTTTAAAACTCGAAGCCATTTCACGGGCGTTACGATATGGCGTAACCGGGTCATAGCGCTGGGTAATGAACAGCAACGGCGGGAGAGCGGTAGAAAGTACTGGAACATGCGGTTCCACATGGCCAGGGTATGGCCAGAAATCACAGGTCTCTAGTGGATACTCATGCAACGGTAAGTAGTTGGGAAATGAGGCTGCGGTATTGATTTGCTGGCGCTGCCGACGTAACAGCTGCTGGTCAGCATCAGGCTTAGCCATATCTGCACAGGTGATCACCGTTCGCGCATCATCAGCGTCCGGGGTATAGCTTTCGTCGATAAGATCGGTCACTGCATCATCGGCTTTGCCCGCATCAATTTTACGCAAGGCCGTGGCCAACTCGGGCCAACGTTCCCTCCTTGGCAACAGGTTACGCGTAAGGGTGATCACGTCATCGGCAGAGATCTCATAACCCGAGGGGGTAACGAAAGGAGTATCATGCAACTTGTGCAGCATCCTGTGGTACAACTGGATCGCCCGGTTAGGCTCGCTGGTTAATGGGCATGAGCCGTTTTTCTCACAATCATCGGCAAAACGCAGGAAGCTTTGCTGAAAACCCCGCTCCTGATTGATGCGTTGGCTAAAGTCATCATCCTTCAGGTTCACCACGCCATCCAGCACCAACGCACGGGTTTTCTTAGGGAATCGCTCCGCATACAATGCCGCGACCTTGGTACCGTAAGAATACGCCACGGCGGACAACGCGGGTTCACCCAACGCCCGGCGAATAGCGTCCAGATCGTTAACGGCTTCATGGGTGCCCATATGCTGCACCACGTCGGCCCCTGTCTGCTTGATGCAGGCCGCCACCATATCTCGTGCCTGTTGCTCTGCGCCTGGGATATCGTTTTCATCGGGTGACGGTGTTTCCTCGCTAGCTGTCAGTTGACAGGAAATCTTGGGTGTCGATTGCCCCACACCGCGGGGATCATAACCAATGATGTCGTAAGATTTTTGCAACCGCCAGGCGGGCCCCTGCTCGGCAATTTGTGGATTGATCCCTGGCGAGCCAGGTCCATCTGCGATAATCACCACGCTGCCTTTTTTTGGGCCTACCGCAGGTAACCGCGTGAGAGCCAGCCGAACGGTTTGTGCTGCATTCTGGCCACTCAGTGGCGCTTCAACATAGCCACATTGTAAACCGGCCGGAGGCGGCCCATCGCTGAACCAGTGCTGAAAGGCGGTACTGTTGCAGGGTTGCCATTGAATGGTACCTGGTGCAGTGCCGGATGATTTGACCAAAGGCTTGGCATAGGCCGGCAGTTGGACCGCAACGGCGAGCAAAAACAGAACACGAAACGCAGACATGACGAGTCCTTTCAGCAAACGGTTACTCGGTATTTTAACGCCGCTACATTAAACCGCCTACCAACGGATTATGGAAGGGCTATTAAGCTGTTTGGCAGGATCTGTATACCAACCGGCAGAAAATATTCATTGAAAAGAACGCATGTGAAGGAGAGTAACACCGGAACCGCCGCGAGTAGCGGCGGCTCCGAGGTTTCGAGAAAGCCAAGCCATTTTTAGCGACAGTAATGGCGTAGAACAGCTCCCTCAAAACCTTTTAGGACATTTCTATCAGAAACGATAGCCAGCGCCGACGGTCCAGGTACCGACTTTAAAGTCACCCAACTTTGAATACTCGTAGTGAGCATCAAGAGCAATATTAGGGGTTACGTTAAACTGTAAGCCAGCACCGTAAGCGACGCTGGTCTTGCTTTCGTCGGTGTTAGAAGAGTAACCCCGCATAGAGACATTGGATGTCGCCTTGCCGTGGCCAAAACCGATTAAACCGTAGGCGCTGATATAGTCATTAAAGCGATAGGCTGGGCCTGCAGTCAGTGAGTAATATTTTAAATCACCATCACCCACTTTGTTACTGCCATAATAGAAATCATACGACTGCGTAGTGTAGGTGAATGAAGTAATAAATCCTAAATTGCTATCAATTTCATAGCGATACTTGAGATTGAAACCCTTAGGATTCTCATTCAGGTTGTTACCATCAACCTTCACATGGCTTTGAGCGTAACCTAAAGAAATGGTGCTTTCACCCGCAGCCTGAGCACCGAATGACAATGCCATTGCGCCAGCCAGAAGTACTGATAAATATGTTTTTTGCATGTTAATCTCTTAATCCATGAGTAAATAAAATTCGCTCTGCAATAAAATAATGTGCTATTTGAGCGAATTCTGAATTTAACCATGAAGTTTGTGGGATGTCTCGCTCTACTTCACATAAACATCAATTTCTCTGCAGAAAAATTTATAGCAATAGGCGAGCCAGCTTGTTTTCAGGCAACCTGAACATTATTTATCTTGGTTGCTGGAAATTTCTTGTACAACCGTTCAGTTTGCCCCCCTTCACACCCTGGCAAGTGCTATCCGCAGAACAACCCCGTGATCTGTAATGTTTAGTTTTTAAACGACCTATCACAGTCATAGGTTAATAAACTTAATACTATCAACTACGATTACTCTAAGGCCGTAGGACGTTGTTGTTCCAGGCCTGGCTGATAACCCATTGAGGGATATCATTTTACGTAAACTGTTAAAGCCGTACGCCACAAGGCTAAGAAAGGTTGATTATGGCACGCACTACCCCCATCGAACGCTACCGCAATATCGGCATCTCGGCGCACATTGATGCCGGCAAAACCACGACGACCGAGCGGATTCTGTTTTACACCGGGGTCAGTCACAAGCTGGGCGAAGTCCACGACGGCGCCGCTACCATGGACTGGATGGCGCAGGAACAGGAGCGCGGGATCACCATTACCTCCGCGGCTACCACCTGCTTCTGGAACGGCATGGAGCATAATTATCCTCAGCACCGGATCAATATCATCGATACCCCTGGGCACGTCGATTTCACCATTGAGGTGGAACGCTCAATGCGCGTGTTGGACGGTGCCGTAATGGTGTATGACTCGGTTGGCGGCGTGCAACCGCAGTCTGAAACCGTGTGGCGTCAGGCTAATAAGTACAAGGTGCCGCGGTTGGCCTTCGTCAACAAAATGGACCGCACCGGGGCGGACTTTTTCCGCGTGCGCAATATGATGATCGAGCGCCTGAAAGCCAATCCGGTGCCGGTGGTGATCCCCATCGGCGCTGAAGACCATTTTGCCGGCGTAGTAGATTTGATCCGCATGCAGGCCATCTTCTGGGATGAAGCGACTCAGGGTATGACCTACCGCTTCGAGGCGATCCCAGCAGAAATGCTCGAGCAGGCCCAAGAGTGGCGCGACAAGATGATTGAAGCGGCGGCGGAAGGCTCTGAAGCACTGATGGACAAGTACCTCAATCAGGTCGAATTAACCAATGAGGAGATCGTCCAGGGGTTGCGCGCCCGCACCGTTGCCGGTGAGATCCAGCCAATGCTGTGCGGTTCGGCATTCCGTAACAAAGGGATTCAGCGCATGTTGGACGCGGTGATCGAACTGATGCCCTCTCCGCTGGATGTCCCGCCGATGGAAGGCCATGATGAACGCGATAACATTATCACCCGCAAGGCCGATGATAATGAAAAATTCTCGGCGCTGGCATTCAAGCTGATGACCGACCCGTTTGTTGGCCAATTGACTTTCGTGCGCGTCTATTCCGGCATTCTGGCCAAAGGCGATAGCGTCTATAACCCGGTAAAAGGCAAAAAAGAGCGTATTGGCCGTATCGTGCAGATGCACGCCAACGATCGTAAAGAAGTCGATGAGCTGCACGCCGGGGATATTGCCGCCTGCGTGGGCCTGAAGGATGTGACCACCGGCGATACGCTATGCGACCCCAATGCCATTATCACGCTGGAACGTATGGTGTTCCCGGAGCCGGTTATCGCGCAGGCCATCGAGCCAAAAACCAAGGCCGACCAGGAGAAAATGGGGATTGCGCTGCAACGCCTGACTTCGGAAGATCCTTCGCTGCGCGTACGTACCGATGAAGACTCGGGCCAGACCATCATTTACGGCATGGGTGAATTGCACCTGGAGATCATAGTTGACCGGATGCGGCGCGAGTTCGGCGTTGAAACCAACACCGGTAAACCGCAGGTCTCTTACCGCGAAACCATCCGTCAGAAAGTGACCGACGTAGAAGGCAAATTTGTACGTCAGTCCGGTGGTAAAGGCCAATACGGCCACGTGGTGTTGACGGTGGAGCCCAATGAACCCGGTAAAGGCTTTGAGTTTTTTGATGAAATCAAAGGTGGCGTGATCCCCGGTGAATATATTCCAGCAGTCAAAAAAGGCATTCTGGAGGCGCTCAATAATGGCGTGCTGGCGGGTTATCAGATGGTCGATGTCAAAGTGCATCTGACCTTCGGTTCCTACCACGATGTGGATTCCTCCGAGCAGGCTTTCCGTATGGCGGCTATCTTTGGGTTTAAAGAGGCCTGTCGCCTGGCCAGTCCGGTGATCCTGGAGCCAATCATGGCGGTAGAGGTGGAAACGCCGGAGGATTACGCCGGAAACGTGATGGGCGATCTGTCGTCACGACGCGGTATGGTGCAAGGGATGGAGGATATCCCCGGTGGCGGAGGCAAAGAGATCCATGCCAAGGTCCCGCTGTCTGAGATGTTCGGCTATTCCACCACCCTGCGCTCCATGTCGCAAGGCCGTGCCACCTACACCATGGAGTTCAGCCATTACGCAGAGGCTCCGCGCAATGTGGCCGAAGAGATTATCCACCACAGTAAACGTTAATCGATAACGGCTACGGGGAAACCCGTAGCCTCATCTTTTGACGAATGCAGCATACGTTTTAACGTGTCTCCTCTAGCGCAACCACCTTCGGTTCCAACTTGATGCGCATGGCGTAAATCACCCCAACCGTCAGGCAGGCAATACCGCATAGCGTCAGCAGGGGTGGCCAGCTATGGCGCAGCATAAAGGTATAGGCCAATCCAGCCAGGATCTCGAATACGATCAGCGGCCCAAGCAGCACCGTCGGTAAACGCTGACTCGCCTCGTTCCAACACAACGTACCTAGCCAGGAACACAAGACGCCAATAGCAATCATCAACGGGATAAACACCTGCGGTCTCGGGCCAAACGGCAGCGCGAACTGCGGCTGTGTCAGCGCCAATTGGCCGCAAACCAGCACATAACCCACCAACGCCAAAGGTAAAGTCACAATCCCCTGCGCCGTGGCCCAGGTTGTGGGCCGTTTATCCGGGTTATCGCGTAGCCAACGCGCGTTACGCAGAGGGAACCAGGTCCAACACGCCACCGCTAAGAGTGCCAATCCCAGGCCGCTGGTATAACGCCAGACATCAATAGGCTCGCTATTGCCTTGCAGTTCCGCAACGTTGACCAGCACCAGCCCGAGGGCAATCACCAGCAAGGCCGGGGTTAATTTTCGCCAGGAGAGACGGCCGTCGTGATGGCCGTAAAACAGATTGGCAGCGACCGATATCACTACCGGTAGCGTGCCGATAATCATGGTCGATACAGGCGCTCCGGTACGTTGGATCGCACTGGCCAGGCACAGGTAATACAGCAGATTGCCAATCGCGGTCA
Source organism: Serratia sp. J2 (assembly GCF_046269175.1). NCBI lineage: Bacteria > Pseudomonadati > Pseudomonadota > Gammaproteobacteria > Enterobacterales > Yersiniaceae > Serratia > Serratia sp. J2. The sequence continues at coordinate 54,498 of NZ_JBKABN010000030.1, forward strand.
GTTTTAACGCCTCTAGCCAATCTTTAGCCAGCAGCTGACGCAGGCGGCGGCGATCCAGCCAGGCCAGCGGCAGCACGACAAGCCCAAAAGCCAGATAGCGCCCGGTGGATTGCAACGCGGCTGGATAGTCCGGCACCAATACCGGGCCAATAAATATCAGCCCCCACATCAACCCGGCAATCAGGGCAAACATCACACCGACAAACATAGTGACTCCATCATCAACAGCCATTCTCAAGTGGCTTAAGGATAGAGGGACGTGGGGGCAGAATATTGTACCAGGTTGCTGTTTTTTGATTGATAGCAACGTTGGCCAATCTGAAGGGGCCGAGCAGTATCGACCCTGACCAAGTTAAATAGATAACCCCGCCGTAAACGGCGGGAAACGATCATATTGCTAACTCATCAACCACTTCAGCTACGCTTTTAACATCCCGAATGCTACCGATGCCGGTGCCAAGCGAGATATAGCCGTCATCCGTATTTCCTTCGAGCATGCCTATACGCAAACCGCGTAATCCACCCATCGTTTTTCCAAGCTCTTCGTTACTGGCTCCTGCCTTATCCATTTGCACCAGCTTTTGTGCCAGCTTGCCGGGCAACGAGCGATAGTAATCTGGCATGGTACGGAAAAGCAGCATATCCAGACCATCCGAATCAATGATTTTGTCTTTCACCGATTGTGGTACACGGCTTTCTTCCGTACTGATAAAAATAGAGCCGGCAAAAACTCCGCTTGCCCCAAGGGCGTGGGCTGCTCTGGCGGTGCGTCTATCGGTGATCCCCCCTGCGGCCAGCACGGGTACATTTTGTACGGCATCGGCAATAAGCGGTACAATTGAAAATGTTCCCAGAGCCTTACCTGGCAAGGTTCCTCCTTCGTCAAAACCGGTGGCGACAATAATATCTGCCCCTGCAGCTTCGGCAAGACGGGTATTTTCAGGGGTTGGATTAATGTCGCGGTAGATAATACTGATGCCCGCGTTTTTCAGTTCGTCAAACAGAGCGGGGATCACCGCGCCTTCACCATAGCCTGTATAAACCACAACTTTCACCCCTTCTTCTTTTATCACCTGCATGATGGATGGAGTCCATACGTCGTTCTCAGGCGTCGGGATCAGATTGACGCCAAAAGGTTTTTCGGTAAGCATTTTGGTTTTACGGATTTCTTCTCGCATTTTCTCGGCAGTTTCTTCCGGCGTGGAAACTTCGGTTTCTGCCGTCAAGCCTGCATTTGGCCCCAGGACACCAAGGCCCCCGGCGTTGCTGACAGCAGCGACCAAACGGGCATCGGTTAACCAGGATAACGGTCCCTGGATGACAGGCTTTTCTATGCCCAGAATCTGACAAATACGGTTATTTTGCATGGCGGAATATCCTTAACAAATGGGTTCTGGCGACCTGATAAGGCTGCCTTAAAGCGTTCCAACGTTTCAAAATGGTGCTACGGAGCAGCTCAGCTTTCGAAGTGAGAAGAGTGTAGATCGCGATATTGTTTGGAAAAATAGCAAAAACACTTCATCACTATTATTAAATAAGTAACAATAGGGCTATTCGGGTACTGCTTAACAACGTGTCCCCCTCGCCTAAAAATAAGTACGCTATGCAAATTAATCTTTTTGAATCTATTAAAATTTTTATTGAAATTGTCGAATCTGGCAGCTTTACTCAGGCGGCGGAAAATCTGCAAATCCATCGCCCCGCAGTCACCAAAGCCGTGCAGCAACTTGAGCAACACTGCGGCATTCGTTTAATGCAGCGAACGACGCGGCGGATTAACCTGACGCCTGATGGGGAGGAGTTTTATCGCCGCAGCAAACCCTTGCTGGCCCAAACGGATGAGTTGCTGGAGTCGTTTGGCCCCGATTGTGCTTTACGCGGACAACTGCGTGTGGATATGCCAATCGCTTTTGCGGTTTCACTGGTCGTGCCCAATCTGCCTGTTTTTTATCGTGAGCACCCTGATATCGAAATCATTCTGAGCAGCTCTGACCGTCGTCAGGATATGCTGCGCGACGGTCTGGACTGTGTATTGCGGATGGGGGAACTGGACGACGGCGACTACATCGCACGACCTATGGGCAACATTAAAATGACGACTTGCGCCAGTCCTGTTTATCTTGCAGTACATGGCATGCCAAAAAATCTTGAGGAATTGCAGCAACATCAGGCCGTCAACTGGTTTAACAGCAGCAGTAGGCAAATTATTCCGTGGACGTTCGAAACACCGTCGGGAGCAGTAGAAGTTAACCTTCCGGGTAAGCTTGTTCTGGATAACTCTGAAACCTATATTGCCGCGGGGCTTGCCGGGTTGGGGATGCTTCAGGGCATGAATCTTTTTTTACAACCTTATCTCGAAAGCGGCCTCCTGGTAGAAATAATGCCAGACTATCCCGCCCCATCTCGAAAGTTGTCTCTGCTTTATCCGCACCGTCATCTCTCCCGCAAAGTGCGGGTATTTGCCGAGTGGTTAGACAACTTACTGTAGGTGTCCTGGCACCTGTAGCGGAATGAAGAACAGCAATAACCTGACAGCTTGCCCGCCCAAAATGTCTCCATTCTGAGCAGGCGATTGGAACAAAATCTCAGCTGAAGAAACGCTCAGAGGATTCAGTGATCCGATCGATTAAACGATGCTGGCGCAAGGCATCTTCAAACGTAGTTGCTTCACTGGAGCCCCTCGCTTTGTCCCGGGCATAGGCCGCGTAGAGATAGGCCACATCCTGTGAACTGGCATCAAGATGAGAAACGGGTAAAAACGCATATTCTGCGGGGACAGCCAGAGGTTCAAATGTCTCAACACCATTGCGCATTATCGCTATCGCGTTATCATCTTTATTCTCAAAACCACGCGCATTAGTAATACGCAGCACGCCTTCAGTGCCGGTGATATCAATCTGCAGGCCGGTACGATGTTTCTGGCCCCCCTCAAGCTGCACCGAGAACAGCCCACCGTTGGTAAGTGTCCCGATAACCATCACTTCATTCGGGCTGGTATAAGGCACTTTCTCACCGGTTTCCGCAATCGTGGTGACAGGAAACTGGTTTTCAGTAATTGCCGTCAGTTTTTGCGGGAAACCCACACCGTGGAACAACATATCGTGGAAGTGGCCGCCGTATATCGACAGTATTTCGGTGAAGTTAGCCGCATCCAGCGCCCATTTTGCAAACGCCGGCATGACCTCACCAAAAGCATCGACACCTACGGACATGCGTACCGCACGGATTTTACCGACGCAGTTTTGTTTTATCAGGTCGTGCCAGAAACGCGAGCTGGGAGAAAAGCGACGCTGAAGGCCAACAATATGTTTAACCCCCTTTTCACGCGCCAGCGCCAGAATCTCTTCTGATTCTGCTGTGGTGGTGGAAAGAGGCCATTCGCTGTAGACATCCTTTCCTGCCTCAATGACCGCTTTCGCCAGGCGGCCATGTTCAGGCGTCGGTGCCAACACCACAACCAGATCTACATCAGGATTGGCCAGCAGTTCTTCCGGGCTACCATAGGCCTGGCCGATGCCGAACTGAGCGGCATATTTCTCAACCTTTTCTTTATTACGCCCGGCCAGCGCCGTAATCTCAAAATCTTCCAGCGACTGAAGGGCCGGAATATGGCCATACCTTGCCCAACCGCCTGTGCCAATGATGCCTACGCGAATTTTGTTGCTCATGATGTTTCTCCTGTGTCTGTCTATCAGAACTCTGGGACGGCCTGAGTAAGCCGTCCGTTGGGTCGTGTTATGACGGTAATAATAAGCGGATATCCGCTTGCCATTGATGGGGCTGGCTGGCATAACACAAGTGACATATTTGTCAGCAATGATGGGCAGAAACAAATGATGGAAAAAATGACCGGGCTGGAGGTGTTCATGCACGTGGCACAGACGAGAAGCTTCGTCGCCACCGGGCGGGTAAAAGGTATTTCATCATCCGCGGTCAGCAAGAGCATATCGAGGCTGGAAGAGCGCCTGGGCGTACGCCTATTCCAGAGAAGTACACGCTCGGTGCGTCTGACATCTGAGGGCGAGGTTTTCCTGGAACGGTGTCACCGAATTTTCAGCGAAATTCAGGCCGCAGAAGATGAGATTTCAGCCATGACCGGGCAACCTCGCGGAAGGCTCCGTGTTGGACTGCCGCTAGCCGGGGGATTGATGCTGCCGATGATTGCGCAATTTATGGAGCGTCATCCGCAGATTGAGCTGGATCTCGATTTTTCCGACAGATTATCTGATGTCATTGAGGACGGGATGGACGTTGTGATACGAGGGGGAGAACTGAGCGATTCCAGGTTGATATCACGTCGTCTGGGTTCATTCAGACTCTGTATTGTGGGTTCTGCTGAGTACTTCGAGCGTAATGGAACTCCATCCAGTCCGGATGAACTGTCCGAGCATGCCTGCCTTCACTATCGCTTCCCCAGTTCAGGGAAAGTTGCACAGTGGCCGTTTCAGCATGTAGCGGCAAGAAGTAGCGGAAAGGTCGCTCCCTTGACACTTGTCTGCAGCAGCCTCGACGTTCTGTTGTTTATGGTAAAAGAGGGTCGTGGTGTCGCCTGCTTGCCGGATTATTCGGTAAAAGATGAGCTTGCCACCGGGGAACTGAAGACGGTGCTGGACAGCTTTATGGCTCCCGTAACGACCACTTTTCACATGCTCTGGCCCAGTACCCGCCAAATGACGCCAAAGGTACGCGTTTTTGTGGATTACATGGCGGATATTTTTGACAACTTCATGGTCCCCTCCAGGAGATAAGCCGCAGAACATAGTGTAAAAATACCGTTGGCAGCGTGCTGATATTCCGTTTGCCAAGTGTGCCCTTAACGCATCACCTGCTTTTGGTAGCGCGCAGGCGTGACACCGTAACGATTAACCAGCGCTTTGGTGAGATGTGCCTGATCGGTTAACCCCACAGCTACGGCCACCTGGGCCGCAGGTATTCCCCGCCCGAGCATCTGCTTGGCCTTTTCGAGCCGGATCGCCATCAGCATCTGATGTGGGGTGACATGGAATTGCGCTTTGAATTTACGTTGGAAATGATACGGGCTGAGCGAGACCAACGCTGCCAGATCGCTCAACGTGATCGGTGAAGCGAAGTTATCCCGCAGATACTCCTTCACTATCGCCATACGATGAGCGGCTTCATTCTGCTGCGGCTGAGCAATACGCACGTGAGGACGGAAAACATCAACGACGGACAGCAGCAGGCTATCGAGCGCCAGCGTGTCCCGGGTTTGCCATAACGCCGCCAGCGTTTGCGAAAGCCGCTTGGCCGCCGCCGCATCATGGTGGATCACGTCGTGGAACCAGCAGCCCTTCTCACCGGAAATCCGCTCCAGCGCCGCAGGCTCCAGATAGATCATCCGATAGTTCCAACCGCCTGCCGTTTCCGCTTCACCGGTATGCAGCTCGTCCGGATTCATCAGCACCAAGGCACCCGGCGCGGCTAAATGTTGTGCCCCGCGGTAGCGAAAACGCTCCGCACCGGCTTCCACCGTGCCGATGCCAAACGCATCATGGGCGTGTGGTTCAAACGCATAGCGATCGATATGGGCCTGATAAAGCTCCACGCCCGGCAACTGCGGCAAATGCCGGAACTGGGCGCGATCTTTCTCAAACGGAAACTGTTCTGGCACACCTTGCACTTCCCTGGCTCCTTTTATCTTTTAGGGCGGATTTAAACCGGTACGCGACGGCTGATTTCAACCACCTGATCGCTAGGCAGATAGTAATAATCGGTCACATGCATGCCGTTACGCACCATCAGGGCAAAGAGACTACGCTGCCATGCTGGCATCGCGCCACGGCCTTCACGTTTGACAATGGTTTCGTGCCCCAGATAGTAGGTTACGTCGTTGAGATTGAAACCGCACTGCTGCGCTTCCAGATGACGTAACAGCTGAGGAATGTTTGGCCGCTCCATAAAACCATAATGAGCGACGCCACGCCAGAAGTCGGGGGCCAGTTCGGTCATGGTTAACCGCTCTTCGTCGGCCACTCGCGGTACGTTTTGCACCACGATATTCAACGCCAGCAGGTCGGTATGCAGTGAACCATTGCGTTTCACGTGCCATTTCATTACCGGCGGCGTCCCTCCTTGGGAGCGCGTCAGGAAAATCGCCGTGCCCGGTACCCGAGGGATAGCCTTTTGTTCAATTTCCGTCATAAAGGTGGTCACCGGCACCACTTTTTCGTCCAGGGTTTGCGAGGCGGACACCACGCCGCGGTGCCAAATCAGCATCACGGCATACACCGCAGCCGCCAGTAACAGCGGCATATAACCGCCTTCCAACACCTTACTCATGTTGGCAACCAGGAAACTGAGATCGACGACGAAAAAGCCTCCTGCCACCATCAGGCTGGTCGCCAGGCTCCATTGCCACACTTCGCGCATGGCGACAAACAACAGCCCCGTAGTCATGATCATGGTCAGGGAAACGGCGATCCCGTAAGCCGCCGCCAGATTATCAGAGGATTTGAAAAACACCGCCAGGAACACCGTTACCGCCATCAATAGCCAGTTGATCGCGCCAATGTAGATCTGCCCGTAGCTCTCTTCGGTGGTTTGTTTAACCCGTAAACGCGGTAACCACCCTAGTTGGATAGCCTGACGCGTCATGGAAAACGCACCGCTGATAATGGCCTGGCTGGCGATAATGGTGGCTAGCGTGGCCAAAATCACCAGTGGGATTTGCAACACCGGTGGGCACAAACGGAAGAAGATGTTCTGTGTCACGTCGGCACCGGACAGGATCAAGGCTGCCTGCCCCGCATAGTTCAGTAGCAGGCTGGGAAACACGATGCCAAACCAGGCCAGCCAGATAGGCTTTTTACCAAAGTGCCCCATATCGGCATACAACGCTTCCGCGCCGGTCACACAGAGAAATACCCCGCCTAGCACCAGGAAGCTGACCATCCCGTTAGAAAACAGAAACTCAAAGCCATACACCGGGTTGATCGCCATCAACACCGCCGGGTATTGGATAATGCCCCAAATTCCCAGCGCCGCAATCACCGCGAACCACAGCGCCATAATCGGCCCGAACACTTTACCGATGCGGGCCGTGCCCAGCGCCTGAATGGCAAACAGACTCACCAGGATCGCCACGGTTGCGGGCAGGATATAAGGCTTGGACTGCGGCAGGACGATATTCAACCCTTCCAGCGCGGAAAGCACCGAAATCGCCGGGGTAATGGCCCCATCGCCGTAGATCAGTGCCGCGCCAAACAACCCGGCAAATATCACCACCGGACGAGTGCTCTTTTTGCTGACCAACAACGACATCAGCGCCAGAATACCGCCTTCACCGTTGTTATCGATGCGCATGGCAAAAGTGGCGTATTTAACCGAGGTTACGATCACCAAGGTCCAGAAAATGAGCGACAGCAACCCGAGGATCACCGCCGGTGTTGGTGCATCCCCAGACAGAAACAGCACGGTTTTCAAGGTATACAGCGGGCTGGTACCAATATCGCCAAATACTACGCCCAGTGCGCCACCTGCCATCAGCGTCAAGCTGCTCTTGTTACTACCTTCGGCGGACATTGCATCTTCCTTAACTATTTGATCGTACAAGGTGAGTCTTATGTAACAAGGATAGTGCAAAACCACATAAACAGGTCTATTGTCCCGCCTTCCCTGGCGGACTGCAAATTAAGACAAAGCCTCCAGCGCAGTAAATAGAGCCAGGGCCGCCGGGGTCAACCCAGTCATATGCATGCAAGCGTGCACCATCCCAGGCAAACGCTGGCAATTTACGTTAACGCCGGCTTCTTGTAATCGCTGCGCATAGCGTTCACCTTCATCCCGCAGCGGATCGTATTCGCACACCAGGATCGTCGCTGGTGGTAAACCTGTCAGCGTTGGCGCATACCAAGGAGAAGCGTAAGGCTCCCGAGAGTCGGTATCCTGCCCAAGGTAGTTTGCCCAGCACCAACCCATGATCTCCTGCGTCAAGTAGTAACCTTCACCATAAGCGGCAAAGCTTGGCGTCGCTATCCCGCTATCCAATGCAGGGTAAAGCAGGTATTGATGCTCTACTGTTGGCCCTGACCGATCTCTGGCCATCAGAGCGGCCGCTGCCGCCAGGTTCCCTCCCGCACTATCCCCGCCAAGCGCAATTCGCAGAGGGTCAATGCCGATGTGCGCTGCTTGTTCCGAGGCCCAACATAGCACCTGATAAACGTCATGCAACGGCGTCGGGAAAGGATATTCCGGTGCCAGGCGATAGTCGACAGACAGGATCACTCGCCCAGTGGCATTGGCCAACGCGCGGCAAGGCTCATCGTAAACGTCAAGCGAGCCCAGACACCATCCGCCGCCGTGTGCGAACACCATCGCCGGAAGCGGCATATTCTCCAATGCATTTAGGGGAATATAACCGCGCACGGGAATAGTTTGCCCACCGTCAACCAGGATATGGAACTCGATTATTTTCTGGACGGGCTGGGGTGCACCCTGCAAGCGCTGTAACTCAACTGCCGTCTGCGCACGTAGCTCCTCTAATGAGGATGATGCGGGCGCATCGTCCTGTTGCTGCAAAAATAGCGCGATCTGCTTATCCAACGGCATGAGCTTTACCCTCCTGTAAAAAAGGCAGGATCAGGGCGACAAATTCTTCGTGGCACTCCTCGGTAATGAAATGCCCACAGCCAGGCACCACCTCCCCTTGGAGTTGACGAGCCTTGCCCTGCAAGGTAAGGAATGGCGCATCGCGGGTAGCATGCTCTGCGCCAATCGTCATTACTGGCATCGTTAGGGGCGTTTTAGCCCGTTGTTGGTTTTGTCGAATGGTCTCCGGTATGGCCCGATAATAATCAAAACCGGCCCGCAAGCTACCAGGCACCGAGTAAGCCGCGATATAGGTTTCTGCGGCAACTCGATCGCGTCGGTAAGACCAGCGGTGGAAAATGTACCCCAGATACTCAGCCTCTAGGCCGGTGGTCAAGGCTTCGGGCAGGTCGGTTAGCTGGTTAAACATAAAATGCCACAGGAAGATGTTGTCCTCGGCGGGAACAAAGATCGGCGGTGCCTCTGCCAAGCCGGGGATCACCGCTTCGGTCAGCACCAGTCTGCTAACCGCATGAGGGTAATCGCTTGCCAACGCATAACCCAACCACATGCCAATATCATGGCCGATCACCGCATAGCGCTGATGTCCCAGTTGCGCCATGACCTGATGGAGTTTTTCGGCAACGCTGCCGGTGTCATAACCGCCGAGGGGTTTGTCCGAGTCTCCTATACCAGGAGGATCTACAGCAATAGCCTGAAAGCCTGCATTAGCTAGCGCCTGCATGACGTAACGCCAGGTGTACCAAGTTTGTGGCCAGCCAGGGATCAGCAGCACCGGTTGCCCACTTCCGGCGATGGCGCAGTGAATACGGTGGCCGTTGATTTTAATATAGATGTGTTCGGCCTCGAGCCCATTGGATAATGGCCCGTGAGTCAGCATAGTCATAAGGTGCTCCGGAGGTTAGCGAATGCCCAGCAAGGCGTTGATTTGTTGTTGGTTGACCGGCGCACCGGCAAAGTCATCGAACACTTTATCCGTGACAGGAATAATATGGTTGCGGATAAACGCGGCTCCTTCTTCGGCCCCGGTTTGCGGATGCTTCAGGCAGCATTCCCATTCGAGCGTGGCCCAACCGGCATAATCGTACTGCGTCAGCTTGGAGAAGATGCCTTTAAAGTCCACCTGCCCATCCCCTAATGAACGGAACCGCCCCGCCCGATCCGCCCAGGACTGATAGCCGCCATAAATCCCCTGCCGACCACTTGGATTGAACTCCGCGTCCTTAACGTGAAACATACGGATATGATCTTTATAGATATCAATAAATTCCAGATAGTTGAGCTGTTGCAGCACGAAATGGCTGGGATCGAACAGCATTTGGCAGCGTGGATGAGCCGCAACGCGCTGATGGAACATTTCAAAGGTAATGCCATCATGCAGATCTTCGCTGGGGTGGATCTCATAACACAGGTTGATGCCCTGCTCATCACAGGCGTCGAGCACGGGTAACCACCGTTTGGCCAGCTCATCGAAGGCCGTTTCAATCAGCCCTGCAGGCCGTTGCGGAAATGGAAACAGATAGGGCCAAGCCAACGAACCGGAGAAGGTGCCCATTTCAGTCAGGCCTAAGCGTGCAGAAGCTTTTGCCGCCAGCAGCAGGTTTTCTTTGGCCCAAAGCGTTCGCCCTTGCGGATCGCCACGCAGCCCCTCCGGTACAAAGCTATCGCATAGCGCATCGTAGGCTGGATGCACCGCCATCAGTTGCCCGAAAATATGCGTGGTCAATTCGCTGACCACCAGGCCGTGCTGCGCCAGCATGCCAGTGATGTCATCGCAATAACTTTGACTTTCCGCCGCCGTTTTCACATCAAACAAACGGCTATCCCACGCAGGGATCTGCAAAGCTTTAAAGCCGGTCTCTTTTGCCCAGGCGGCAATCGTCGGCAGGCTGTTGAACGGAGGAGCTGCATCACTAAATTGGGCAAGGTGCAGGCTGGGGCCTTTGATCGTTTTCATCGTCTCTCCTATTGTTTGTCGATTGACAAACAATAGGCTTAAATCCAATTATCGGCAAGAGGATTTTGAAATTCGTTGGCGTTATCCGCCATTTAAGCGATCCTGTAGCCCGCAGCAAAATCACCGGAGAAGATGACGATGGCAGGCAGACCCAGAGAGTTCGACCGTGAACAGGCCCTATTGCAAGCACGGAACCTTTTTTGGAGACAGGGATTTGAAGGCACCTCGATGTCCGACCTGGTGGCCGAACTGGGCATTGCCTCGGCGCGGATCTACAAGGCCTTTGGTTCGAAAGAGCTATTGTTTCGTGAAGCAATAGCACACTACGAAGCCCACGAAGGCGGCTTTGCCGAGCGTGCGTTCGAAGAAAAAGCCAGTGTGCGTGAAGCCATCAAACAGATGCTGAACGACGCGGTTGCCCTCTACAGCCACGGTGAACTTCCCCAAGGATGCATGGTGGTTTCATCTGCGGTCAGCGTCAGTGAAGAAAATCAGGGCGTCAGGCGCTGGTTGATGGAACACCGCCAACAGCGCACCCAAGGCATTATCGACAGATTACAGGCTGCGATTCAGGCTGGTGAACTGCCCGCCAACAGCGATGCAGAGAGCCTTGGCGATTATTTTGCGGCGTTCCTGCATGGCTTGTCCGTTCAGGCTCGGGATGGCGTGAGCCGTGCCCGGCTGGAAAAAGCGGTGAATGTCGCCCTTACTATGCTCGATCGTTCTCCGGCGTAACGCCTTACCCACACTTTTATTGTGACAAGGTTAAAAAATATTCAACAAACCGGTTGAGTATTGACGTTGACGTTCTATATTTAACCATATGGTTAAATTATCTTCCTCTCCGCTGGACGCCATTTTCCACGCACTGGCCGACCCGACAAGGCGCGCCATTTTGCGCACATTGGCCGAAGGCGAACACAGCATCGGTGAACTGGCTGCGCCGTTCGAGATGTCGTTTGCCGGAGTTTCCAAGCATATCAAAGCGCTGGAGCTTGCCGGGCTGGTGCAACGCACCGTGCAGGGAAGAAACCATATCTGCCGGCTCGCTCCCGAGCCAATGGTGCAGGCCATGCAATGGCTGCAAACCTACGAACATTTCTGGAATGAGCGGCTGGACGCGCTAGAACAAGCGCTGTTGCAGGCCGACTCGCATCCTCCGACGGAGTGAACCCATGAACGACTACGGTATGATTATTGAAACCGGTACGCTGCGGATCCAGCGGCTGCTGCCCGGCCCGCTCAAACGCGTCTGGGCCTACCTGATCGAATCCGATAAACGTGCCAGCTGGCTGGCCGCCGGTGAGATGCCCATGCAGGTCGGGGCCAAGATCGAGCTACTGTTCTGCAATGCCGATTTGGCCGGCGAGGATGAAAAACCGCCGGCAAAATACAAATCCTGCGCCGGTAAAATCGCCCAGATGGGGCATATCACCTGCATTCTGCCACCGCGCCTGGTGAGCTTTACCTGGGCAGAAACAGGGGAAGCCCGCCCTTCTGAAGTCACTATTGAACTGACCGAGCAAGAGGATAAGGTGCTGTTGACTCTTACCCATCGCCGCCTGGCCAACCGCGATACCCTGCTCAGCGTTGCCAGCGGCTGGCATACTCATCTGGATCTGCTGGCCGATCGCCTGTTGGAGCGGACACCAAGCCCATTCTGGGCCTCAATGAGCCGGTTGGAAGACGAGTACCGGGCCAAACTGTAAGCCAGCGGGATGAGGATCGCGGTTCTCATCCCCGTTACCGCTTAAAACTGGAAGATGAGAATTTAAAACTCCGACCTGGTGACTGGCGTATAATGCGTTGCACCAATATGATGCCCTTGAAACATGGAGTTACGATGCGTCAACGTATTATTGTTTGCCCGTTAATTGAAAACGATAACGCCTATCTGCTGTGCAAAATGGCGGCCCATAAAGGGGTGTTCCCCGGCCAATGGGCGCTATCCGGCGGCGGGACCGAGCCAGGGGAAACCATCGAGCAGGCGTTACGTCGTGAAGTAAGTGAAGAACTGGGTAGTGATTTGGTGCTGGACCGCATTCAACCCTGGACGTTTCGCGATGACGTGCGGGTAAAGACCTACGAAGACGGCAGCAAAGAGCAAATCTATATGATTTACCTGATTTTTGATTGCCATGCCGCCAACCGCACCATCACGCTGAATGATGAGTTTGAAGACTATGCCTGGGTGCGGAAGGAAGAACTGGCCAGCTACGATCTGAACGAAGCGACCCGATTCACGTTGCGCCAGCGTGGGTTGTTGGAGTAGTGATGCCCCTCACCCTAACCCTCTCCCACAGGGAGA